>JAUYJF010000007.1 GCA_030688685.1 Candidatus Yanofskyibacteriota bacterium | reverse complement strand
AATATTTACTCCTCCGTCAATTCCAAAAGCCGCGACCGCAAAGTATATGACCGGTGTCAGAGAAATGCCTGCGTCCAAGACCGTGCACCCGGTGGAGCGGACCCCCCGCACGAATGCCTCAAACAGCTCTTCCGCGAAGGGACGCAGCTCGTATCCGACCGCTACTCGGGAACCCCCCGCCTTTCGGATGATCGTGCCGTATGCCTTTCCAATGGCTTCTGAAGCTTCCGGGGTAAGCGTAATGCCGGGAAAGGGACCGTACCACTGCTCATACTTTGCGATTTCCTCTGGGGAAAACCCTGATCCTGCAATGCCCCGGATATCGTAGAGGCGGAATACGTTGGGATTCATCTTCATACACCCCCACTCTACCTGAGTTTAGACCAGTTTTCCACCCTCTCTGGGAACCCCAGAGCAGATTGACTCTTTTTGCCCTTTCTGTATAATGGAGCCATGAAAAGCTACGAGGCGACAATCTTGTTTTCCCCCGCTCTCTCCCAAGAGGAGATCACCCGCAAACTGGAGGCTCTGGTGGCCACGATCCAGGAAATGGGGGGAATTCTGGAGAAACAGATGGTGCTTGGGATGAAACGCCTTCCCCTTCCCGTCAAGAAAGAGAAACAGGGTCAACTCGCGGTTCTGCGCTTTATTCTGGGAGAGGAAAAGGCCGGAGAAACCGCCCTGCGCCTGAAGGGAGAAAACTCCATTCTCCGGTTCATGCTCATGGTGGTGCGCCAGCGCAAAGAACGGATGACTCCCTCTTTTGCGATAAAGCAGAAACCGGAGAAACAGCCTGAAGAAGCAAAGGCGGAAGCAGAATCCATTGATAAGGAGCTTGAAGAAATCTTTAAGGAGGAGAATGAATCTAAATAAGGCAATAATCGTTGGAAATTGCGTGGAAGCCCCGGAGGTGCGCACAACACCTTCCGGCCAGCAGGTCTGCACCTTGCGGGTGGCGACCAACAGGACGTGGACCGGGCAGAACCAGGAGCGACAGAAATCTACTGAATTTCACTCTGTCGTACTCTGGGGAAAGCTTGCTGAAATTGCTTCCCGCTACCTCCAGAAGGGAAATCTCGTGCTCATTGAAGGGCGCCTTCAGACAAGATCCTGGGAGGATAAAACAGGAGCCAAACGCTTTCGTACCGAGATTGTCGCAGAGGCAATGCAGTTAGGTCCTCGGCCTTCCGGACAAGAAGCTCCCCAGCAGGAGGACAGAGGGGCGCGGCAGGAATCCCCCACCGCAAAAGCGGCTTCCCATGAGGAGGAAATTCCTATCATTGAAGAGGAAGAAGATATAGACGTTAAAGACATACCTTTTTAATATTCATGCTAAACCAAACTGTCATTACAGAGTGCAGATTTTGCAGGAAGAATATCAACGAAATAGATTTTCGGGACACAGAACTCCTGTATAAATTTATTTCCGCGCTCGGAAAAATCCGGTCCAAAGAAAAGACCGGCTTGTGCGCGTATCATCAGAGAAAGGTGGCGCGGGCCGTAAAACGGGCCCGACACGTGGGACTCATGTCCCCAACTTCAAAATAGCTATTGGGCTGCTGCTGGTCCTGTAAGGATCGCATGGCGAATTTCCTTTGCGAGATCCGGCTGTTCCTTGAGAGAAGCTCTGGCACCCTCGGCCCCCTGGCCGAGTTTTGTGTTCCCGTACTGAATCCAGGATCCCGCTTTTCCAAGTACTCCCGATTTCAGGCCCGCGTTGATAATATCCCCATAGTAAGAGATGCCCTCATTATAGTAGATATCAAACTCACAGGACTGGAAAGGGGCGGCAACCTTATTCTTGACTACCTTTGCCCGCGTTCTGTTGCCCACAATCTGTTCTCCGTTTTTAATCTGGGCAATGCGCCGTAATTCCAAGCGCACAGAAGCGTAGAATTTCAAGGCCATCCCTCCCGGAGTGGTTTCAGGATTTCCATAGAGAACACCGATCTTCATGCGGATCTGGTTGAGGAAAATAACCGTGGTGTTTGTTTTTGAAACAATCGCGGAAAGTTTGCGGAGGGCAGAAGACATAAGGCGGGCCTGAAGCCCAATCTGGAACTCGCCCATGTCTCCCGCGATTTCATTTCTTGGGGTGAGGGCGGCGACAGAATCTATTACGATAATATCCACTTCTCCTGAACGCACCAGGGTCTCCACGATTTGCAGCGCCTGCTCCCCGGAATCCGGCTGGGAAATAAGGAGGTCGTTCACGTTTACTCCGATACGCCTCGCGTAATCAGGGTCAAGAGCGTGTTCCGCGTCCACGAATGCCGCCACTCCCCCCTGCTTCTGGGACTCTGCGATAGCGTGAAGAGACAAACTCGTTTTCCCGGATGCTTCCGGCCCGTAAATCTCAACAATTCTTCCTTTGGGAAATCCTCCTACTCCAAGGGCAAGGTCAATAGAAGCGGATCCTGTGGAAATGACTTCAACATTTGCCGCCTTTGCCTCTGATAAGCGCATGATTGCCCCCTCCCCGAACTTCTGCTTGATCTCATCTAACGCTTCCTGGAGATCTCCTGAGATTTTCTTTTCCGGTTTCTTTTTTGCCATATATCTATTGCCAAGCTATGCCCCGTTGCTCTTTTCCTGCAGCATACAGTAATTCTATTTCCCCTGACGTAACAGCGCGGCTGAAAATCCGGACGTCATCTATCTTTCCCGCGTAGTAATTTCCACTTGAGCCAATAGGATCACCGCCAATATTGATAGCGTCCGTATCGTAGAATCCCGGGGAAGTATACGCTGATGTCTCCGTATCATAGGTACCGTTAATGTAGAATTTTATCGTCCTCGTTGAGCTCACGTAGACAAAGGCGACGTGATTCCATTGGCCTATATTTACCAGCGCGGAACTGAAAAACCATCCTCTACCCCAAGAATCCACTGCGAGTTTTCCGCTGTTTACGCCTGTACTATACACGTAGTACATCTGAGCAGCTCCTGATACACCTTCCTCTACAACCACCATCGCTTCCGTGCCCGCAGTTGGTTCTATCCACGCGGCAAATGTTCTGTCCCCGTTTAGAGTGGGCGTAATCGAAGCAGCTATGGAGTCGCCTATCCCGTTAAATGAGTACGCTCGATCCTCTTGCTCATTCCGGTCTGTGGTAAGGGTAGCTCCATCTACGTTCCCATGGTTGTTATGTCCCGAGGAGTCGTTCGCGTTTCCCGCAAAGTCCCATACTCCCACCGCAGATGATCCCAGAGACCTATCAAGCTGGGAAGCAAAGTGTTCCGCCCGCGCTCTGACTGCCGCCTCCCGGGATCCTGCGAGATTGATCACCAAAATAGCCATGAGGATTCCAAGAATTGCGATCACCACAAGGAGTTCCACGAGGGTAAACCCGTGTTCTTCTTGCGGATGCTTGGACATACGAGAATTCATAGAGTATTGGCGTATTATATCTTATGTCTGAGGGCTGTACCAGTCAGCTTTCTCTTCCTCCTCTTTGGGAGATCCTTCTCCGAACACTTCTCTGGGCTTTGACCCTTCGCCGGGGCCTACCACTCCCCGCTCTTCCATCAGGTCAATAAGGCGGGCAGCTCTGGCGTATCCCAACCGGAGACGGCGCTGGAGAAAGGAAGCTGACGCTTTCCGTGTTTCCAACACAACCTTCTTTGCTTCCTCGTACATGGGATCTTCCTCTCCTTCTTCGTATTCGGTTCCTTCCAGCCCCTGGGCAACCGACTGAGCAAGCTGGTCTTCCGGGATTCCTTGGTTCTCAAAGCCGGAGGTCTCATTCGCAATCCAGGAAACCACCTTCTTGACTTCCTTGTCTGAAAGGAACGCTCCCTGGATGCGCTTGGGCTTGGCAAATTCACCCGTTAAGGCAAGCATATCTCCGCGTCCCAGGAGCTTCTCAGCTCCGGCCATATCCAGAATCGTGCGCGAGTCAATCTGAGAGGCAACCTGGAAGGCGACGCGTCCTGGGATATTCGCCTTAATGATTCCGGTGATAACTTCCACGGACGGGCGCTGGGTCGCGAGCACCAGATGGATTCCCACGGCCCGCGACATCTGAGCCAGGCGCACAATCATAACTTCCAGCTCCTTTCCGCGGGCAGCCATGAGGTCTGCCAGTTCATCAATCACCACCACAATATAGGGAAGCTCTTCCATAGGCTCCTCTCCTTCTTTTTTGTTTTCTGCTTCCAGCGCGGACTTCTCGTGATAGGAAGCCAGATCCCTGACCCGCGCGCGGGAAAGCACGTCAAACCTTCGCTCCATTTCCTTAATCAGCCACTTTAAAGCGCTCAGAGTGCGCTGGGTGTCCATAATCACAGGACACAGCAAATGCGGCAAGTCGTTGTATACGGGAAATTCCACGCGCTTTGGGTCCACAAGCACAAACCGGAGAGCGTGGGGAGAGTTTCGATAGACCAAGCTTAAGATGACATTATTCAGCCCGATTGTTTTTCCAGACCCCGTAGCTCCGGCAATCAGGAGATGGGGCATGCGCGCCAAATCGGCGAACACGGAATTTCCCGATACATCGCGCCCCAGAGCAAGGAGAAGAGGAGAAGGATTGTCCTTGAACTCGTGGTGTTCAAGAAGATCCCGCATGCGAACGGTAGCCCGCGTAGTATTGGGGATCTCAATCCCCACGAGCGCCCGCCCAGGAATAGGAGCCTCAATACGCAAGGGATGAGCGGCCAAAGCCAGTGACAAGTCATTGGAGAGCGCCGTAATGCGGGACAAGCGCACGCCCTCAGCAGGCTTGAACGCATACTGGGTCACGGTAGGGCCGATGTTGATTTCTGAAACTTCCACGTCAATGTCAAAATTCTGAAGGGTCTTGCGAACAAGCGCGGCGTTCATCTTAATATCCCCCGCGGAAGGAACGCTCTTCTGGCCATCCAAGAGATCAGTAGGAGGAAGCTCTGAGGATCCCAGAAAGGGGGCGAGCTCTCTTGCCTTCTGGAGCTTTTCCTTCTTTTTGGTCTCCACCTTTTCCTCTGGCGAAACAGCAGTGTCAGACGACACCACCGGCTCCACTTCCTGCACCTCAAACTTTGGCTCAAAAATCTTCTTGATCTTTTCCTGCGCCACTTGTGAGAGCGACTCCTCTTCCTTTCCCTTTTCTTTTCCGTGAGGGACCAACTGCCAAAAGATAACGAGTCCGGCCAATCCCACTGCCGCGAAGATAACCTCAGACACCCAAAAACCAAATGCCTGGAGAGCGGGCCAAGAAAGAAACGCTCCGAGAATCCCCCCAATTTCCCTCGCGTCCAAACCGCGGGTTACGGCAAATCCCGTAGTAAGCCCGGAGATTCCCAGAATCAGGAGCGTGAGAGCGAAGAACACCGGTCGCGGGTCCCAGCGATCCTGGCCCCAAAGCACGAACGCGGCAAGCAGGAACGCCAAGGGCAGGAGGAATACCCCTCCCCCGAAGAGAAAAGTTCCCGCTCCAAAAAAGAAGGAACCGGCAATTCCCGCGTTCTGAAAAAAAGAGAAAACAAAAATGAGGGCCGCAGCGAAAAAAGCGATACTCAGCATCTGGCGTTTCGCGGAATCCGGGATATCCACCGCAGGAAGCTTCGGAGTAAAATGCCCCTTGTTTGATTTTCGTTTAGCCACAGCGTTTCTCGTGAAAACTATTACCTCAGTATACCCCAAAGATATTGACAAGCAAAGAGCCGCAAACCTATAATAGGCGTATGGAAAACAACGGCGTCTCCACAGAAGAACTCGCGCGGATGATCACAAGGGGTTTTGAAGAAGTAGATACCCAGTTCCAACGAGTTGACGCTCAATTTGAGAAGGTGCGGGAAGAAATTGGGGGTGTCAAAAGAGAAGTACAAGAAATAAAGCAGATTCTCCTGGAGGACCATCGGAAAAGAATTGAAAAGCTTGAAGATCAAGTACAGGAACTCCGCGGGCTCCTCGCGTAAAGGGTTCCCCATAAAAGAAACCCCCGGATAACGGGGGGTTTCTTTTATTTCTTAAATCCTGTTCCCGAAGGAATAAGTTTTCCGATAATCACGTTCTCTTTCAGGCCGCGCAGCCGGTCCTCTTTTCCTTCCAGGGCGGCCCGAATCAGGATGCGGGACGTTTCCTGGAAAGAAGCTGCGGAAAGGAATGATTCTGTCGTGAGGGCAACCTTGGAGATTCCCAGCATGAGCTGCGCTCCGGAAACTTCTTTCTTCCCGGCTTTCTTCAGCATTTTGTTCTCCTCAAGGAAAAGCGCCCGATCCACCACCTCTCCCTCAGAGAAACGGCTGTCTCCCTCATCTTTGATACGGACGCGGGAAAACATCTGTTTGGTAATAACTTCAATATGTTTGTCGTGGATGGATGCTCCCTGAGAAGCGTAGATTCTCTGCACTTCTTTCACGATATATCGCTGAGTCGCCTCTTTGCCCGCTGACTTCATGAGCTCTTTAAGATCCAGGTTTCCTTCGCAGAGTTGCTGGCCTGAGGATATCTGACTTCCCTTCTGAACCCAGATGGCGCGCTTGGGAGGAATCTCATACTCTACGATTTCTTCCTTGGGAGCGGCGGGCTTTTTGGAAGCCGCATTTTCCCCCGTATTGAGAACCTTCACTTTTACCACGTTTCCCTCAATATCTTGGACAACTCCATCCACCTCGGCAATGACGGCCTTTCCTCCAGGCACCCTGCCTTCAAAGATCTCTTCCACGCGAGGGAGACCTTGGGTAATGTCTCCTCCTCCGGCAACTCCTCCCGTATGGAACGTGCGCATGGTAAGCTGGGTTCCCGGCTCGCCAATGGACTGGGCAGCCACAATTCCAACCGCGGCCCCCAATATGACAGGCGCATTCGTTCCCAGTTCCCACCCATAGCACATCTTGCAAATGCCCCGAGGGGCTTTACACGAAAGAGGGGACCTGATGCGGAAATCAACGATGCGGTCGTCCTCGGCGATCTTCTTGGTCATTTCCCCGTCAATGAGATCATTCTTTTTTCCAATCCCCTCAAGATCCTGGGCAAGATAGCGCCCGGTAATCTTCAGGGCGAGGTTCTGGCCAAGTTCTTCCGCGTCCTTTTTTGAGACAGGGATCCCTTTCTCGTCCTTGCAGTTCTCTTCCATGATCAAAATCTCGTGGGCAACGTCAATAAGACGGCGGGTCAGGTACCCCGCGGTGGAGGTGCGCAAGGCGGTGTCAGCGGTTCCTTTTCTCGCCCCGTGCGTGGAAATAAAGTATTCAAGCACGTCAAACCCTTCTTTAAAGGAAGACTTCACGGGCAGTTCAATAATGCGTCCGGCAGGATTGATCACCAAGCCTTTCATGCCCGCCATCTGAACCGGCTGGGACCAGGATCCGCGGGATCCAGAGTCAATAATAGAGAACACAGATCCTCCAACGGGAAGAGCCTGAGGAACAAGTTTTTCAATGGAAATCTTCACGCGAGACCAGATCTCAATAACCTTCGCGGACCGCTCTTCGCGCGACAGCAAGCCGCGGTGCCAATGCGTTTCCACCGCTTCTATCTCTTTTTCTGCCTCCTCAAGGAGCGCTTTCTTCTGGGGAGGTACGACAAGATCATCCATCCCCCAGGTTGTGCCGGACTTGGTGGCATACTCAAATCCAAGCTCTTTGATGCGATCCAAAATAGACTCTGCCTCATCCATGGAATAGGACTTAATAATGTCCCCCATGATCTTATCCAGCTTCTTGGCGTTCATCTGCTCGTTCATGAAAGGAGCTTCTTTGGGAAGAGAGTAATTGAACAAAATCCTTCCCACGGTCGTTTCAATA
>JAUYJF010000006.1 GCA_030688685.1 Candidatus Yanofskyibacteriota bacterium | reverse complement strand
AATGTAGTGATGACCATCAAGGGAGGCGGAATATGTTTTTCTTCCGGGGTGGATGAATCAAACAGCGCGGGATACCTTACGCTTTGGCCTCAATACCCTCAGGAATCCGCGAACAGAATCAGGGAACACCTTGCCGCAAAGCATGGGCTCAAGCATGTCGGGGTTATCCTTACGGATACTACTTCTGTTCCTCTGAGATGGGGCCAGCGGGGGGTGTTTGTTTTGGCTCATAGCGGTTTTGCCGCCCTTAATTCATATATTGGAACGGAAGACCTCTTTGGGAGAGAATTTAAAATGACCTCAGCTGCGGTAGCGGATGCCCTGGGAACAACCGCGGTACTTGTGATGGGAGAGGGAGCAGAGCAGACCCCGATTGCCCTCATTGAGGATGTTCCATTCGTGAAATTCCAGGACCGCAATCCCACAGAAGAAGAAATTCGTGAGCTGGTTATTGATCCGCAAAATGACCTGTTTGGCCCCTTATTAACTGCGGTAGAATGGCGCAAAGGCGGCTCCGCTCAGAAGGATTTATGAAACGGGCAGTGGTATTTGGCACGTTTGACGGGGTGCATGAAGGGCACCAAAGTTTTTTTGCCCAGGCACGCGAACATGGAGATGAGCTCATTGCCCTCATTGCTCCCGATTCTGTTGTAGCCCGCTTGAAGGGAAAGCTTCCCCGGCATTCCGCGGAAGAGAGGATCAGAATGGCGGAGAAATTTGTGGACCGGGCGCTTTTGGGAGATGAATCTCTTTCCTCCTATCGGGTGCTCGCGGAAATCCAGCCCCATGTCATATGTCTGGGATATGACCAGGAAGACCTTGAAAAAGATCTGCGCGAGGCGGGGATCAAGATTCCGCTGATTCGCCTTAAGGCGCACGCTCCAGAGCGCTTTCACACCTCATTGCTTTCTTGACACAAAAGGCGTGAGCGGGTAGAATCGGAAGCGATACGGGTAAAGATCGTTCATACGAATTCCTTGTGAATAGGGAACCGGCTCCACGGAGCGGAGGCAGTGTGATGCCAGAAGAGAGGATTCAAGCGTTGTTTGAATTTTTCGTTCTGGTATTATCCTCCGCCCTGGCTGCTTTTCCCTGTCACGCAAACAATGCAGATTCACTTAGAGCCAGAAATTTTATTCTTCCTGTTTGGAATACCAATTTCCAATAGTTTCGTGCTGGCTTGGCTTGCCGGGGGCATATTGATCGGAGGCGGTTTTTATCTTGTTCGTTCCCTGAAGCCCATTCCAGGAAAATTCCAAAGCACCATTGAGGTATTTGTGGAAGGTTCCATTGAGTTCATGTCCCAAACTCTCGGAGGAAACCGCAAACAAGCAATGCAGTTTTTCCCTTTGGTTGCCGCGTTTTTTCTCTTTATTCTTCTCAATAATTGGCTGGGCATTCTCCCGGGAGTGGGTTCCATCGGGTTTTTCCAGGAATACCACGGGGAACAGGTATTAAAGCCAATCTTCCGGGGAGCGAACAGCGACCTGAACACCACGCTTGCCCTTGCGCTTATTTCTGTGGTTGGAGCACAGATATATGGCATGAAAAAACTTGGATTTTTCACGCAGGCATCCAAATACATTGTATTGAACAAGGGACCGGTATTTCTGTTCGTGGGATTACTGGAGCTTGTGGGAGAACTTGCCAAAGTACTTTCCTTTTCCTTCCGTCTTTTTGGGAATATCTTCGCGGGAAAAGTGCTTCTGGTGGTTGCCTTAGCCCTGGTGCCCTTCCTCGCGCCCGTCCCTTTTTACGGGCTGGAATTGTTCATAGGGTTTATCCAGGCGTTTATTTTTGCTATGCTGACACTGGTCTTCTTGAAAATAGCAACCGAAGGCCACGCGGAAGAACATTAGACAAGGTCGCTTATTATTTTATTTATTCCCTACTGATATGGAGTTAGAAGTCGCAAAATCGTTCGCAGCAGCATTGGCAATCGGACTTGGAGTCGTAGGTCCCGCCATTGCGATCGGGATGCTTGCAGGAAAAGCAATGGAAGCGATCGGAAGGAATCCGGAGTCTGCTTCCAAGGTTCAAACCGCCATGATTCTGGCGATTGCGTTCGCGGAAGCCATCGCGATTTACGCACTGGTAGTCGCATTGTCTATTAAGTTTGTATAATTTTGACCTTTTCTTGGGAAATGGGAGATCTGCTCGCACAATTTGGAATTGACTGGCGTTTGCTGCTTGCGCAAGCGGTCAATTTTGGCATTGTAGCAGGTCTCCTTGCCTGGTTTGTGTTCCGTCCACTCTTGTCCTTTCTTGAAGAGCGGAGAAAGCGCATTCAGGAAGGATTGGAGATGCGCCAGAAAGCGGAGGATGAAATAGCGCGCACGCAGGAAATGCGCAAGCAGGAATTGGCCCGCGTAAAGCGTCAGGCAGAGCAGCTCCTGTCTGAGGCGAAGGAAAGGGGAGCGGAACGGGAGCGGGAGATGATCGCCCGCGCAAAAGAGGAGACGGGCAAAGAACTCGCTCGCGCGCAAGAAGATATTCGGAGAGAAAAGGATCAGGCTATCCAGGAGGCAAAAGAGGAAATCGCAACATTGGCGCTCCTCTCTGCCGAAAAGGTTCTCAAGCGCGCAATGACCGCGAAGGATAGGGAAGCGCTTCTTCAGGAAATAGAAGAATCACTCCAAAGCCATGCACGGTAAAGTTTCTCTCTATGCGCAGCTTCTCGCGGAACTCGCGGAAGAAAAAGGAAAACGGCAATTTGAGGCAATGGGAGCGCGCTTCGTTGAGTTTTTAAAGAAGAAGGGAGATGGAAAACTGAGAGGGGCTATACTTTTTGAGTTCTCCCGGAGATGGCGCGCTCAGAACTCTTCTCACGCTCAGCTCATCGGAGGAGAGGAGATGCCAGAGAAGATGATGCGCGCTCTGGAACAGCGGCTTTCTGAGCTGGGATATGATAGTACAGTGTCGCGGAATCCCGCGCTCGGAGAAGGAGTCGCCCTCTTTTTAGGAACACATACGCTCCTTGACGCGACCGTGCGGGGAAAGCTTCAAAGAATTCAAAATCAATTGCATAATGCATAGTTTCATGGACAAGGGATTTATTGACATATTAAAAAAACAGCTTGAAGGAGTAGAGATCAAGACAAAAGGGGAAGAGGTGGGCCGGGTCGTCTCTGTGGCCGATGGCATTGTACAGGTGGAAGGACTTCCCAACGCGATGTTCTCAGAGATGATTCGCGTGGAGCGGTTTCCCGCTCCCTCACAGAACGAGAAGGCAGCTTCCTTTTCCGCTCTTGTGTTGAGCTTGGAGGAATACTCCCTTGGAGCTGTACTCCTGGAAGGGGAATCTGAGGTGCAGGAAGGGGATATCGTGAGGCGCACAGAACACGTTCTTTCAGTTCCCGTGGGGGAATCCTTGTTAGGGAGAGTTGTGAATCCCTTAGGTGTTCCCGTAGACGGGCGAGGGCCTCTTGCTGCGGGGCTTGAGAAGCTTCCCATTGAGCGTCGGGCTCCTTCTGTGATTGACCGGGAGTCCGTGAATACGTCCCTTGCCACCGGTATCAAAGTAATAGACGCTACCATCCCCATTGGGAGAGGACAGCGCGAGCTGATTATCGGGGACCGCCAGATTGGCAAGACCGCTCTTGCGATTGACGCTATTTTAAACCAAAAGAATGAGCCGGAAGCAACCCGTCCTGTATGTGTGTACGTCGCTATTGGCCAGAAAGCTTCCAAGGTTGCCCAGATTGCGCAGGAACTGAAAACAAAAGGAGCGCTGGATTATACGATTGTCGTTGTAGCTGAAGCTTCTGATCCCTCACCGCTTTGGTTCATGGCTCCGTACGCGGGATGCACCATGGCAGAATACTTCCGGGACAAGGGCAAAGATGTGCTCATTATATATGATGACCTTTCAAAGCACGCCCAAGCATGGCGGCAGGTTTCCCTGTTGCTCCGTCGCCCGCCTGGCCGCGAGGCATACCCGGGAGACGTCTTTTATCTTCATTCCAGGTTATTGGAACGCGCCGCCAAGCTCTCAAAAGCAAAAGGAGGAGGTTCCTTAACCGCTCTTCCAATTGTGGAAACACAGGCGAATGATATTTCCGCCTACATTCCCACAAACGTTATTTCTATTACCGACGGGCAGATCTTTCTGGAGACCGATCTTTTCGCGCGCGGCCAGCGGCCCGCCGTCAATATCGGAGCGTCTGTCTCGCGGGTGGGGTCAGCTGCCCAGACCAAGGCAATGAAGAAAGTCGCAGGACCCATGAAACTGGAACTTGCCCAGTACCAGGAGCTTGCTGCTTTTGTGCAATTTGCCCAAGACCTGGACGAAGCAACCCGCAGGCGCATTACGCGGGGAGCTCGCCTCACAGAACTCCTCAAGCAAGGCCAGGGGGAGGTTCTGCCTTTTGAGGAGCAGGTCGCGGTACTCTTTGCGGGAACTTCAGGGTACCTGGATGAGATTCCCTTGGAGCGCGTGAGGGAGTTTGAGGGAAAATTGCTGGAGTACCTGAAGAACCATCACCCCGCGATCCTTTCTTCGATTCAGGAAACAGGAGATTTCCCGGAAGAGGCGCAAGAGAAGATGAAAAAAGCGATAAGCGAATTTTCAGTGAGTTTTTTAAGCGCATAGTATATGGCTTCTCAACGACAACTTCGTTCAAAAATTCATTCGGTAAGGAATATTAAGCAGATCACGAAAGCCATGCAGATGGTTGCCGCCACCAAAATGCGCAAGTCCCAGCAGGTTGCGCTCGCGGCTCGTCCATACGCGAAGCTTGCGTTGGGACTTCTTTCCCGGATTCTCCGAGAGAACCAGATTCAACAGATGGGTCCTCTTGTTAACCCCAACGAAAGCGGAAAGGATGCGCTGGTGGTGGTGACCTCAGACAAAGGGCTGGCAGGATCCTTTAACGGAGCTGTGCTGAGGGCTGCCTGGAACAAGAAGGAAGAACTGGAAGCCAAAGGGAGAAGCATTGAAATTGTGGCCGTGGGACGCAAGGCCAAGGACTTCTTTGGGGCGCGCGGGTATGTGCCCGCGGAATCTTTCCTCCATTTTTCAGATATCGTTTCTATTCATGATATTATTCCGCTTGCTGATTGGATTATTCAAGCATTCAAGCAAGGAAAGTATGGGCATGTCTATTTCAGCTCCACGCTTTTTCTCTCAGCGCTGGTCCAGAAGCCCAAGATAACCCAGGTTCTTCCCTTGGAGGCATCTCTGCTTTCTGAAATCGTCGCGGGGATTGTTCCAAAAACAGGGAAATATGCCGATCTCTCAGAAAAAGAAGATGCGTTTGTGGAGCATCTGTTTGAGCCCTCACGATTTGAGATCGCAGAGCGCCTGTGCGAGGACTTAACACGCGTCCAAATAGCCCATATACTTTTTGAAAGCAACGCTTCAGAACATTCCGCCCGCATGATCGCCATGAAGAACGCGACAGAAAACGCTCAGCAGCTTCAGGAAACTCTGGTACTCCAATTGAATAAGGCGCGGCAAGCTGGAATCACCCAAGAGGTCGCGGAGATTTCAACAGCGAAAGAAGCATTACAATCAGAAGTATAACGCGAGCTACAGTATGAATAAAGGATCAATCATTCAAATTATGGGGCCGGTGATAGACGCGGAATTCGCAGATTCCCTGCCCGCCTTGCAAAACGCCCTGACGGTCGCGCGAGAAGACGGAACAAAACTGGTTCTTGAGGTTGCCCAGCATTTGGGCGGAGGTCGCGTGCGCACAGTTTCCATGGACGCGACAGATGGTTTGAAGCGAGGCATGGAAGTCTCAGATACCGGATCTCCCATCTCAGTTCCCATTGGAAAGGAAGTGCTGGGAAGAATGTTCAATGTACTGGGGGAGCCCATTGACGGCATGGAAAAGGTGGAAGCAAAAACAGCTTCCATTCATCAGCCCGCTCCGGAACTTGCCGCCCAAAAAGTAGAGCCAGAAATCTTTGAAACAGGCATCAAGGTTATTGACCTCTTAGCTCCCTTTTTGAAAGGGGGGAAGATCGGATTGTTTGGGGGAGCGGGAGTGGGAAAAACGGTACTTCTCCAGGAGCTTATCCATAACACCGCCAAAGAGCACGGGGGGTATTCCGTGTTTGCTGGAGTTGGAGAGCGCTCGCGGGAAGGAAACGACCTCTATCACGAGATGAAAGATTCTGGGGTGCTTGGAAATACCGCGCTCGTATTCGGACAAATGAACGAGGTTCCGGGAGCTCGCTTCCGCGTGGCGTTTACCGGTCTGCGCATGGCAGAATATTTCCGAGATGAGGAGCATAAGGACGTGCTATTCTTCATTGACAATATTTTCCGATTCGTGCAGGCGGGCTCTGAGGTCTCCGTGCTTCTCGGGCGCATGCCCTCAGCTGTAGGATACCAGCCAACGTTGGCCACGGATATGGGAGCTCTCCAGGAACGCATTACCTCCACAAAGGACGGATCTATTACCTCTATTCAGGCAATTTATGTGCCAGCTGACGACTACACAGATCCCGCCCCCGCCACGGTATTTGCGCATCTGGATTCTTCCATCACTCTCTCCCGCGAACTTTCCCAGCTGGGGATCTATCCTGCGGTGGATCCTTTGGCTTCCGCTTCCTCTGCCCTGGATCCTCGCATTGTGGGCCAGGAGCATTATGATGTTGCCCGCCAAGTACAGCAAACCCTCCAGCGGTACAAGGAACTGCAGGATATCATTAATATCTTGGGAATGGAGGAATTGTCTGACGAGGACAAGCTTACGGTTGCCCGCGCCCGGCGCATACAGCGGTTCCTCTCCCAGCCCTTCTCAGTGGCTGAAGTGTTCACGGGAAAGCCCGGCAAATACGTAAAGCGGGAAGATACCATCCGGGGCTTCAAGGAGATCATTGAAGGCAAACACGACGCGAAAGAAGAGTCCGCCTTCTATATGAAAGGCGGAATTGATGAAGTATGACATTCCCTCTGCGCATTTTTGCAATAGACCGGGAGGTATTTGTAGGGGAAGCAAAGGCGGTCACCCTGCCTTCCATCACGGGACAGATTCAGATACTGCCCCAGCATATTTCCCTGGTTTCTCTTCTTCAGGAAGGGAATCTTCGCATTGATACAGAACAGGGAAGCCGGGAGATCCCAATCTCAGGGGGTGTTCTTGAGGTGCGCCCTGAAAAAACAGTGATTCTTGTAAACTTTTAATAAAAACCTATGCATTCATGTAAAGCAGTCGCGGTTCATTGCATTGATTTCCGCATTCAGAAATATTTGAACACGTATTTGGACACCCGATACCCTGAGAATTACGATCTTCTTTCTCTTGCCGGGGGGATTAAGCATCTCTTGGATGACGGGGAACAGAACAACGTAGAGCTTGGAGATCTCCTGGTTTCAGATCGGCTTCATCATCCAGATACTATTATTCTTATTCAGCATGAGGATTGCGGCGCGTATGGAGGAAGCCAAACGTTCGCCGGCTTTGAAGAGGAAACGCAGTTCCAAAGAGAACAGCTTGATCGCGCGGAAGTTGCCTTACGAGCGCATTTCCCGAATGCCGCCATTGAGAAACTTCTCATCCGCCTTTCCGGAGATATTCTTCCCATGACGCCCCAGAAAGAGGAAGTTGGAAGATAAAAGCACATTGGTCGTCTACTGATACATACGCCGCAGTTTGGTTCTGAAAGGAGGAGAGAATGAATCAAGATGATCACGGATCTGGTGAAGATCCTGGTGTGGTGGTTGCCTCTACCACCCTTGAGAGGTTTATGAGGAAGTATAGAATCCCTGGCAATCCAGAAGAGATTGCCAGGGAGGCTGCCAAAGATCCCCGCGGGGCAGAAAAAAAGCTGCGCAAGCTCGCCAAAAAGCTGGCGCTCCTGCACTTCAGCAGAAGAACCTTCTTTATTGTTGCGGGAGCCACAGCGACTACCACGATAGTCATTGTTGCGACTATAGGAACTATTCGTGGGCTCCGCGATCATCGGGAAAAAATGAAAAAGCCGCCAGCGACATAGTTCGTCTGGCGGCTTGAAGTGTGGTGTTGACAAAACAGGCTCTCAATGTATATATGTTCTATAGCAGAAAGAAGGAGGCGCGATATGGTAGTTCTTCCGCAAGCTATCCCTCCTCTTACGCGCCGCGAGGAGCAGGTGCTACGGGAGGTAGGGAAGGGGCATTCAAACAAGATAATCGCAAAAATGTTGGGCATGACCGTGCGCACCGTCAAAGCGCACGTATCTAGGTTTAGTGGCAAGCTTCTCCGGACCAGCGAAGAAAAGTTGAGGAGGAGAGAGCTGGTAAAGCTTGCAGCCGAACATTTTGGTTACTCTTGCGCTTTGCAGCTTGCCAAACCCCTCACGCCACGCGAAGAACAGGTATTGAAACTGTTGCGGGAGGGCGCTTCCAACCAAGCAATCGCAGAATTGCTTGGAATATCCGTAAAGATGGTCAAGAGGCACATCCACACTCTGCTGGAAAAAATACCGGGTGTGGGTGGGCCGAAAGAGTTGGTAGTCCTCGTGCTTGAGGATTCTTCCGACCCTTCATGACACCTTCGCGGAGAAAAGCAGCCAGGTGGAACAATTCACCTGGCTGTATTATTTCCCCTTGTTCTGCTTACGTTTATACAAATAAGGGAAGCCACCAGAATTGTTCTGGTGGCTTTTGGTCCTGCTTAGATAAGGAGTTGCATGAGCTCAGGGTGGTGCTGCATGATCCATGGCTCGAGACCACTTGAAATGAACCATGCTGTGCGCGCCTGTTGGATGTGCTCGGTGAGTATATCTCCCGCAAAACAATGGAGAAAGCAGGAGATGTCCTGCTCGCTAGGCTTCCAGAAGTCGGCTCCTCTCACTGCCTCCCGCAGCTCTCGGTAATTATCCGTAAGTGCGCGGATAGTTTCCTTCTTCCCGTTTTTGATCAGGAGCATGCTGCCGATTGGATCAAGTTCATCGAGTGAACATGATCCACATCGGTAGTGCCCGGCAGAAATGATATGATTCAGACCCTGCGCTTTGATTGCCCTGACCACGTCCCGCATGCGCGCAGCGAAGTCGCCTGGAAAGAGCCTATTGCGAGGCGAGTACGGGGAAAGCTCAACAGCGCCTCCTGGGAGCTTGAGTAGGTGAATTTCTGCTCCCATTTTTCTCTCGAAGAACTCTTGTACATCGCGCCGATGATTCATGTCGCCGCACATCACCAGAAGACAGCGTTTTCCTTCAAGGGAATTTGGCATTGTGCCGTTTACCTTGGTAAGGATGCCATCCCGGATCAGGCTGTCGATGATTTCCAACTGCGCGGGGTCGACGTTATCCATGATCCTGCCTCACTTTCACAGAGATTTACTAAAAGCGAGCATACTAGATTCTCCAGGGAAAATCAAGCGTCTATATGGGCCTATGGCGCGGAAAGGGAATATGCTATACTGACTCAATTACCAATAATATCTATAACAACGCATGGCAAAACAATCTGTCGCAGCTCCCATTATTCGCACTATTTATTTGTATCTGTTCGCGCTGGTGGGATTGGTACTGATTATCATCAGCGGGGTAAGGTTCATTGATATGGCTCTCAAGGCGTTTGTGTTTACCCAAGTGGAACAAGAGGAACGTTTATGGGATCGCGCTCCATACCCTGCGTTCTCTCTGGAGAGAGTTGCAAAAGATACCAATGGCACGCTGGAACAGAAGGAGGAGATTGCTCTTACAGACGAAGAGAAGGAGTTTTTGGCCCAGTGGATTGTCCAGTACAACGAGTGGCAGGAACGTTCCGCCCGGATTGATCCTGTCGTTGTGCGCCGACAGCGGGAAGCATCCAATTCCTTGGCCATGGCATTGGTAGGGTTTCCCCTGTATCTCTACCACTGGCGGGTTATTCAGCGGCAAAGAAGGGAAGAACTCTAAATACTATGAAGCAGTACCTTATTTCTCTCATTTTATTTCTTGCGGCAGGCGGGGTGTTTTCGTTCTTTTACTTTCAGGACACAGTCTCCCTGGATACTGGTGCAGATACCCTAACCCTTCCGGTGAATCAGGAGCAAAATAACCAAGAAGAATCTTTAACCATAATGGCAGAACAACTCGTCATCGAAGATCTCACGGAAGGAGAGGGAGAAGCGGCAAAGAATGGAGATGAGGTCTCCGTGCATTACACGGGTACTTTGCTGGACGGAACGAAGTTTGACAGTTCCCTTGATAGAGGCACTCCCCTCGAATTTACTTTGGGGGCGGGGCAGGTGATCCAGGGATGGGAGCAGGGGGTTCAGGGAATGAAAATAGGAGGAAAGCGTCTCCTGACCATCCCTCCTCATTTGGCGTACGGAGCGCAGGGGATTCCCGGCGTTATTCCGCAAGATGCAACACTCATATTTGAGGTGGAACTCTTGGAGATACGGTAGTCTTCCTTGCAAGAAGAGGCCGCTCTCAAACGTCGTTGCTTGTATCAGACTCCTTTTGACGGAAAAGGGGAGTTCTGCTATACATGAAGTCTATGCAGCGGCAAATAACGATAAAAAATCGCAAACTCCGCTACGCGGTAAAGGTGAGCCGGCGCGCGAAAACCATGCGCCTGGATGCCTATTACGATGGCAGATTTGTCCTGACGATCCCCAGAGGGATGGATGAGGGGCTCATTCGGGCGTTCATCCGGCAGAAGGCTCTTTGGATGATTGAGCAAATTCGCCTCTTCCGCAAATTTGAGGGCGGGATCTTCTTTAAGAGCGACCGTAGGCTCTACCTGGCGCATAAGGAAAAGGCGAGGGAATTCGTAAACCGCCGCCTTGCTTATTATCGGTCTCTCTATCGGGTCCAATATGGCAAGGTGCGCATTAAAAACCACAGGTCCATGTGGGGAAGCTGCTCCTCAAAGAAAAACCTGAACTTTAATTACAAGCTCTTGTTTCTTCCTCGCCAGGTGGCTGACTACATTATTGTGCACGAGCTCTGCCATTTGCGGCATCTGGACCACTCCGCCCGTTTTTGGCATCAGGTGGCAAAAACATTCCCGAACTATCGTCAAATGGAACGCCAGCTCAAATCCCGCTTTTAGCGGGGTTTTGGTTGGGCGCCAGAGGGTAGTGTATACTGCTTCCATGAAGAAATTTAAAGCGCTCGCGGAAAAAGCCATAGAAGGGCTTCCTCAGGATGTTAAAGATCGCCTGCGGAATGTTGCGGTGTGCATTGAACCATCTCCCAGCAAAGAGCAGAAGAAGCGTCTTGAGCTGGAACGGGGAGAGATTCTCCTCGGGCTGTACGAGGGAGTTCCTGAAACGGAATGGGGGAAAGGGTTCGGAGGAAGCATTCCAGACAAGATTACTTTGTTCCGCCAAGCGATTGAGAGCCAGGCGGGGAATGAAGAAGAATTGCAAGAGATTATCCGGCGCACGATTATCCATGAATTCGCCCATTACTTTGGGTACAGTGACGAGGAACTTGAGGAAAAAGAAAGATAGAGTACAATGAGAAGCGAGTCGATCACCGATACAAATAAATTCATTGATAGTATGGCAAAAGTTACCATTTACACAACTCCAACATGCGTATATTGCCGCGCGGCAAAAGAGTTCTTCAAAGAGAATAACGTGGCGTACGAGGAAAAGAACGTGGCGGAAGACGAGCAGGCAAGGGAAGATATGATCGTAAAATCAGAGCAGATGGGAGTTCCCGTTATTGACGTTGACGGAACCATTGTTATCGGGTTTGACCGCCAGAAGCTCTCAGAACTGCTTTCTTTGGGTTCCTAGTGTTCAGTGGTAGAATGACCGAATCACAGTCAAAGAGAGCTCGCGCATGTATAAACCTATTCGGGATTACGCAATTATTGGAAACCTCAGATCCGCCGCCTTGGTCGCAAAAGACGGCTCTATTGATTGGAAGCCAGCTCCTTATCTGGATTCTCCCTCGGTGTTCGCGGCGATCTTAGATGACAAGAAGGGCGGAAAGTGGTCTATCGCTCCTTCTGGATCCTATGACGCGGAGCAGGAATATCTTGGGCAGACCAATATTCTCATAACCAGGTTCACAACCAGAACAGGCGTTGCTGAGCTGATTGACTTCATTCCAGCGCAGCCCGGGCGTGACATGAAGGAAATAGAAAAAGCGGAGGTTCATCGGAAACTCGTGTGCGCAAAGGGAGTGTGTGAGCTCAAGGTTGAGTTCAGCCCGCGTTTTGACTACGCGCGGGGGGAGACCACGCTTTCTCTTATGGAACACGGTATTGCCGTATACCATGAAGGAAATAAGAGAGGGGAGCTGGTGGGTCCAGGGGCGTACGTTCTTGATGAAAACGGGGCAAGCTGCGTCTTGCGCATGGAGGAGGGAGAAACCGCCTATTTTACGTTTCACTACCACGACACTGTCCCTGAAGAATGGGAGGCGCCCCACCATGAAAAAGAACTGGAGGCAACAAAAAAATTCTGGGAGGATTGGGTGCATCACTGCGACCTGAACACCTGCGCGTTCGCGGGTCCTTGGCATGAAATGGTGGTGCGTTCTTCCCTTGTTCTCAAGATCCTCTTCTTTGAGCCGCCAGGTTCCATTGCCGCTGCCGCCACGACCTCTCTTCCTGAAGCGGTGGGAGGAAAGCGGAACTGGGACTACCGGTTTTCCTGGATTCGGGATTCCGCTTTTACATTACAGGCCCTGTTTTTGATGGGATATGATGCTGAAGCACGCAGATACATGGACTGGCTGCTCCGGGAATGCTGCAACGTGGAAGCATTTCAGCCCGAAGACATGCAGGTTATGTATGGGCTTCGGGGAGAAAAGGATCTCACCGAGGAAGTTCTTTCGCATCTGGAAGGGTACCGCGGGTCACATCCAGTGCGTATCGGAAACAAGGCTTCGCTTCAGAAACAGTGGGATATCTACGGAAGCCTTCTTGATACGGTGTGGCGTATTCACCGATTTGATCCTACCTATGAAATTCCCGAATACACGTGGGATATCTTTCGCAAGCTTGCCCAGTACGTCGTAAAGGTATGGCGCGAGCCGGATGAAGGCATATGGGAAGTGCGGGGAGGAAAGCGGCATTTTGTATATTCAAAGGTGATGTGCTGGGTCGCGCTGGATCGCGCGCTCAAGATCGCTGAAGCCTACGGGTTTGAGGGAGAAATTGAGCTTTGGAAGAAAGAAAAAGAGGCGATCCGCGAGGAGGTAATGAAACGGGGATGGTCAGAGGAAAAGAAATCGTTTGTGCAAAGTTTTGATTCCACGGGCCTTGATGTCTCTCTCCTCTTGCTTGCCGCGGTGGGATTTATTCAGGGGAACGATGAAAAAATGCTCCTCACGATCCAGGCAATCCAGCGGGAGCTTTCTCTGGAGAACGGGCTTTTGCTCAGGTATACGGAGGCTGTCGGCCTGCACACAAGAAAGGAGGCGTTCGTCCCTGCTTCTTTTTGGCTTATTGACGCTCTCGCCCTCGCGGGCCAAAAAGAGGAAGCGCGCGAGCATTTCATAAAAATGGTAGAATACGCCAATCACCTGGGACTGTACGCTGAGCAGATGGATCCCTCGTCCTTTGAATTTCTGGGGAATTTCCCTCAGGCGTACGCGCATATCGGGCTTATCAACAGCGCCTTCTACCTCGCGGACGAAACCCGTTTTGAAGAAAAGAAGAAAATTACCTATACTAGGCCTATTGAAACAGTATGACCTACGATCTTGTTATTATTGGAACAGGAGCGGCGGGCTTGTCGGCTGCCATCTATGCTGAGCGGTATAAATTGAATACCTTGCTTATCGGAGAGGAGTTCGGAGGAGAAACGGCGACCGCGGGAGCGATTGAGAACTGGCCCGGCAACAAGATTATTGACGGATACGAGCTCATGGCTGCCATGAAAGAGCAGGCGCTGGCCGCGGGGGCTGAAATCCGGGAGGGAAGAGTGATCCGCGTGAAAAAAAAGGACGCGTGCTTTGATGTTTTCACTGAAAAAGAGAGTGTGCACGCGAAAGCGGTTATTCTTGCTATTGGAGCTCAGCGCCGGCATCTGAACCTTCCCAATGAAAAGGAGCTGACCGGAAAGGGCGTTCACTATTGCGTGACATGCGATGGGCCCGTGTACGCGAAAAAGACGGTTGCCATGGTGGGAGGAGGCGATTCTTCCGTAAAGGGAGTGAATTTCCTCGCGGAATACGCAGAGAAGATTTACCTTATTACCAGGGAAAAAGAACCGCATGCTGAGCCCGTAAACATGGAGCGTATGAAAGCGCACGGAGAGAAGGTTGAGATACTTGCTGAAACACAAGTCAAAGAGATTGTGGGAGAGAAGAAATTGGAATCCTTGGTCTTGAGCCGTTCATACAGAGGAGAAGAACGCCTCGCGGTGGACGGGCTGTTTGTTGAGATTGGCTTTGATCCTGACAAAACATTCGCGGATCAGCTGGGGCTTGAACTTGATGAACGCGGGTACCTGAAGGCGGACAACATGATGAGAACCAATGTTCCGGGGGTATTTCCTGCTGGAGACGCGGTAAATCATTTTGAGGGGTTCAAGCAAGATATCACAGCCGCGGCGCTTGGGGCGGTAGCGGCAACTTCCGCGTACGATTATGTGCGCAAGAACGGGTCCAGATGCGAATTTCACGCGAGCGCGTAACACTCTGCCTATGGAGTCCTTCTGCCAAGAAAAACCGCGCGATCGTATAAGAAAGGGAAATTTGGCAAGAGAACACAGGAATGGAACCCAGAGTAAGCAGGTTCCTTTTCTGTTTTTCCCAGAATCAACGGAGCATACGAGTCGACGGTATGCGCAGTATTTCATGATGGCGCGTTTCTCATGACGCGGATGGCAGATATATGAAAAAAGCCGTGATCGTAATATGCGAGAAGTGCAATAGGGAAGTGAAGGGGGTGGTACCGATCCGTGAAGCTGACGCTGACCTGGTTACGGAAAGTTTCCTCGCGGACGCGGAGCTCATGCTGCTCACGCTTCACACAAAAAAAGAGCATACCGTGTGCGCGGTTTGCAAGAACAAGATCGCAGACGGCGAGGGAAGCTTACGGATTCTTTCAAAGAATGCGGGGGTTTCCGAGGAAGACCGGGAAAAGGGGATTGAGTTCCAGCTTATCCCAGGAGTTGTCTGCTATATGTGTTTTACCGCTGAAGAGTAAAGCGGTTTCTCTGCAACGAAGTTATTTCTGTGACTGGAGACGGCAGTTCTCCTGAGTTTTTTGTTGACTGCTTTGTAGTTTTGTTTCATAGTAGTATATAGGATGAATCTCCTTTACCGCAATGGAACAGAAAAGAGAAGGATCATTGGATTCATTCTCCTTCTTGGGGTGGGATTTTTTTGTGTCGCTCTCTACGCGCTTCTCGCGATCCTAGGATATGTTCCGATCTCGTGGTGGGCCTTTCCGGCTCTCCTCGCTTTTCTTGTGCTCCTGAATCTTCCTCTCTACTTTTTCGCGTTTCAGCGAAGGGATGGGCTCGCTCCTCGCGGCCAAGTGATTTTCATACTCTGGGGAGGACTGTTGATCTGGTTTTGGGTGTTCGCGCCTGTTTATTTTCTTCTCACGATTAACCTGAACGTCCTCCAGCTTCATTGGATTACGTTCGCGTTTGTCTGGGAACTGCCGATTATTGGGGGATTGTTCATTGGATCTTGTGTTCTCTATTTTCGGCATATTCAGCAGTTTCTTGAGGGCGGGTTTTCGCCGATTTCTCCGCAGGCGCTCTATCGGAGAATTATGTATTTTCCCCTCATCGTGGGGTTGCTCACCGCGGCATTCATGGTAGCAGGGTATGCGATTGGAGGCTTGCAGCTTGTGCTCTTTGCGCACCTTCCTTTTGTAGAATTTATAAAAGTGCTGCTGAATGGGGTCGCGCTTTCCTTGTTTTTGGCGATTGTCTACGCGTTTTTGCTTGGGAGAGTGCTTTTATCTACGCGTTCGCGCATTGAGCAGGAATTCGGACTCTTTCAGAAAAGTCCCCGACTCACTATTCTCCAGAAGTCGTTGATCACGTCTTTTATTATTCTCCTGGGTTCTTTCCTTCTTGTGGATATTATCGCCTTTAAAGCCCTGCATCGCGTTCTCCGGGATCAGACGTACGCTCGCATGGAGCAGATCGTGCGAAGAGAGGGAGCTGCGGGAGCTGCTCTCGGGACCCGCGGTGAGGTTCTTATGCTTCCGCGCGACGCGGATCAGCTTGGCAAACAAGTGTCTGTGGAAACTTTGCGGGCAATCGCGTCCGGCGAAAGGGGTATTGTGGATGACCTCACAAGGGACGTGAAGCTCGTGGCATTCAGCCAAGATCCGGCTTCCGGAGAAAAAACAGTTTCTCTTGTGTATCTGACGGATTTTTATCGATATCTTACCGTCTCTTTCTTTTCTTTTTTGTTCGCGGAACTCTTCATTTTTTGTGTCGCGTTCGGAGTCGTGGTGTTCGCGGCTCGTTCTTTCAGCAGATCAATGAGGGTGCTGACTGCTGCCGCGAAAAAAGCGGCATCAGGCAAGCATCATCCTATTCCGTATTCGCCTACGGGAGATGAGGTTGAAGAATTGTCCCATGCGTTGCGCTACTTTGTGCAGCGTACCTGGGAATTTGAAAAAAGGCTGGAAGGAAAGGCAGAGCGGGTTTCGCAGGAGCTTGTCAAAACCGAGAAACAGAAAGAAGTGCTCATCGGATCCAACCTGCTTCTTGAGGAGAGGAACCGGGTACTGGATGAGGCAAGGATTAGAGAAGAAGCGCTGATTGAAAGCATCGGGAATGGAATTATTGTTACCGATAACGCGGGACGCGTTGTGCGCGCGAACAGGACAGCCGAACAAATCCTCGGATGGAAGGAGCATGAACTCTCCGGGAAAGTATTTGCCAATGTTATTCCCGCAGAGCAATATGGGGAAGAAAAAGGAAGACCTCTTATGATAGAGGATCGCCCATTGACGCAGGTGCTGACTTCCAGAGGAAAAATTGTGGGCAGGTATGTGTACATACGAAAAAATGGAACCAGAGTTTCCGTGGAAGTTGTCGGTTCCCCCTTCATGTTCAAAGGGGAATTGTTTGGTGCTGTTCTTGTCATGCGCGATTTGACGGAAGAGCAAGTATTGGACCGGGTCAAGCAGGATTTTGTCTCTATTGCTTCCCATCAACTGAGAACCCCCCTGACGACGATTAGCTGGTACACGGAAATCCTCAGTTCGGCATCCTTGGGGGCCATCAATGAAAAGCAGAAGGAATACCTCGCTTCTATCTATCGGGCTGATCGCCGCATGATTCAGCTGGTCAATGCTCTTCTGAACGTAACGCGTTTGGAATCCGGAACCTTCTTTGTGAAAGCAGTGCCCGTGGACATTGTTTCTATCGTACGGGACACGATTGAGGAAATGAAAGAGCGACTGAAAAGCAAGCGCCTGTATCTGGGGGAAGAATATGAGGCCTCTCTGCCCCAGGTCTTCATGGATCCTGTGGCAGCCCAGATTATTATGCAGAATATTCTTTCAAACGCGGTTAAGTACACTCCGGACGGCGGACAGGTACGCATCAGTATTTTGCGCAATGGAGAACACCATGTGCTGTGCATGGTGTCTGACTCGGGCATAGGGATCACCCGGGAACAGCAGCGGCAAGTGTTTGCCAAGTTTTTCCGCGCGGACAATACAAAGGAAGAGGGAACAGGACTTGGTTTGTATATCGCAAAATCCCTCATTGATATTTCAAACGGGCGGATTTGGTTTACCTCGGTGGAAGGAAAAGGCACAACGTTCTACCTGGAGCTGCCCGTCAAGGGAGAGGTGGAGGAAAACACATACGAATAAAGGTGCTCTGGGGTTGACCTGTTTTGCGCATTTTGGCATACTGAAGACTATGGAAGAGCATAAAAATACCGTGCTTGTCATTGAAGACGAGGAGGCGCTCGCGAAAATCCTGGAAGACCAGCTCCTTTTGAGCGGGTTCTCTGTGCGCTGTGAGCATAATGGAAAAGACGGGTATGAAGCGGCCTTAGCAATGAAACCCGATTTAATATTGCTGGATCTTTTACTGCCCAAGATGAACGGTATGACCGTGCTCAGGAACCTCCGGAAAGATCCATGGGGAAAAAATGCGAGAGTGATCGTGCTGACGAATGTAAATATTCTTCATGAAATAGCGGGCGCGCTTGGAAAAGATGAGTTTGACTACATTGTAAAGTCAGATCATACGGTGGAGGATATTATAACCAAGGTAAAGGAACGGATACTTTCTCCCGCGACTCCGTAAGAAGCAAAAACCCCCGAATGGGGGTTTTGCTTATAGTTTCTCTTTAACGTACTGCCTCTTTCAGTCCCTTTCCCGCGGTAAACTTTGGAACGGTTCGTGCGGGGATTTGGAGTTTTGCCCCTGTTTTCGGGTTGATTCCCTGGCGGGCCTTGCGATTTGAAACCTTGAATGTTCCAAATCCGGAAAGCGTGAGGGAATCTCCCTTCTTGAGCGCTTTCTTAATGGAATCCAACAATGCGCCGAGAGCTCTGTCTGCTTGCGCCTTGGACATGTCAGCTCCCTCGGCCATAGCTTCTAATACTTGTTCTTTTGTCATGGGAAATGATACAATTTCTCGTGTATTCCTTTATCCGACCTTTTCGTCTCCGCACTTACTACATTTCGTTGTCTGAGCAAGATGAATGTTGAACCAGATTCAAGGCGCGAGGAGTGACGCGTATCAGGCGATACGTGAACGACGAGTCTCGCTTTGCGAGATCCCGCGCAGCGGGACAACAAAGAAGGTGGTTCAAATTCACTTGCCCATAGGGAAGCTCCATAATAAAGCTATCTTCTTCCTCGCTCCTCCTCAACGTACCTACGGGTACAGGTCTCGTCGTCGCTCGTTGAATAGAGCTTATTCTCGAGCTTCTCAGGCAATGAAATGTAGTAAGTGCGGGGACTAGTTTGCTCTAGTATAGCAATTTTCTGAGAAAATGCCAGTATTTGCCAAGAAAAAGAAGGTTTTGGTAATTTCTCCCCACCCGGATGATTCAGATTTTGGATGCGCGGGAACGCTTGCCCGCCTTGTACGCGAAGGGAGCGATGTGTACGAACTCATTCTTTTGGACGGATCAAAGGGAAGCCACAAAACAGGGTTTGGGGGAAAAAAGCTGGCGCGTATCCGGGAAAGAGAGCAGAAGAACGCGGCGGATGTGTTGGGAGTTTCTTCCGTGCATTTTCTCAGAGAGACGGATGGGGAGCTTGAGAACACAAAAAAGCTCAGAGGCGCGCTCGTGGCGTTCATTCGGGACTTGCGCCCGGATATCATCTTTACGTTTGATCCTGCGAGTTCCGGTTTTGAAAGTACGTATCGATCTCACCGCGATCATCGCGTGGGAGCTGAAACGGTATTTGACGCGGTGTATCCTGCGGTGGGCAACATATCTTTTTTCCCCGCGCTCCTCAAAAAGGGGCTTGCTCCGCATCAGGTGGAAGAGCTGTGGTTTTTCTCTTCTGATTCCCCGAACCGTTTTATTGATGTCTCAAGCACGATGCAATTAAAACTTCAGGCGGTTCTTTCCCATGAAAGTCAGTGGTTTTCATTGGATCAGACAAAGGGCCATATCCTTGCTCGGGCTCGGGCGGCTGGGAAAAAGAAGCGTGTGAAATATGGAGAGGCATTTCGCGTCCTTGTTTGTTAGAGTATACTGTTTGAAAGGTCATTTTTATATCCAATAAGCAATTACATACCACACTCATATGGCAACTGAAGCATATTGTGTCCGATGCAAGACAAAAAGAGAAATGGCAAACGAGAAGGAGGTAGAGATTGACGCAAAGGGAGGGAAGAAGCGAAGAGCTATGCAGGGAGCGTGTCCTGTCTGCCAGACAAAAATGATGCGGTTTCTTCCAAGCGCGTAACCGTTCGGGCGTATGGGTATTCGCCTTGCTCCGCTGCTTCTTGGAGTATTTTGGTTACTTGTGTTCGCGAATATTGAGGTATGGAAAGAGGTGCAAGCGTCTCAATCTCTCCATGCGCATTTTTTTGCCGTGGGGCAGGGCGACGCGATTCTGATACGGACGCGCCAAGGGCACGCCATTCTTATTGACGGAGGAAGAGGAGATACTATTCTCAAAAAACTTGGGGGAGCGCTTCCTTTTTGGAAGAGATCCCTTGATCTTGTGGTTGCGACGCATGCTGACGCGGATCATATCGCGGGGCTGGCGTTTGTGTTTGAGCGCTATGCCGTCGCGCGGATCTTATGGACCGGGGAAGGGAAGGAGACCGGCACCTTTGAGCGTTTTCTCAGCGCCATGGAACGCTCGGGAGCCCAAGGCGTTCTCGCGCGGGAAAGGCAAGTCATGTACTGGGGAGATCGCGGGTTTTTAGAAGTGCTTGCTCCCCTGGATCATATGGCGGCATACGAGAAGGACGCGAATGAGGGATCAATCGTGCTGCGCCTGGAAACCCCCGGAGGATCAGCCCTTTTTCCCGGGGACGCGCCCAAGAGTATTGAGCAAGAGCTGGTGAATTCCGGCAAGCAGCTCGCTTCGGATGTTTTGCTGGCTGGGCATCACGGAAGCAAGACCTCAAGCAGTCCTTTGTTTGTGGAAACAGTTCGTCCGTCTCTTGCGGTTGTATCCGCCGGATTTGACAATCCCTATGGGCATCCGCACCAGGAAACCATTGAAACTTTCGGGCGCTATGGTATAGGTATATTGAGAACGGACCTGGACGGGGATATTACGATCTCCTTCTCCTATTAAAACATATAACATCATACGAAATGCCAGAGCATCCAAAAGAGGAAAAAACATTTGTGCTCATTAAGCCGGACGGAGTCAGGAAAGGTTTGATCGGGGAGATCATCAAACGAATTGAACAGCGGGATCTCAAGATTATCGCCCTGCAGATGTTCCAGCCAACCCGCGAAGAAATGGATGATCATTATCCGAAGGAGGAGGCATGGATCAGGCGCCTGGGACAGAAAACTCTCGCCACCTACGAAAAGTACGGATTTGACGCCAAAGAAGAACTTGGAACGGCAGATGATCTGGAAATTGGAACAATGGTACGGGGATGGCTTATTAATTTTATGACCTCAGCTCCCCTGGTGAAGATGGCGGTGCAGGGAATCCACGCCGTGGACATGGTTCGCAAGATCGCGGGTCCTACTATGCCATATCTGGCGGACATGGGAACAATTCGCGGGGACTTTTCCGCTGACTCGCCTCTGCTTGCCAACAAGGAAAAAAGAGCGGTGATGAATCTAGTGCATGCCTCTGAAACACCAGAGGAAGCCGCGCATGAACTACAGCAGTGGTTCCACGACGCTGCTATCTACAAATACCGGAGATTTGGCATTGACGAGTAGCTCTGGAGCACGATACAATAGAAGTGCCCTGTTCTCCTTTTTACGATTCCGCATTATCGTTCCAAGAGAGCTGGATGCTCCTTGGGCCTGTGGGCTCAAGGATACGGCACTCACCTAGATCTATTTCGGAATCGGTAATTTGAGAGCAGGGTTTTGTATGGGAATCTTTGGGCATATTTTACAACGGTCTCTCGCGCATATTCGGCGGTTTTCTTCCACGCCTCAGCATTTTCCCGAGAGCGTGGCGGAACACTCATTCTTTACCGCGTATATCGCTCTCATTCTCTGCGATCTTACGCAAGCGCGCGGGGAGACGGTGGACAAGGAAAAGGTTCTTGCCATGGCTCTTGTCCATGATAAAGAAGAGGCGTTTTCCGGAGATATTCTCACTCCCTTTAAGCATTATTCCCCGGAGATCACAGAGACAATACGCAGGGTAAATAAAGAAGTCATTCCTCAAGAGTTTGAGGGGCTCCCCGATACCCTCAAAGAGCGATACATCTCCCTGTGGGTGGAAGAAGGGGAGGGGAAATCAATTGAGGCGCAAATGGTAAAAACGGCAGACCGCCTTTCCCTCATCGCAAAATGCGCGGAAGAAGTGCGGGTAGGAAATAAGTTTTTTCAAGGCATCTACGAGAAGCAGCTTTCTCTGCTGAAAAACCAGGAATTTTCCTGGTGGAAAAAGATTCAGGAGCAAGTGCTTGCTCAGGAAACAAGAGATTGAATACGGGCGGCCTCCTGCTCCACGAGCGGGCCGTCGTACTCGCCGCTGTGAGCTGAACTCCCTCTGTACGAGGGCTGTTTTTGATCCAAGTGAAGATTGAGAGAGGCTTTCGCGGCATCCGGAGATGTCCTGGCGTACATGTGGAATCTCGGGTACCTGGCGCCCCGGAGGGGACGCGTGAATTTCCATTCATCTCCGTCCTGCCCTTCGGGCGCGTATCCGCATTGCCGCATTATTTGCGGGAGATTTTGGTTCTGGAGGGGAATTTCAAAACGCATGATTTTCTATAGTAGCATGACTTTCCATAAAATAAAGCTCTCCCACGAGGCGGATGGAAGAGCTTTAAAGATTTTTATACAAGCGGGCATGCGCATTCCCGCATTCTGCAGGTATCGCATACCCCAGGGTACGCCTCCCAGGATAAGGCCCCAAGGTCAATGCCCAGGCGATTTGCGAGCGCGAACAGCCACGCTATTGTGTCTGCTATCTCGTAATGGAGGGGCGCTTCCCCGTCTCTTTCCCGGAGATAAAACGCCTCACTGACTTCGCCCACCTCTTCTGCGAGGTGAAGGCCGATTTCTGTGAGGGACAGGGTATGGTTGGTCTCTCCGTATATCCGTCTGAACATTTCCTGCCACTCTGCGACAGTCCGCGGCCGCATTACTGATTCATTGCGGTACCATTGCGCGGGTTTGGTGCTGTTGGAGGCGCAGGAACAATGTTCTGTGGCGCCGCAGTACGGACAGCAGCCTTTGTACTTGTTCCATACCGCCTCCTCCAAATCAATGCGGTACATCACGCAGAATGACACTACCCAGATATAGAAACGGGGCAAAGCGCGCAGCAGGTCCTTTTGATCCTCTCGCCGCAATGCTTTTGCGATTCTCCCCATCTGCTTTACGATGTGGAGGAGAAGTGACTCGGGAGTATAATCCCGCATGTCCTTACAACCATATATTCTTCGAACTATGTGTTGCCATTGATGCAACGACAAAGATTTTTTCACGGCAACCTCCTATACGCCATGTACTTGAATGATCTAGGCGCATCCTAGAAAAACGGCAAAGAGAAGTCAATGAGACAGTTTCTGTCCGAAAAGTTGCAGATTCAACTTCTGCTGTGGGCAAGTTTTTTATACCCGCTAGTAAATGAGATTTTGATGTCGGGCTGCTGGGAATCGAACCCAGTCTACATCCACCCCATGGACGCGTACTGCCGGTATACTACAGCCCGTATACTTTAAAAGATAGCAGAAAAAATGCTTACTGAAAAGCTCCGGGCTGGAGGGCCGGAGCTTTATCATGAGTAGTTAATGTTATGTTTTTGAGAGCGCTTTCATGCACTTGGCGCATGCTTTTACGCGGGTGCCGGCACTCACGCCGAATTTTGCGGCGTATGGTTCAAAAAGCTGGGTCCACTGGAGATTTGGCTTTTGGGCGTGCTTGGAAGTAGGGTTGTACTTTCCCCGCAGTTTTATCCGCGTCCAAGCGATGTTCTTCTTTTTCGCGCATATTTCACACCGATTTGCCATAGTTGAGTATTTTTAAGAAATGAGAGAATGGGTACGTTAGCGGATTTCGAGAAAATACGATAACTATACCGAAACGCGTATACAAAGACCAGTATACTCATTTTCTATAAAAACGCAAGGTTTCGTTGACGCTCTCTGTTGAGAGTGGTAGGAGAGAGACAGATCTTGATTCTTGGAGGTGTGCCGTGGAGACGGTCTTTGCTGGGATTTCATTGGCGTGTCCCCTGGTGAATGCAGCTGGGAGCTGTAAAACAATAGAGGAGGTTGAACAGCTCGCCAAAACACCTGTCGGTGCCATAACCGTGGGTTCCATCACAATGGAGCGGCGAGAGCTCAACGTGGGTGATACCTACTGGATGGACCCTGAGGGGAGGTACTCCCTCAACTCTCTCGGTCTGCCGAATGGGGGAATGCCCTACTACGAGAAGGCGCTTCCCAGGATGAGGGAACTCGCTCATGCTACTGACAAACCTCTCATTGTGAGTGTGGCAGGATTCTCCCCGAAGGAGTATCATGCGCTCGCCTCATTCGCAGCGCAGTGGGCAGATCAGGTTGAGCTCAACCTCGGTTGCTCCAATGTTTGGGGAGAAGGCGGGCAGAAAACGATTTTCTCCTACGAACCTGTGCTCGTGGACGAAGTTCTCCAGGAACTGAAGGACCCATTCTTCTCCACTACCGTAAGGGTTACCGTGAAGCTCTCACCGCTTCCCCCCAATCTTTTGAGCCAAACAGCCGAGGTGCTCAATGGCTCGAGAGTCGTGCGGGGCGTGGTTGCATCAAACACCTGGCCCAATGGCTTTGGGTGGGACGGTACCAAGACCGCCATTACGCCCGGCGGAGGCAAGGCGGGATTTGCAGGGCCAGGCTTCAAGGGAATCGCCCTAGGCCAGGTAGTGCAGTTCCGGGAACTGCTTCGTTCTGACATTGACCTCATGGGGGCCGGGGGAGTGCAGTGTGGGAAGGATGTGCAGGACTACCGATTGGCAGGTGCCAAGGCGGTGGGTATCAACACCGCATTTGCAAATCGTGGCGCAAAGGTGTTCTCCAACATCGTGCAGCAGTATGTGGAGTTGTGTCCCGCGTAGTCTTCCAGCTTCTGCACCAACATGAGAGGGATGTTCCCATGAGAACACATCCCTCTTGATTTTGGTGGAGCAAACTAAGGGCAAAGTAGCTCTCAGACGAAATCTGTGTTATAGAAAAGGTATGGAAGTGATTTTCCTGATTGGTGTTCTGATTTTCTCTGTGGTGCTTCATGAGGTTTCTCACGGGCTGGCCGCCTATTCGCAAGGGGATTCCACCGCAAAGGACGCGGGGCGCCTTACGCTCAACCCCATTCCTCATATTGACCCTGTGGGATCCATCCTGGTGCCGCTTATTTTAGTGTTGCTTCCGGTGCGGGGACTTATCGCGTGGGCAAAGCCGGTCCCGGTAAATCCCCTCAACTTTAGAAACAGGAAATGGGGGGAGGTACAGGTAAGTTTGGCGGGCATTGCGGCAAATCTTGCCTTGGCTGTTACCTTTGGGCTCCTTCTTCGGTTTGGAATGAACCAGGAAGCGCTTCAAGCGATAGTTCCCATTCTTCGGGATATTGTGCTCCTGAATATCATTCTTGGTATTTTTAACATGGTTCCCATTCCTCCTTTGGATGGCTCGCATGTTCTATCCGTCTTTCTTCCTCCGCAGCTTGCCGAGGTTCGGGATTTCTTCTTCCGATACGGATTCTTCATGCTCTTGGCGCTTATCTTCCTGTTTCCCGGGTTATTTTTTGGCCTTATCCTCATCCCTATCCTCGGGCTTTTTCAGCTTATTGTAGGAGTGCCTGTGTGCGCGCTCCCCGGAATCTTCCCTTTTTGCTACTAAGGAATTGACACTGAAAATTCACTCTGATATACTCCCTTTGTGCGCATACGCGCATTTTCGTTATCATGCCTACAATTCATCAACTATTAAAAAAGGGAAGGAAAACCACAAAGAAAAAGAGCAAGAGCCCTGCAATGACGTTTGGGTTCAATACCTTGACGAACAGGCCCATGGATTACGCTTCTCCTTTTAAGCGAGGAGTGTGTCTCAGGGTGTTTACCACTACTCCCAAGAAACCGAACTCCGCTCTTCGGAAGGTTGCCCGTCTTCGCCTGAGCAACGGCATGGAGACCACAGCGTACATTCCGGGGATAGGACATAACCTGCAAGAGCACTCTGTTGTCCTTATCCGGGGAGGACGCGTGAAAGACCTTCCTGGCGTGCGCTACCACGTGGTGCGCGGGATTCTTGATGCCGCTGGGGTTGATGGGCGCAAGCAAGAGCGATCTAAATACGGGACAAAGAAGCAAAAGTAATACATGGCACGAGGCATTATCGCAAAACGAGACATTCCAGCCGACTTGGTGTATAACAGCACCCTTGTTTCCTCATTCATCAATCACGTCATGCAGGATGGGAAAAAGTCTATCGCGCGCAAAATCGTATATGAAGCGCTTGGAACATGCGCCCAGGCGACAAAGAAAGAAGCAGCGGAGCTTTTGGCGCAGGCCTTGGACAACGCCGCCCCCACTATGGAGGTGCGGTCAAAGCGGGTGGGAGGAGCAACATACCAGGTTCCCATGGAAGTGCGCGGGGATAGGAGAATGAGTCTGGCCATGAGATGGATTATTGGGACAGCCCGCGCAAAAAAAGGAAAACCCATGCGCGAGAAACTAGCCGCGGAACTCCTGGCTGCCTACAATAACGAGGGAGAGGCCATTAAGAAAAAGGAAAACGTGCATCGCATGGCTGAGGCCAACCGCGCATTCGCGCATTTTGCGAGGTAATCTATGCCGAGACAGTATCCAATTGAACGGGTTCGCGACATTGGGATCATTGCCCATATTGACGCTGGGAAAACAACAACAACCGAGCGGATTTTGTTTTATACGGGAATTTCCCACAAGATCGGGGAAGTGCATGAGGGCGCCGCTGTCATGGACTGGATGGAACAGGAGCGAGAGCGGGGAATCACGATCACTTCGGCGGCGACCACATGCTTTTGGATTCCCACCTACACGCAAAGCCGGGGCAAGGAAAATGAATACCGCATTAACATTATTGATACCCCCGGCCACATTGACTTTACCGTGGAGGTACAGCGCTCCCTCCGCATTTTGGATGGAGCGGTTGTTGTCTTTGACGGGGTTTCCGGAGTGGAACCCCAGTCAGAAACGGTATGGCGGCAAGCAGACAAATTTAAAGTTCCCCGCATCTGCTTTATTAATAAGATTGACAGAACGGGAGCTTCCTTTGATCGGTGCCTGGAATCTATCGCAAAAAAACTCACCAAGAACGCGGTTGCCATCCACTTGCCCATAGGACAAGAAGGGGAATTTTCCGGAATGGTGGACCTGATCACCTTGAAGGCCTATGAATTTGAGGGAGATTTCGGCCAAATTACCAAGGAGCGGGAAATTCCAGAAGATCTCAAGGCAAAGGCAAAGGAGCTGCATGATACCCTGGTGGAAAAAATCGCGGCAGAAGATGAGCAGCTTATGAATGCCTACCTGGAAGGAAAGGAGATAGGCGCGGAACAACTGAAGAAGACGCTCCGGAAAGCGACACTTGCCTCAAAGCTTGTTCCGGTGCTTGTGGGTACGGCTCTCCGCAACAAAGGCGTTCAGCTTGTGCTGGATGCCGTTGTGGATTACCTGCCCAGCCCTTTGGATGTTCCGCCGGTTACGGGAGTGCATCCAAAAACAGGAGAAGAGGTAGAGCGCAAGGCTTCGGACGAAGAACCCTTTTCCGCTCTCGCCTTCAAGATCGCCTCTGATCCGTACGTGGGGAGCTTAACGTATTTCCGCATCTACTCTGGGACGCTGAAGAAAGGATCCTACGTGCTCAATTCAACCGTTGGAGAGAAAGAGCGCGTCAGCCGTCTCTTGCTCATGCACGCGAACGAGCGGGAAGAAGTGGAAGAATTATACGCGGGAGATATCGCGGCCACCGTGGGGCTCAAAGGAACTTCCACCGGACATACTTTGTGTGACGAGAACAACCCCATTCTTCTGGAGCAGATCGTATTCCCAGAACCCGTTATTTCCGTACGCATTGAACCGAAAACAAAGCAAGACCAGGAAAAGATGGGCCAGGCCTTAAAGCGGCTTATGGAAGAGGATCCAACGTTTCGCGTCAAGACGGATCTGGAGACCGGAGAAACGATCATCTCTGGAATGGGCGAACTCCACCTGGATATTATCGTGGATCGGATGCGCCGGGAGTTCGGGGTTGAAGCGAACGTGGGCAGGCCTCAGGTTGCCTACAAGGAGACGATTCGCCAGGAGGCGCAGGCCGAAGGCAAGTACGTGAGGCAATCGGGAGGACGCGGACAATACGGACACGTGTATCTTCGGGTCAGGCCGCGAGAGCGCGGACAGGGCTTCGCGTTTTTGAACGAAATTAAGGGAGGGTCAATTCCTCATGAATATATTCCCGCGGTAGAAAAGGGAATCAGGGAGGCGGCAGACAAAGGAGTCCTCGCGGGATACCCCCTCATTGACTTTGAGGTATCATTGTATGACGGAAGCTACCATGAGGTGGATTCCTCCGAGATTGCTTTTAAGATCGCCGCATCCATGGGACTGCAGGAGGCGACACGAAAAGCGAATCTCGTACTGCTTGAACCGATCATGCGCCTGGAGGTTACCATTCCTGAAGAGTTTTTTGGGGATATCATCGGGGATCTTGCCTCAAAGCGGGGAAAGATTGAGGAAACGGAAGACCAGCTTGGCATGAAAATCATTCACGCGAAGGTGCCGCTTTCTGAAATGTTCGGATACGCCACGAATCTTCGTTCCCTTACAGAAGGAAGAGGCACGTTTACCATGGAGTTTGAAGCGTATGAAGAGACTTCAGCGCATATTGCGCAAGGCGTCATTGAAGCACGGGGAAAATAACACGGTATGGATATTCAAGAGCTTAAAGAATTTATTGAACATGAAGGAGGAAAGGTCGTAATCGTAGAGAACGGCAAGCCGGTTCTGGTCGCGCTTTCCTTTGAAGAATACAAAGGACAGAAAGCGGTTGTGCCCAAAACCGCGGCATTGCCAAGTGTTCCGGAAGAAAGGGGGCGCCCTGCTTCTCCTGAGCCTGTGAGAGCCAGAGAAGAATTGACAATTGAGGATTTGCCCCTATAATTGAGCTAGAGCATTATTACATCATTATTTATTATCCTGACGTATGGCAGAAAAATTTGAAAGAAAAAAGCCCCACGTGAACATTGGAACAATTGGTCACGTGGATCACGGAAAGACCACATTGTCTGCCGCTATTCTCCATGCCCTGAAACTGAAGGGCTTGATTTCATCGGAGAAATCGGTGGATCAGATTGACGTTGCTCCAGAGGAGCGACAGCGGGGGATTACCATCAATATCTCCCATTTGGAGTATGAAACAGAAAACAGGCACTACGCGCACATTGACGCCCCAGGTCACGCTGACTACATTAAAAACATGATTACGGGAGCGGCTCAGATGGACGGAGCTATTCTTGTGGTTTCCGCTCCTGACGGCCCTATGCCCCAGACCCGCGAGCACATCTTGTTGGCTCGGCAGGTGGGACTTCCTTCCATTGTCGTATTCTTGAACAAGGTAGACATGGTGGATGATCCTGAGATGATTGACTTGGTTGAATCTGAGGTCCGCGAGCTGTTAAAGAAGTATGGATATCCTGGAGACACAACTCCAATCATTCGGGGATCCGCTTTGAAGGCCTTGGAAGGAGCTTCTCCCGAGGATGAGGCAGTGAAGCCCATTCTCGAGCTTATGAGTACGGTTGATTCCTATGTTCCAGAGCCTGTTCGGGAAATTGACAAGCCTTTCCTTATGGCGGTGGAAGACGTATTTTCCATCCAGGGGCGCGGAACCGTGGCAACCGGACGCATTGAACGCGGAATCGTTCACCAGAACGAGGAAGTGGAGATTGTTGGTCTGGGCGACACGCGAAAGACAACCGTGGTATCAGTTGAAATGTTTAATAAGTCCTTGGATGAAGGAAGGGCCGGAGACAATGTCGGTCTTCTTCTCCGCGGCATTGAGAAGAATGAAATTGAGCGAGGGCAGGTCATGGCAAAAACAGGGTCAGTAACTCCTCATACGGAATTTGAGTGCGAGATCTATGTCCTCACGAAAGAAGAAGGAGGACGCCACACTCCTTTCTTCTCAGGGTATAAGCCTCAGTTCTATTTCCGAACAACGGACGTAACCGGAGATGTTACGCTTCCTGAAGGGACGGAAATGGTGATGCCCGGAGACACTGTCTCTGTCAAGGTAAAGCTTCAGGTTCCCATTGCCATGGAAGAACAGCAGAGATTCGCGATCCGCGAAGGAGGCAAAACCGTGGGAGCTGGAGTTGTGACGAAGATCGTAAACTAGTTCCATAGAAAGCTTACAAACACCAATGGCGACCGCTGAAAAGCACACACCAACTCAGCAAAGATTAAGGATCCGTATTTCTGCCTATGACCACAAGGTGATAGACTCTTCCTCAAAGCAGATTGTGGAAGCGGTTCTTCGGCAGGGATGCGAGGTGATAGGTCCTATTCCTTTGCCTACAGAGCACCGCAAATACACGGTGAACCGCTCGCCGTTTGTGCACAAAGACGCGAGGGAACAGTTTGAGATGCGAACTCACAAACGCCTCATTGATATCCCAGATCCCAACCAGAAAGTAATTGACGCTCTCTCAAGCATCAATTTGCCCGCCGGAGTGGATATTGAGATAAAAATGTAGCAAACTCAGGCATTACTTGTCTGGATCAGAGACCGCCGAAAGGCGGTTTTTGGTTTTCCCAGAATCCTGCTTTAACTTCGTTAAGTTATCCCCATTCAGCCTTGAACAAAACCGCATGCTGATGTACTCTAAAGCATCTCTCCTTCCCCTCCTCATGGGAGAACAGGTGAAACCCCTCACTTCTCCCCAATTCTACGAGGCGGAGGGACGGGAAAGATGAATAGCCCCTTGAACGACTATAACTCAATGAGTCGAGAGCAGCTGGCACAGGAATGCCTGCGCCTCACCGAAGAGCTGCGTCGAGAGAAAAGAGGCTGGTGGGCCACCGTTGTAGCTTTAATCTTGGGCATCATCGTGCTCGGAGTGGCGTATAACGTATGTCGGCTATCGGGTTAGCTGTTAGCTGAGGTAATGAGACAAAAAGACTGTCCCCCAAAGGGCGGTCTTTTTCTGGAGTTGGAAATCCTATCAAACTCAGTCTAGTTAAATTATCCACATTGAAAAGGCTACTTCTGCGGTGAAGTAGCCTTCTGGGTTCTGCCTTGGATTCAGCAATGTCCTAACAAATGCCGCGCCGAAGAATGGTGCTGACGATTGGCCCTCCGATGATCGCCGCTAACAGTGTAGCACCGAATAACCATTGCCAAAACGAACAACTTGCGCGGAGTTGTTGGCAATAGGCGAGCAACTCGTCCCGGCTCAGCAACTCCAGTGGCGGCTCTTTTCGTGCAGGCATGCTACCTCCTTTTTTGGCGATTGATGGAATGGCGGGAGTAGCACAAATGTTCTGGCCCCATGCTAGTACAATGAGCACCGGTGCGCAAGCACCTCTGTGCATCCACGGGCCTCTAATTTAAACCGCCCCGCCTCGTAAATGACTCACTCGACTGAGTCATTTCCCCAAAACTTCATCGGGACAAGTTTTCCTCGCTTAGTCCCAGACTAGTGTCATATTGTGAACTAGACTAAGTACGGCTTAGCCCAGCCCTGCGCCAAATGGTGGAAATTTGCCTCAAATTCAGGTTTGTCCTGAGCGTAGTCGAAGGATTGAAACCCACTTCCAAAGGGGGTATGGTGGAGATAGTTTGTCAATAAAATCCAAAAATATGCAGCCCACCCCCAAGAATATTGCGTATATAGACGGAGCAAACCTTCACAAGGGTGTTGAGTCCTCATTGTGGAAGCTGGATTATCGAAAATTCCGGTCTTGGATCCGTCAAAAATTCGGTGCGACGGATGCTTATTTGTTCATTGGCTTGATGCCCAAACACGCGAATCTTTATACCGCTCTGCAAAACATCGGGTATGTGCTGGTCTTTAAAGAGGTTATTTACGATGGCAACGGAAGGGCGAAGGGAAATTGTGATGCTGATTTGGTGCTCCAGGCGGCAAGAGATTACTTTGAGCAGGGCGTTGCCTCTGTTGTGCTTGTCTCAAGCGATGGCGACTACACTCCATTGGTAAAGTTTTGGGCAGAAAAAGGGGTCCATTGTGACATCGTCTCTCCCGCGCCCACAAGCAAGTGTTCTGTTTTATTAAAGAGAACAGGCGTTCCGATTGTATATTTAAACGAGGTAAAGCATAAGGTAGGGTATGAGCTAAAATGAAAAAGCCCCCAGTATGGACGGATCCATGCAAGGGTCTTTTTCGTGGTGATACTCTAATGATAGCAAAGAGGATCAAGAGCTGTCAAGAGTCGTCCTGAACCAAAGGACCTGCTCGCGGGCTGGAAAACCCCCAAACCGCCCCGCTCCGTAAATGACTCACTCGACTTGGTCATTTTTAGTCCCACCTTAGCTCGGCTAAGTTTTCCCCATTCACGTATTTGATGGTATAAAGCACTCATGGAAACCCTCGCGCTCGCGCTGCTTGTTGCGGTTGCTTCCTTTGTGGGAACAGTGAGCGGTTTTGGCACCTCAACTATCATGGTGCCGGTTTTGCTCTTTTTCTTTCCGCTCCCTGTTACCCTGCTGTTCGCGGGGATTATTCACTGGTCAGTTGATATCTGGAAAGTGGCGCTTTTCCGGGAGGGATTGCGGTGGCGCCTTATCATGCTCTTTGGAGCTCCAGGGGTTTTGGCGACTTTCTTTGCCGTTCAGCTTGTATTTGAGGTACCAGAGATTTTGCTCTCTCGCGTACTGGGTGCTTTCCTTATTGGCTATGTTGGGCTTCTTTTGTTAAAGCCGCGGCTCAAGCTTCCTAAAACCAGTGGTACTGCGCTTGCGGGAGGGGTATTGTCCGGATTCTTTGCGGGTATTTTTGGAATTGGGGGAGCGGTGAGGGGCGCATTCCTGAGCCTGTTTGATCTACCAAAGGCGGTGTATCTTGCTACCTCCGGGGCGATTGGCTTTGCGGTGGATAGTACGCGCGTTGGAGCGTATATAAGCGGCGGGGCGACTCTGCCCTCCCATCTTTTCTGGGGGCTTTTCTTGTTTGTTCCGGCTTCTTTGCTGGGGGCTGTCCTCGCAAAGGGGATTGTGGAAAAGGTGCCCCAGAAGTACTTCCGACTTCTTGTAGCTGTTTTTCTTCTCCTTGTTGGCTTTCGTCTTCTCGTGTTCGCCTAGACAAGTTTATCCTTGGCCGGAACAAGGAACCGGATCCACCGAAAGTACGAGAGGATTCCTCTTGACGCTTTCCTGCTGCGGAAGATACACTAGCAAGAACCTCCTGCACCCTTTCTGCAGAAAGGAAGGATTTTCATGCTCTTTTGCCCGCGGTGTAAAAATCCAGGCATTACCTATGAGGGGAGGTGGAGATTGTGGGTATGCCGGGACGGAACCGGCAGAGTTTGCTGGCATTCTCCTACGGAGCCAAGTAAGGAGCTTTACGCTCCTTCAAAAGAGATTGCCAAGCATATCGCGTGAGAGAGGCGGGAAGAATCCCGCCTCTCATTCGTCTCTTTATTTGTATATTTGCATTTTTCTCTTTGCGGCGTATAAAGAAGCATCCGAAGCGAGAAAGGGAGTTCAGGAGGAGTAAGGAGGATGAGATGAGAAACACAGAGTGGCAAGGCTTCACACAGTGCAGAATATGTGGAGAAAGGTACAAGGAGGTACTGACGACGGACTATGAGGGGAACACCTCGGTAGACGTGGGAGGCCACCGGCTGGAGGATGGCAATGCCTGGTGTCCGGACTGCAAGAAGAATCTCAAGGCGAACCTACGTACTTTGGAGGTAGCCTCATATGGAAAGGGGTGATAACCTCTTCAATATAAGGCGGGGGAAGCGCATTTCTTGAGCGCCCCCGCCTTTTTAAGGGCCGTACAAGGCTCAGTTTTTATGCCTATTGACGCAATGCGCGGAATGCGTTACACTTACGCACATGCGGTTTCACCTTTCAGGCTACAGGATTTGGTGATCCCTTCAGGTACAGACTTCCGTTTTTCATACCGGGGGCAGTACCCGGTGTTTTGTTGGATATTCACGACAACAGGAAACATGAAAGCAATACTGGGAAAGAAAATTGAAATGACGCAGATCTTTGATGAACAAGGACGGGTTGTTCCCGTTACCATTCTTCAAGTGCGCCCAATGACGGTTACCCAGATTAAAACAAGCGAGAAAGACGGGTATTCCGCGATTCAGGCGGGATTGAAGCAAATTGCAAAGCCCAAGAAGTCCAAGAAAGCAGCCCCATTTACGCATTTGAAAGAGTTCAAGGTAGGTGAGGGCGAATCATTCCAAGCTGGCTCAAGCTTGGATGTTTCTTTGTTTCAGGAGGGAGATATGGTTACGGTCGCGGGCGTTTCAAAAGGAAAGGGATTCCAGGGGGGAGTAAAGCGCCACGGATTCGCGGGAAGAAACTCAACCCACGGAGTAAAGCATGAACAGCGAACTATCGGATCTGTCGGAGGAAGGTTTCCCCAGCGGGTTATCAAGGGAAGGAGAATGCCGGGACAAGCAGGCAGGTCCCGCATAACGGTGAAAAATCTGCAGGTTATGAAAATTGACGCTGAGCATAGTCTGATGGCAGTGAAGGGAGCGGTACCTGGAGCTCGGGGTACGCTTCTGGAAATTCGCGGCTCACATACCCTATGACTATTTCTCTCTACAACACCAAAGGAGAAGAAATCGGGACAATGGAATTGCCCCAGCAGCTGTTTAATGTGGCGTGGAATCCCGCGTTGGTTCATCAGGTTGTAACGTCTCAGAAAAACAACAGGAGCCAAGGATCAGCTCACGCGAAGACTCGCGCTGAGGTTTCCGGGGGAGGAAGAAAACCCTGGGCGCAAAAGCATACGGGGCGCGCCCGCCACGGATCCACGAGATCTCCCATTTGGCGCGGAGGAGGAGTAACCTTTGGACCGAGAACCGGCACGGTTGAGCTGAAGATTAACAAGAAAATGAGAAGAAAAGCGCTCTTTTGCGTGCTCTCTGAAAAAATGAAGGACAAGGAGATCCTTATCGTGGATGACCTGAGCGCCGTGGAAGCAAAAACCAAAAATATTGCCTCCATGCTTACCTCCCTTCCCTGCGACAGCAAGCGTACCCTGATCGCGCTTCCGTCCATGAACCAGGCGTTGATCCGGGCGATCCAGAACATTGCCTTTGCTGTTCCCATGCAGGCGAGGGACTTAAACGCGCTGGATCTGCTGAATACGCGCTATTTGGTGCTTCCCAAAGAATCCATCCAGGTTCTTGAAGAAACCTTTGCGGGAAAAAAGAAATAGTATGCCTTTGAAAAATATCCTCGCGAAAAAAGAAAAACCGGCAGAGAAGGCTGCAAGCAAAAAGCAATCTTCCAGCGCTGTTTCAAAGGGAGATTCTAAAACAAAGAATCCCTCTGTATTGGCTGAACGCACGCTTATCCGGCCGCATGTTACCGAAAAAGCGGTGAAGAGCGCCGAACACGGGACCTATGTGTTTGATGTATTTGCCAACTCCACCAAGCACCAGGTAAAGGAATCCGTGGAAAGTGTCTTTGGAGTGAAGGTGACCGGTGTGCGCATGGCAGCTTCCAGAATCAAGAACGTGAGAAGACGAAGCGGTATCGGCAAGAAAACGATCGCGAAAAAAGCAATCGTGCAGGTGAAAAAAGGAGATCATATTGAATTTGCTTCTCTGTGACCATGAAAACAACCCTGAGCAAAAATCAGCCCAAGAAAAGCTTGCTGAAATCCCTGAAGAAAACAGGGGGCCGGAATATGTTTGGACATATTACAGCCTGGCAGCGGGGAGGAGGATCCAGAAAATTATGGAGGAACGTAAGTTTTGGCCAGGAATTTTTGAATAGGAAAGGAAAAGTGGAACGGATTGAATACGATCCCAACCGAAACGCCCACATCGCGCTCGTTTCCTATGACAACGGCAGATCAGGGTACGTTCTTGCGCCCCAGGGAATAGAAGCAGGGCAGGAAATCCTGTGCGCTGAAAAGACCGACATCAAAGGAGGGAATCGCATGAGGTTAGGGTACATTCCCGTGGGAACCATGGTGTATAATATTGAGCTTGCTCCCGGAGAGGGAGGAAAGATGGCCAGGGGAGCGGGAGCGGGAGCTCCCATTCTCGCTCACGAAGGGCAGTATACGCTTTTGGAGCTTCCTTCCAAAGAGGTGCGCAAGGTGCTGAGCTCTTGTTTTGCGTCTGTGGGTATGGTATCTAATCCAGGACATCGCTATGAGCGCGTGAAGAACGCGGGAGCGGCGCGCAGAAAGGGAAGAAGGCCAAATGTGCGCGGGACCGCCATGAATCCCGTTGACCATCCGCACGGAGGAGGAGAAGGAAAGGCCCCCGTGGGATTGAAGGCGCCCAAGACTCCTTGGGGCAAGAAAGCGCTGGGAGTGAAGACCCGCGGAAAGAAAAAATGGTCCAATAAGCTTATCGTGAGAAGAAGGGAAAAGAAAAAGAAATCATGAGCAGGTCACTGAAAAAAGGCCCCTATATAGACAGCAGGCTTCTTGAGAAGATCAGCAAGCTTGCTCCCGGCGAGAAGACCGCGATTAAAACGTGGTCCCGGCGCTCCACGATTTCCCCTGAAATGGTTGGAATGACATTTGCTGTGCACAACGGAAAAGATTTCATTTCTGTCATTGTGCGAGAGGAAATGGTTGGGCATCGCTTAGGTGAATTCTCCCCCACGAAGAAATTTGTGCGGCATGGAGGAAAAATACAGAAAGAGGCAGAGAAACCAAAGAAATAACCATGAAAGTCGCAAAAGCAAAACTTTCCAATCTCCGCATAGCGCCCCGCAAGGTTCGGCTTGTCGTTGATCTTATTCGCGGGAAAAACGCGGGCAGCGCGCGGACGATTCTCCAATTTGCGCAAAAGAAGGGAACAGACCCTGTTTTGAAACTGCTCAATTCCGCGATCGCGAACGCGCAACAAGAGGCAGATCGTTTGATTATCTCGCGCATTGAAGTTGCGGAGGGTTCCAAACTGAAGCGCTGGCTGCCGCGAGCGAGAGGGCAGGCCACTCCGATCCAGAAAAAGACCTCGCATATAACCATTGAATTAGCAGAACAGCAAGCAGATACCAAAGAAAACCATGTCGCATAAGGTTCACCCAATTGGATTTCGCCTCAAGGATACCCAGGGATGGGCGTCTCGATGGATCGCAAAGAAAGATTACCCCAAGCTTTTGGAGGAAGATGTTCGGATTCGCGCCTATCTCTCAAAAAAGCTCAAGGAAGCGGGTATTGCCAGTATTGAGATTGAGCGACAGGCGGGGAAATTGAACATTATTATTTCAACGGGCCGGCCCGGATTGGTAATCGGGAGAGGAGGGTCTGGCATTGAGGAATTGCGCCGCGCTCTCCTGAAGCTTATTGGAACTGCCAGGAAAACAGAAATAAAGTTGGATATTCGGGAAATCAGGAATCCTTGGGAATCCGCTTCCTTAACCGGCCAGGCTATTGCCCAACAGCTTGAGAAGCGAATGCCTTTTCGCCGCGTGTTGAAACAGACGCTTTCCAAGATCATGAGCACGAAAGGAATAGAAGGCGCTCGGATTGAGATCGCGGGACGTTTGGGAGGAGCGGATATGTCCAGGCGGGAATGGGTGCAGGACGGACGGCTTCCCCGCCAGACCCTGCGGGCCAATATTGATTACGCGCAGGTGGTCGCGACAACCACGTACGGGACCATTGGAATTAAAGTTTGGATATATAAAGGGGAAATATTTGACAATTGACATTTGACGATTGACTGTTGACAGAAGTTGTCACAAGTCAAAAGTCACAAGTAAACAGTCAGCATTATGTTAACGCCAAAGAAAGTAAAACACAGGAAATGGATGAGAGGCAGCGCGAAAGGGCTGGAAACCCGGGGAACCGTGTTGAATTTCGGAACCTTTGGATTAAAATCCATGGGAACCGCGTGGGTTACCGCGCGCCAAATTGAAGCATCCCGCCGCACCATTATCCGGCACCTGAAGAAAGGGGGAAAACTTTGGATCCGCGTGTTTCCAGACAAGCCGGTCACCAAGAAGGGAGCGGAAACCCCCATGGGCGGAGGAAAGGGGGGCGTGGATCATTATGTGGTTTCCATAAAGCCCGGCCGGATTCTGTTTGAGCTGGACGGGATTCCGGAAACGGTTGCGAAAACAGCTCTGAAGCAAGCAACGTCCAAGCTTTCCGTGCGGACGAAATTTGTAAAGCGGATACTCTAGATATGGAATCATTTCAAGACAAAACAAAAGCAGAGTTAGAGCAGCTTGTTGCTGCCAAGAAGGAAGAGGCGCGCTCCCTTCGCTTTCAGCTTGCCGCGGGCAAGGTGAAAAACGTGCGTTCTCTTCGCCTGTTGAGAAAAGATATCGCGCGGATATGCACGGAAATGACGAAGAAAACAACCTAACCATATGCCAAAAAAGCAATTACACGGAATTATTGTGTCAGACAAAATGGACAAGACCGTTGTCGTGGAGGTTGAGGATTGGAAAAAGCACCCCAAATACGGGAGACGGTTTCGGGCGCACAAGCGCTATAAGGCGCATGATGAGAAGAATGAACGCAAAGAAGGCGAGAAAGTGACCATTGAAGAAACACGCCCTCTTTCCCGCGAGAAACGGTGGAGAGTAGTACCAAAAGAAACAGCATGATTCAACCGCAAACACAACTTACGGTGGCAGATAATACTGGAGCAAAAATGATCCAGTGTTTCCGCGTGCTGGGAGGAACAAGGCGGAGATACGCCAGGATCGGAGATGTGATTGTGGCCGCCGTGAAAGACGCGGAGCCCCGCCGGCTTGTGAAGAAGCACGAAATTGTGCACGCGGTTATTGTACGCCAGCGCCAGCCATACCGAAGAGCCGACGGGTCCTCCATTTATTTTGACGAAAACGCGGCTGTTATTATTGAAAAAGGAAAAAAGGAACCGCGGGGAAACCGAATTTTCGGACCCATTCCCCGGGAACTTCGAGAGGCGGGTTATACAAAAATCGCTTCTCTTTCAAGCGAAGTCCTGTAACGACAAACACATGAAGATCAAGAAAGGCGACACCATTCTTATAATCGCGGGGAAAGACCGGGGAAAAAAGGGGAAGGTTTTGCGCGTCCATTCACAAGACGCGAAAATTGCCGTGGAAGGAATCAATATTCTGAAAAAGCATGTGCGCCCAAGGAAATCAGGAGAGAAAGGCCAAGTTATTGAAATTCCCGCTCCCTTTGGTGTTTCCAAGGCAAAGGTTGTGTGCCCCAAATGCGGAAAAGCCACGCGTGTTGGATATAAGATAGAGGGAAAAACAAAAACAAGAATGTGCAAGTCGTGCGGGGCCGCCATGTGATTTTATGCAAAAGCTTCAAGAACAACAAAAAAAGGCAGCACCGGCTCTCCGCGAGAAATTCGGGTATAAGAGCGTGATGATGGTGCCTAGGATTGAGAAAGTAACCGTAAATACCTCATTCGGACGGCTTATTTCTGGCAAGGGATCAGATGATCAGCGGAAGACCGCGGAAGAAATCGTGAAAGATCTCACGATTATTACTGGCCAGAAAGCCCAGATCACGCAGGCAAAAAAATCCATTGCGGCTTTTAAAACCCGCGCGGGAATGCCGGTGGGAGCAAAGGTTACGCTCCGGGGAACGCGCATGTTTGATTTCCTTGATCGCCTGATCCATATCATGCTGCCGAGGACCCGAGATTTTAGAGGGATAAAGTCCTCATCCGTTGACAAGGAGGGCAATCTTACTCTAGGAATAAGAGAGCACATCTTTTTTCCCGAGATTAGCCCAGAGAAGGTCAGGAATATCTTCGGACTGGAAGTAACGATTACGACATCCGCGAAAACCCGTGAAGAAGGATTGGAGTTGTTTTCCGCGTTAGGATTCCCATTTACCAAGAGCTAATATATACGTTCCGATATATCTTTCATATTTTCTCAGAATCACGTAAAATAAATTTTCCTTATTCTTCAAAAATATTCAGATATGGCAAAGAAATCAGTTATCGCGCGCGCAAAGCGAAAACCAAAGTTTCAGTCGCGAACCATTCGCCGCTGCTTTCGGTGCGGACGAAAACATGGATATCTTCGTGATTTTAATTTGTGCAGAATTTGTTTCCGAGAACTCGCGAATCAAGGATTAATTCCAGGAATTAGAAAAGCATCATGGTAGACCCAATCGCAGACATGCTCACCCGCATTCGCAACGCCCAGACCGTCAAAAAGCACACGGTTGAAGTTCCCTTTTCCCGCTTGAAATACGCGGTGGCAAAGATTTTAGAGAAAAAGGGATTCGTTAAAAACGTGGAATTTAAGGGGCGTCAGGCGAAAAAGATTATTCTGATTGAGCTGCAGTATCAGGACGGAAGGCCGGCTATTACGGGCATCAAGCGTGTTTCCAAGCCGGGTCTCAGGGTGTACGCGGGAATGTTGGGGATCGCCAAAGCGAAGACCGGGAGAGGCATGGCGATTCTTTCCACGTCCCACGGAATCATGACGGAGACAGACGCGAAGCGAAAAAATATCGGTGGGGAATTATTGTGTGAAATTTGGTAACACGCATATGAGCAGAATAGGAAAACGACCAATTCAAATACCGCCCGGGGTGCAAGTCGCCCTTGAGGGAACCCTGGTGACTATCCAGGGGCCCAAGGGCAAGCTTTCCCGTGAAATCCGACCTGAGATCAAAGTTCAACAGCAAGACGGAACTTTGATTGTGGAGCCGGCGTATCCTGAACGCAAGGGCAGAGAAGCGCTCAAGGCGAAAGCGCTTTGGGGACTTTCCCGCACTTTGCTGGACAATATGGTGAAAGGAGTGACCGAGGGGTATGAAAAGAAGCTGGAAATTGAAGGTATTGGATATAAGGCTGCCCTCGAGGGAACGGCCCTCGTACTCTCTGTGGGGTTTACGCATCCGGTGCGGTTTGAAGCTGCTCCCGGCATTGTCTTTGCTGTTGAGAAGAATGTCGTAACCGTATCTGGCATTGATAAAGAGGAGGTTGGCAAATGGGCCGCGCAGATTCGGTCAACGAGGCCCGCGGAACCCTATAAAGGAAAGGGGATCAAATATGAAGGAGAACGGGTGCGCAGAAAAGAAGGAAAGAAGGCGGGAGCTACAAAATAATATACTATGAACACGCAATTGAAAGAAGAGAAGCGCGCGCGGAGGCATGCAAGAATCCGGGCAAAGATCGCGGGGACCCCGGAGCGCCCGCGTCTTGTGGTATTCCGTTCCAACCAGCATTTGTATGCCCAGCTCATTGACGACACCAAAGGGCATACGCTTGCTTCTGTTTCAGATCGCGACATGAGCAAGAAAGGCGCGAAACCAATGGAGAGAGCGGCGGAGATTGGAACATTGCTTGGTGAAAAAGCGAAAAGCAAGAATATACAAGCTGCTGTCTTTGACCGAAGAGGATATACCTATCATGGGCGCGTCAAAGCGGTTGCCGATGGGGCACGCAAGGCAGGCCTGAATTTTTAACTATTATGAAAGACACACGCGCCAGAAAACCATATACCGCCCAAAAGGATGAATTTGATCCTCAGCTTCTTGATTTGGCTCGCGTTACGCGTGTTGCCGCCGGCGGACGGCGTTTCCGTTTCCGCGCTGTTGTAGTCGCGGGGGACAAAAAAGGACGCGTGGGGGTTGGCATTGCGAAAGGAAAGGATGTTGCCATGGCGATTGAGAAAGCGGGCAAGCAGGCAAAAAAGAATCTTGTCACGGTCCCTGTCGCGGGACACACCATTCCCCATGAAGTGGAAGCGAAGTTCGCCGCTTCCCGGGTTCTCCTCCGTCCCCAGAGAGCGGGAAGAGGAATCGTGGCCGGGGGTCCTGTGCGCGTTATCTGCGAAAAGGCGGGAATTCGCAATGTCTCAGGAAAGTTTCTTTCCAAATCCCACAATAAATTGAATAACGCGCTCGCGGTGATCGCGGCCCTTCAGAAACTGCGCGGAGACAGCAAACCGCAGGCGGCAACTGCTTCTGTGAGTACGGATACTCCTTCCGCGACGCCTGAAACACCGGCAGCGCAACAGGCATAAGCATATGCAGATCCATAATCTTACCACAACTCAAACAACACAGAGGAAACGCGTAGGAAGAGGCGGCAAGAAAGGCACGTACTCTGGGCGAGGCATGAAGGGCCAGAAATCCCGCGCGGGAGCGCGCTTAAAGCCGTCCATCCGGGAAGTCATCAAGCGATACCCGAAGATGAGAGGGTACAGGACCCAGAGTTCCAAGCACAAAGCGCAGGAGGTCAATGTGCTTACCCTCGAGAAGCTGTTTGCTTCCGGGGAAACCGTTTCTCCCGCATCGTTGATTGAAAAGCGCGCCTTCCGTATAATGAAGGCAGAGAAACCACGCGTGAAGATTCTCGGAACAGGAGCGATTTCAAAAGCGTTCACGATTCAGGATTGCGAAATATCAGCTCCCGCCCGCAAGAAAATTCTTGAAGCGGGAGGCACAGTTCAGGACTAATTTTTATGGGAGTATTTTCCAACGTATTGAGAGTTTTTAAAATACACGACCTCCGAGGGCGAATTTTATTTGTGCTTGGAGTCTTTCTCGTCTTCCGGATTATGGCGAATATTCCGGTTCCCGGAATTGACGCTCTCCGCCTGCGGGAATTCTTTGAAGGCAACCAGATCTTCGGACTTTTGAACCTGTTTACGGGCGGGACAATGGACAGCTTGTCTATTGTCATGCTTGGATTAGGCCCCTATATTACCGCCACCATTATCATGCAGCTCCTGACCATGATTTTTCCCGCGCTCAACCGTTTGTACAAGGAAGAGGGAGAACAGGGGCGCCAGAAATTCAACCAGTACGGACGCATGCTTACTGTTCCCTTTGCCTATGTGCAGGGATACGGATTCTTGATGCTCCTAACACAGCAGGGGGTTGTGGCTTCTATGGGGATTCTCCATCTGCTGGGTGCTTTGACGGTAATCGCGGCAGGCACCATGCTTCTGGTGTGGCTGGGAGAGCTTATTTCAGAAAAGGGAATCGGGAACGGGGTATCCCTTCTCATCTTTGCGGGGATTGTCGCCATGGTTCCCCAGCAGATCACGCAGTTTGCTTTTCTTTGGGATCCCGCGCGTCTCCCGATCTTTATTCTCTTCTTTTGCATGGCGCTCGCCATTATCGCGGGAGTCGTGTACGTAACACAGGCAAGGCGGAACATTCCCGTGTCATACGCGAAGCGAGTCCGGGGAAATAAAATGTTCGGAGGAGCTTCCACCTATCTTCCGCTTTCGGTGAATCCCGCGGGCGTTATTCCCATTATCTTTGCCCTGGCTCTTCTTACGTTTCCCGGAATGATAGCGTCCTTCTTTGTTGCCGCTCCCGGAATTCTCGGACAGATCGCTCTCGCGGCGCAAAGCTTCTTTACGAATCCCTGGGCTACCGGGCTCATGTACTTTGGCCTGGTCATTATGTTTACCTTTTTCTACACGGCCGTAACCTTTGACCCCAAGTCCATTTCTTCCAATCTCCAGAAAATGGGAGGATTTATTCCCGGAGTGAGGCCCGGAACTCCTACCACAAAATTCCTTTCGCATATTCTCAATAGGATCTTAGTAACGGGAGCTCTGTTCTTGGCCACGATCGCGGTTATGCCATCTGTCATTCAAGGGCTTACGGATGTGGCTGCTTTTGAGTTTCTTGTGGGTGGAACCGCCGTCCTCATTATTGTGAACGTGGTTTTGGAGACTCTTCGCCAACTGCGCGCGCAATTACAAATGCGGGAGTACGACACGTTTTAGGTGCATATGAAGATATTTGCGGTACTGGGAAAATCAGGATCGGGAAAGGGGACACAGGTAGAACGGCTCGCGAAAAGATATAACCTGAGAATAATCAGTTCTGGCGAATTATTGCGTGCTCGCGCAAAGGTGGATGATTTTGCCGGGCGGCAAATCAAAGCGGTTTTAGATCGAGGTGGATTAATTCCAACCCCTATTATTTTCCATCTCTGGCTTCATGAGCTTGAAACGATCCAAGGGAACAGCGACCTTGGAGGAATTATATTTGAAGGGAGCCCAAGAAAGGTGTATGAAGCACATCTTCTCGATGAAGCTCTTGGATTTTATGGACTTGCGGGCGATTTCAAAGTTCTTTACTTGAATCTTTCTGACGAGGAAGCTATCCGACGCCTCCTTGAAAGAGAACGGCATGACGACACACAAGAGGCGATTCAAGAACGCCTGCGTTGGTATCGTCAAGAAGTGGAACCTGTTGTAGAGTATTATAGAAAAAAAGGGAATCTTATTGAAATCAATGGAGAACAGACGATGGATGAAGTGGAACAGGAAATTCTCCAGAAACTCGCCTTATAATGATCTCTCTGAAGACAAAGGAAGAGCTGCGCTCTATGGCGGAAGGAGGGCGCATGCTTTCTGAGGTCATGAAGGAACTCAAGAAGAACGTAGCGCCCGGCATTCGGGAAAAGGAGCTTGACGCGCTTGCGGGAAAACTCATCAAAGAAAAGGGAGCTCAGATTGCCTTTCAGGGATATCATGGGTTTCCCGGAAATATTTGCGTTTCTGTAAATGAGCAAGTTGTGCACGGAGTTCCCACTGAAAGAACACTGAAAGAGGGGGATATCGTATCTCTGGATATTGGCTTGATTTGGAAGGGACTCTATTTGGATATGGCGCGAACTTTCCCTGTGGGCAAAGTGGACCCAGAAGCAAGCCGCCTTGTTCGCGTCGCGAAAACAGCGTTGCGCTTGGGCGTAAAGAAAGCAAAACCAGGAAACACCATCGGGGATCTCGGGAATACTATCCAGCGGTATGTGGAGGGACAAGGATACGGAATAGTCCGTGAATTGTGCGGGCATGGGATTGGCCGCGATCTTCATGAAGATCCTCAGATCCCAAACTACGGACAGCGGAAAACAGGGGAGAAGCTGAAAGAAGGCATGGTCATCTGTATTGAACCTATGATTACCGCGGGCGCCTACCATCTCAAACTGGAGAAAGACGGCCAGACCTATTCTACAAGGGATGAAAAGCTTTCAGCGCATTTTGAAGATACCATAGCTATTACAGCAAGTGGTCCCAAAGTTCTTACGAGGGATTAGCAAAGTGAAAACAGAACCCTGAACAGGATTCTGTTTTTCTTTTGGATTTGCTATACTAGCTGAATGCGTTTATCTGTTATCATTCCCGCGTACAATGAAGAGAGCCGGCTTCCGAAAACTCTTGAAGAAGTTGATAAGTATCTCAAACGCCAACCCTATGAGTACGAAATTATTGTAGTGAATGACGGCTCAAAAGATGGGACGGCAGGCATGGTAAAGAGCGCTCAGAAGCGCATCCAGAATCTTATCCTCTTGGACAACAAGCAGAATCACGGGAAGGGGTATGTGGTTCGCCAGGGAATGCTGGAGGCAAAGGGAGACCTCCGGCTCTTTATGGACGCTGACAACGCAACTTCCGTGGATCAGGTTGAGCGCATGTGGCCGGAGCTTGAGCAGGGGTATGAGGTGGTGATTGGTTCCCGTGATCTCAAGGAATCTGTTATCGCGGTCCGCCAGCCGTGGATTCGCCAGCGGCTCGGGGATGTCTTTAACATTATTGTCCAAGCGTTCTCAGGACTGTGGGGATACTGGGATACTCAGTGCGGATTTAAGGGATTCACCGCGAAAGCCGCAGAGGATATTTTCGCGAGGACTCGCATTGACCGTTGGGCCTTTGACGTGGAGGCGCTGGTGCTCGCAAAAAAGCTTGGGTACGGTATTCGGGAGATTCCCGTGACGTGGATCAATGATCCAAACAGCAAAGTAAAGCTGAGTGGGATGGTGAATATGCTGGGAGAAGTGCTGAAGATTCGCTGGAACAGCATACTGAATGTCTATGGCAGAATTCAACGGAAATCACAAGTGGTATAAAGCAGCGCAAACTCCCTCAGAGCTGAGGTATGATGTCATTTCGCGTGGCTGGGTTGCTATTGCCACAGGACGCGCGAGAAAGCCCGGAAGCTTTCAGCAGGAAAAGAAACAACAGGAGCTCAACGGAAAAGAGTCTTGTCCTTTTGAGGATCTGACTGATCAGGAAGCTCCCACTGCCGCGTTTTTCAAAGGAAAACAGGTAGAGCTTCCTTCCAATGGAACAGTCCCCGAAAAGTGGACCACGATTTCCCTTTTGAATAAGTATCCCGCGTTTATCCCGCAAGAAAACTTTCAGTGGAAAACCAATCTCATTGGTCCCTACCAAATAATGGAAGGAGTGGGGTTCCATGAAGTGGTTATTACCAAGCATCACCAAGAGGATATTTCCCAGTTTTCTCAGGAGCAGACAAAGGAGCTCATTGACGTGTATCACGCGCGCTACCTGGAACTCCAGCAACAGGACTTTGTGCACTATATTGCCATATTCAAAAATAAGGGAAAGGAAGCTGGAGCTTCCATTGCCCATCCGCATTCCCAAATTATTGCCATACCTGCCACAAGTCCCGGCATGGATGTGGCTCTTCAAGGACTGCGGGAGTTTCATGATGCCACCGGAACCTGCGCGTATTGCGCCATGATCTCGTGGGATATTAAAGATGAATCGCGCGTTATTTATGAAAACGAACATTTTGTGGCGCTCTGTCCTTTTGCTTCCCGGGTTGCCTTTGAAGCGAGGATTTACCCAAAGGAGCATGCCGCGCACTTTGAGGGCATTACCGAGCAGGGGAAATGGGATTTGGCGCTTGCGCTTCAAAAAACCCTGCGCGCGATCTCCAAGGGCTTGGGAGACCCTGATTACAACTATTTCATTCATACCGCCCCACCGGACGGGGGAGAGTACGCGCTCTATCATTGGCACATAGAGATCCTCCCCAAGACCGGCACATGGGCCGGATTTGAATTGGGAACGGGCATTGAGATTTCTACGATTGAACCGGAAAAAGCAGCTGAATTCCTCAGGAAGCAATAGCGTATGGATCAGATCGTCGGAGGCATTACCAACTTTATTCTCAGTGTCATAGACACGGGTGGGTACGCGGGTATTTTTGTGCTCATGGCCTTGGAGGGCTCATTTTTTCCGCTTCCTTCAGAAATCATTCTCCCATTTTCCGGGTATTTGGTTGCCCAGGAGCGTTTTTCTCTTTGGATGGTCGCCTTGGTTGGAGCTTTGGGAAATATCGCGGGGACTCTTTTTTCCTATTCTGTAGCCCGCTATCTGGGACTGCCTTTTCTCTATAAATACGGCAAGTATATGTTTGTGACGCGTCATGACATTGATCAAGCGTGGCGTGTTTTTCAGAAATACGGAATCCCAATTATCTTTTTTTCCCGCCTTATTCCGGGGCTTCGTGGGTTTATTCCCATCCCGGCCGGAGTGGCGAGGATGCGCGTCCTGCCTTTTATCCTCTATGTATTTGTAGGCTCATTCCTCTATTCTGCTGTTCTCACGTATCTTGGTGTTGTGGTTGGAGAGAATTGGGATACAATGAGTGCATACTTTAAACAGGTGGATATTCTTGTTCTGATTGCCGCGACTCTCTTTATTACCTGGTGGGTCAGAAGGCATATTCGCTTGATTCGCCAGGAACGCCATATGCAAAACCATGAATAAAAAATATATTGTAGCAAACTGGAAGATGAACCCGACTTCCGCGGAAGAGGCAAGGAGCTTGGCGCAGGAGATTCAGCGTGTTGCCAGAGCAGAGATAATCCTGTGCCCTCCTTTTCCTTTTCTCCATCTCGTGCGTGATGCTGCTCCTGGAGTGTCGCTTGGCGCTCAGGATTGTTTCTGGGAACAGGAAGGAGCGTACACCGGGGAGGTTTCGCCCGCCCAGCTCAAGAGCATGGGATGCTCGTATGTTCTTCTCGGGCATTCAGAGCGCAGGATCCACTTGGGAGAGACACGGGAAATGGTGAATAAAAAAGTTCAGGCGGCTCTTGGAGCAGGCCTTATTCCCATTGTTCTGATCGGAGAGGAAGACAGGTCTCAAACAGGAAAAGGGCTCGCGGATTCCATGGAGCGGGTGCTCGCGGGAGTTTCCAAGGAAGATAGAGCCCGTCTCTTTTTGGTGTATGAACCTGTATGGGCGATCAGTACAAGCGAGGGAGGAGAGCCCGCGCGTCCAGAAGAAGCGAAAGAAGCTATTGGGCGCATGCGAGAGGCGGCTTGCGGCGCGCGTATTCTGTATGGCGGAAGCGTGGACGCTTCCAACGCGGCCTCATTCTTGCGAGATGGGGAGGCGGACGGTGTGGCAGTAGGGAGCGCGTCTCTTCGCGCGCAAGAGTTTCTCCAACTTGTCAAGCAGGCAGAAGAGGTATAGAATGAGCAGGCGCTACTATGAATGATGTTCTTCAAGGGATGTTTTACAACCCTACCAAGGGCAATATGGGTGTGGATGAAGTCTTAAAGGAAATGCTCTCGTACATGAAAGAGCGTCCTGCTTTGCGCTATGAAGTGATTGTCGGATGCGATTCCTCAGCTGAAGAAACCCCAACCTTTCCTGTCGTTATTGTTGTGGTGCGAAAAGGGGAAGGCGGGAGGTTTTTTATTAAACGGGTCCAATATCCCGCTCCCCGTCGGTTTTACAATCTGCATGACAGAATTCTTCAAGAGGTTTTACTCTCATGCGAGCTTGCTCTGTGGCTGAGAGAGAATTTCGTAAAGTTTATGGAGCAGGAAGGGGAGGGTATTGATTGGGCGTTTGAATACATCCACGCGGATGTGGGGCAGAACGGACTTACGCGGGATATGATCAAAGAGATTACAGGATTGATTCGGGGCAACGGATTTGAACCGCGCATTAAGCCAGAGTCCTTTGTGGCTTCTTCCGTTGCAGACAAATTCACGTAAAGGAGACCCAACGTGAAAAGACGAAGCATGCCCGCATTCCTAAAAGGGGCAAGCGATGGGTTAGAGCAAGTCCAAGAACTGCCTTGGCAGGGACGGGTTGTGCTCTGGCGCATGGTCTTGGGCGAGAAGGAGGAGCGTATCCATGTTATAGGGTACAAGCTCACTGAGGAGTATCCATCAGATGGGCTGCTCCTCTTTGACTACCAGTCTGTACCAGAGCAAGACATGGAGGGTGTTAAAACCGCCCTCTCCTGTCAGAATGTCAGTTTTGTACCTTGAAAAGAGCGGGCGCAGCGCCTGCTCTTTTCTGTACGCGCACGTATTTGCGCTGCTGAACATTCTGTGGTTTAATACAACAGATGAAGCAGAACGGGAAAACAGTTTTTGTGGGACTTTCCGGAGGCGTGGACTCTTCGGTGGCCGCCGCTCTCTTGCGGAAAGAGGGATACAAGGTGATCGGGGTATACATGAAATGCTGGACAGAAGGCGCCTCGTGCACCTCGCAAGAGGATGAGCGGTCAGCGAGGCTGGCAGCGGCGCACCTGGGAATTCCCTTGTATGTCTGGAATTTCCTGGTGGAATATCGCGCCAAAGTAGTGGATTACATGCTGGAGGGATATCGCCGCGGACTCACTCCCAATCCGGACATTATGTGCAATAAAGAGATTAAGTTCGGTCTCTTTTTTGAGCGTGCCATGGCTCTGGGGGCAGATTATGTGGCGACAGGGCATTATGCCCGTATTACTCGGCATGGTACCGCGCCTCGCATTTTACAAGGTGTAGATAAGGAGAAGGATCAGTCCTATTTCCTCTCCTTTATTCGGCCTGAGGTTTTACCAAAGGTTCTCTTCCCGATTGGAGAATACAAAAAGACCGAAGTGAGAAAAATGGCAAAAAAGTTCGGTCTTCCTAATGCTGAGCGGAAAGACAGCCAGGGGATTTGTTTTGTGGGCAAGATTGAGATCGGGGACTTTTTGCGCCAGTACATCAAGCCAAAGAAGGGCTCTATCGTGGATACAGCCGGCAAGAAATTGGGAGAGCATGACGGCGCTTTCTACTACACCATTGGACAAAGAAAAGGTATTGGTTTGTCTGGCGGTCCCTGGTATGTGGTGGAAAAGGATCTGCTAAATAACACTCTTACGGTGAGCAAACAGGAAAAAGATATCTTGCATGCAAAAGCGCATGTGACGAACGTGCATTGGCTCTTGCCCCAAGCGCCGCAGGATCTGGACATGGAAGTGCGCCTGCGCTACCGCCAGCAATCAATTCCCGTATCTCTTACGGAAACAGGAAAGGATTCCTACACCCTTTCCTTTCAGACTGCCCAGCGCGCGATAACTCCAGGGCAGTTTGCGGTGTTCTATAAAGGAGAGGAGATGGTTGGGGCAGGGGTGCTGACTCATTAAAGAGCAGAATTCGTGAGTTTTCCATGGGGGGTTGACAAAACGTGGGAAAGGGATACTTCTAGTATAGACCTTTCCATAAGATATGCGCGGGAGGGGAGTATTATGACTGCCATTGTGGAAAGTACCAGGCAGCAAGCGCACGATTGGGAATGGCGACGCCTACTGTCGCCGGGCACCTACGAGGTGGATGGCGATCGCATTGTGCGCCTTGCATCTGTGCCGGGTGCTCCGCTGCCCTTTAATCGGGTGGTAATGGTTGCAGCCATCATAAACCCGGCGGGGGGCCGGACTCTCTGGATAATGGACAGAGAGACGGGAATTGTGCTGGCCGACCACCCGCCAGCACATATGTGGCAGTATGCCGATTGGCCCAGCCCAGAGGATGTGGAAGTTCTTCGGCAGGCATGCGGTAAATGATTGCCCATGGCAGATACGGGCAGATGAGGTGGTAGAAATGATGGTTACGGTGAACTGGCTCAGTGGATACTCTTTCCTTGTGCCACGCAGCCGCGTGTCGTGGTACAAGGCAAGAACATGGCAAAGAGCTTTTGCTCCCTGCCGTAAAAAGCAGGGAGAAAACGCTCCTGCCAAGTAGCACACAAGGGCAGGCGGAGAGTACTCATTATACCTTCGCCTGCTCGCTCCCATTAAGTTCTCATCCTATGGATGAGGATTCAACAGGGGTTTTATCCTCAAAAAACATACGGAGGCACAGATGGTTACTCGCGACGCTGGCGCGGTGGTGGAGAAGTTTGTCCGGGGCGGAGGTTCCCTGGAAGTCTCTCAGGAAAACCTGGAAACAGTGCTTGAGGCAATCGCGCGCCTGCAAGCAGCCCTCTCCTCGTACGTCTTACGGGCTTCTTGGGGAGGTCACATATCCATAGATGTAGTCTCAATTCCAGGCAAGGTATACAGCCTTGTAATGGAGCCTCCTGAGACCGCTGGGGAGTTATGGGTTTTCACGAAGGAGCCTGAAGGGGAATGGCGATTGGAAATTGCCATTGATGATGCCCAGGAACGAATACTGCTTAGGGAAGGAGAGGGAGCTCTCTGGCGGCTCTTGTGGATACTCCAAAACAGCGTATCCGCAGTTTACGCAAGCTAGCTCTTTGGTTACTGAAGGGGGGCGATGAACGCGCGTGTTGTTTTGCGCTCTCGCCCCCTTTTTATTGAACCATCACGCAGCACTTGACATTTTCTTAATAGTATGTTATATTGGCGTCAATACAGAAAAAGGGGCTGGTTCTGCAAGGAGAGAGGCAGGATTAGCAAATAGCAGCGAATTTTGCTTGAACGGCTCTCTCCAAACAATATAGGGAGCCGTTTGTTCTTTGAAATGCATCCGGAGCGGCGAAGTGAGCATTAGTTAATCTGATCTGCAGTATTTGATTCATTGAAAGAGATCCAAGAGAAATTAGTGTTCAGCTCGCCGCTCCGGAAACAGAGCGAGTATTTCCGGTTCTCTAGAACTTGTCGCGATAAGTCCGCAACGAGATGGGATGCCGGTAAAGGAGGAAAATTGAGGTATTTCAATACCACCCTCGGGCTTTCCATGCTGCCCGACGGCCAAGTGGCCGTTCGGACGGTAACGCCCGAGGAAGCGGCGGAGTTCATCCGCGCCGGAGTGGAGAACGTGGCTAACCCTAGCCACGGGAACACCCTGGACGCGGTGTCCCGGCATCTGGACGTTGATGTTCGCTCTGCAAAGGGCGGGCGGATTCGCCTGGAGGCGGGGGACTCCTGCCTAGTGGCCGAGATTTCCGGTGTTCCGCGCGAGACGCGCGAGTTCACCGACGCGGAAATCTCTGCCGCCACGTTCACTTTTCGCCTGGTGGACGTGCTGGTGGACGTGGTCGACTAGGCAGACCGCAGTCAAAATCCTCCCTGGCGGGTCAGACCAGGGCGCGCAAGCTCCGCGCGATGAGCGGAAATCTGGTGGGGAGTCACCGGAAGGACCGCGGGAGCAAGCACATTACGGTGGGGGCGTCGACTACGGGAAGGTCACCGGCCTTTCACATCGGAAGCGGGAGCTCGAATCTCCTCGCCCCCACCAGAGCACTTTTTGGAGCAGGTTGTAAATAAGCTACGTTTGCGCCTGCTCCTTTTCCCAAAGATTCTTTTCTAGAAAAAGTATTTTTGGGAAGGGGAAAGAAGTACCTTTCAAAATTAAATTAAGATCTCCGAAGGAGGCGAGGAATGACCACGCAAGGATTCCGGGTTGTTCCCCTCACCTCCGCGGGGAACGTCCCCCACGAGGTTGGGGAGTATCACCACTTTTCGCTCTCGCTAGAGAGGACGAGGTGGTGGGCTTATCGTCTTTCCAGAGGACTGGAGGACGATCAATATGTACCCGACATCTTTTCGTACAACTACAACGGCTATGCCATAGCCACTGTGGTAGCGGAAGATGTTAAAGAGGATAGGTTCTTTCCGGGCGGTGAAGACCGCTTCGGAAAGATCGCATGCATAGTGATTCTTGAAATTCAAATTCATCCCATTCTGCTGCGTCGCCTGAAGCGGCGGCGCAGGTGGTGGCGTTGGTGGAGGAGGTAAATGGGGAAGGGAATCGTCGGTGCACTCCGGCTTCCCTTCCCACTCTTATTGAGCCCCCAATTACTATACTGTTGGGGGTTCATAGGAGGGCAAAATGCCCTACAGAGGATCGCACATAACACTTGTCCGAAAGGCGGATTTCGTGGCCGCCTTTCCGGACATCAACCCCGACGTCATTCCGGGACTGGAGACACTCCAGTTCCATGACGAGAAGGGAACGGTGGTAGTAGAGGAGAATCAAATCCTCTACTACGAAGATATGTATGATGACGGCGGGGATGTGTTTTTTGTTAGTATATTTCCGGAGCTCGTCAGCAGGGGCGTCCTTGCTGAGGAGCAGGCGGAGAAGTTGCGGGAGGCGTTTCATCGCCTTCCACACGCTACAATCAGCGACGCGGGGTAGCATCCCCGCAGAAAGGAGGTAAACAAGGGAAGGGATCGAGGTCTGCACGACCTTGCGCCCCTTCCCACTCTCATTGAGTTTCTAAGGAAACTTGGAGATTCAACAGGAGGAAGCAGTTCTTTGACTCAAAAATAGATTTCTTTTGGGCAATAAGTTCTTGAGCAGAAATGTTTTAGGGCTTATTGCCCGAAAGAAAAAACGAAAGGAGAGAAAATGTCGGAGTCGGTGGCATCTACTGTAATGGACATTCTAGGAGAATGTCCACCATTCATGCCGACATTCCAGGAAGTGGCAATGGCTCGGCAATGGGCCATTGCCATGCAAGTTCTCATGCCGCTTCACAAGCGCGCATGCGAACTGCGGTGCGTCGTGCCTTCGTCTGCACGACTCTCCCGCGAATTCGTTCTACCTCGTATTGAGGCCGGGCAGAACAGCGATGAGATTGTTGAAGCCTGGAAAGAAAAATTCGGCGAAGCATGCATCGCAAAAAAGGTGGTGCGCTTGTATCCTGCGAGAACGCACTTATAATCTTTTTGGGGCAGGCAGGAAAGTCCAATCCTTTATGTCTGCCCCCTCCAATTGAGTTTTTATCCTGACTGAAGTTGAAGAACTTCAACTGTGATAAAAGTTCAACAGGAGTTGTTTGGAAAACTAGATTAGGGTGAGTTACACCATGGTAGCCTCTGGAGAGCTGCAGAGACAGGACGGAATCGGATGAGGGGGTATAGCGGAAATCTCTCTCCTCGCTAGGACTTCTTGATCCGCATTAGCTCTGTCCTGGCTCTCAGCTCTGCGGAGACTATATCGCATCCCTCTAAAAACTAAACGGGATGCTTTTTTTATGATACATTAAAGCAATGAATTCAAACGAGGTGCGGCAAAAGTTCTTAGACTTCTATCAGAAGAGAGGGCATACTGTTATTCCCTCTTCTTCGCTTGTGCCAGAGAACGACCCCACCACTCTGTTTACGGGATCTGGCATGCAGCCGCTTTTGCCGTATCTATTGGGGCAAAAGCATCCGCTGGGAACGCGGTTGGTGAATTCCCAGAAGTGCTTCCGCGCGGAAGATATTGATGAAGTTGGAGATAACCGGCACACCACATTCTTTGAAATGCTGGGGAACTGGTCTCTCGGGGCGTATTTTAAGCAGGAACAGCTTCCCTGGGTTTTTTCATTTTTGACAGATGAGCTGGGTTTCAATCCTGAAAAACTCTCTGTGACGGCGTTCGCGGGAGACGCGCGCTTGGGAATACCAAAGGACGAAGAATCCATAGAGATTTGGAAGCAGCTGTTCCAAGAAAAAGGGATTAAGGCAAAGGCGGTGGAATTGGGAACAGAACAGCAGGGGAGCGAAAAAGGAATGCAGGGAGGAAGAATCTTCTTATACGATTCCAAGAAAAACTGGTGGAGCAGATCTGGCGTCCCTGAAAAGATGCCGACGGGGGAGCCGGGCGGCCCTGATTCTGAAATATTCTATGAGTTTGAGGATACTCCGCACAATCTCGCGTTTGGGAAAGAATGTCATCCAAACTGCGACTGCGGCAGATTCATGGAAATCTGCAATTCTGTGTTCATGGAGTACCGGAAAGCAGAAGACGGGTCGTTTGGAAAACTGCCCCAGCGGAACGTGGACTTTGGCGGAGGACTGGAACGGATTGCCGCCGCTCTTTCCGGAAATTCTGACGTATTTCAACTGGATATTTTCCAAAAAGCCTTACTGACCATTGAACAGGTTGCGGGAATTCCCTACGCGCAAAACAAAGAGGCGTTCCGCGTGATCGCAGACCACATCCGAGGCTCTGTTATGATGATTTCAGACGGAGTACTGCCTTCCAATAAAGAGCGGGGATACATTCTCCGCCGCCTTATTCGGAGGTCTGTGATTAAGGGAAGACAATTGGGTGTACAGGAAACAAACTGGATCTCTGAGATCGGATCCTCGTACATTGAATTCTATAAATCCTCATACCCGGAGCTCGCCCAGAAGCGGGAAGAGATTGGAATTATTCTCACTCTGGAGGCAAAGAAATTCGCGAAAACCTTGGAAACAGGATTAAAACTCTTAGAGCATATTCGCCAGAAAGGAAATGTTGTTTCGGGGCAGGACGCGTTCATTCTTTTTACAACCCATGGATTTCCCATTGAACTGGTGGAGGAAATCGCGGAACGCGAGGGGATGGGTCTTGAAAAGGAGGAGTTCAGCAAGCTCTTAGAAGAGCACCGTGAGCTCTCCCGCACCTCTTCCGCGGGCAAGTTTAAGGGAGGTTTGGCTGATACTTCTTACGAAACGACAAAACTGCATACCGCCCACCATCTGACGCTGGCGGCATTGCGAGAGATTCTTGGAGACCACGTGCATCAGCGGGGGAGCAATATTACCGCGGAACGCCTGCGCCTTGACTTCTCTTATCCTGCAAAACTTACCCAAGATCAGATTCAGCAAGTGGAAGACCTCGTGAATGCCAAGATCCAAGAGGAGCTTGATATGGTGCGCAAAGAGATGCGAAAGGAGGAAGCTCTGAAATTGGGAGCTGAAATGGAATTCGGGGTCAAATACGGGGATGTGGTGTCTGTGTATATTGCCCAGGACAAGGAAGGAAAAGCATTCAGCAAGGAGTTCTGCGGAGGACCGCACGCGCAGAACACCAAAGAGCTGGGTGTATTCAAAATTATAAAGGAAGAGGCTGTGTCTTCGGGCATTCGGCGCATAAAAGCGCGGCTGAACGGGTAATTTTGGTATACTAATAGAATGGCATTTCCACTGTTGTCTCATTCCAGAAGCGATTCCCCCCTCCTTTTTCTTTTGGATATCGGGGATTCTTTCATGAAGTCAGCGCAGATTCGGCAGGGGAAAGAGTCGCTGGATATTCTTTCTCTCTCGCACAAGAAAACCGACGCGCTCTCCTGGAAAAAAGATGTTGAGCGGATGCGGGAATCCGCGATGGCGCACTACGGAAAACCGGATGCTGTTCTCCTGAGTTTCCCTCCGACTATTTTCCGGGCAAAACTGGTAGAGTATGTTCTTGCGCGCAAACGCTCAGGTCCGATAAGCGACAGGGAAGCAAAAACCCTGGAAAAGGAAATGGAGAGTAAGGCAGAGGAAGACATCAAAGAGTATTTCTCAAGAGTATTGGGGATCACTCCCGCGGAACTCGTAGTTCCGCGCGTGAGCGTTCTGGAACGGAAAGCGAATGGATACGCGATAGAGGACTTTCGTGGAATTGCCGCAGAGCAGCTGCTCGTCCGATATCTGGGTACGTGCATTCCTCGCAGATACACTGACGAGATTGCCGGGATCCCCGATGTTTCGCTTGTCCATATGGCAGAAGGAGCGGCGCGCTTCTTTCCGGGTGTTCGCGGAGACTCCGCGTTTATTGATATGGGAGAGAGCATGACGCATGTTGCCATGGTGCGGCAGGGGACGCTGCTTTCATTTCAAGAATTTAAAGGAGGAGCAAAGTATTTCACTCACTATCTTGAACGAATCCTCGGCATGCAGGACGCGAGCGCGCGGGATCTCAAGGAGCGGTATGCTCAGGGGGAGTTTTCTCAGCCCCTGCGCGCGAAACTTCACAGCGCGTTCTTGCGAGAGTCAGAGAGATGGGCTACACTATGTGTAGAGACGCTGTGTTCGGGTGAGCGCGTTCTTGGTTCTCGCATTTTTCTTTCCGGTGGTGGATCACTTCTTCCGGAAGTTCAGAGTGTATTGCGGGAAAAGCTTCGCGAAGCTCTCGGAGAGCACGTGACCATATCTTCTTTTACCCCGAGCCTTTGCGCGAAAAACGACAAGTTCCCAGGATCCGGAAATCCACTCTACACTCCAATGCTTCTTTTGCCTTATGCCCTCAAATAACAGAAAAATCATAGACATAGCTCCGCCGCATGTAGGCAGGCGGGGAGACATTCAGCGTACGCTCCGCATAGATGCTTTGAACGAAGATGAACAGAACGGAAGACGTGTTCCAAGGAGCTTGTTTATGCTTTTTGGGCTGCTGCTCTTGAGCGGCTTTGGCATGGTGCATTTCTTTTTTGCAAAAGCAGAAGTGCAGGTTTGGCCGCAGATTCGGGAACTGTCCCTGGAGGAAAGCGTTTCCGTTATTGCGGATTCTCAAGCTGTTCAGCCGCTCATTCGTTCAATTCCCGGACACGCGGTTGCAGAATCGCGCCAAGCGACAAAACTCTATCCGGCTTTCGGGCTTTCAAGCGCGAGTTCTCGCGCCACGGGAACCATTCGGGTCTATAATACCCAAAGAACGGCCCAGACGCTTGTTGCCCAGACGAGGTTTCTTTCAGAAAATAACAAACTTTTTCGCATAGAGACTCGCGTTGTTGTTCCCGCGGCCGCCTCGTCCGGGACCCCGGGAACGCTTGATGTGCGGGTTGTAGCGGCCGAAGCGGGGGAGAGTTACAATATTGGATCATCAAATTTCGCTTTGCCGGGACTCGCGGGATCCGCGCTTTATACCCAGGTATACGCCAGGTCCTTTGAACCCATGAAAGGAGGAAGCACTGAGCAGATCACGGTGGTAACCGATCAGGACATTCAGCAGGCTCGGAATGCCATTCTCGCGGATCTCAAGCGGGAGGCGCATAAAAGCATGGAAGCTGAACTTCCCGCCGGATTTACGCTTGACGCGGATCTTTTGTCACTCCACGTTCTGGAGGCCGGAACTCCCATTCGACCAGGAGCGGAACTCGGGGAATTTAACTATTCTGCAAAGGTAGAAGTGCGGGGAGTCGCCTTTCGCTTAGAAGACCTCCAGGAGCTTGCCTCAGAACTTCTGAGGACGCGGCTTTTGCACCATGAGGAACTGGAGCGGGAGGTGATGATTTCCTATGGGAACGGCCGCTTGCAGGAAGAAGGAAAAGTGCTGATCATGGAAATGGAAGCCCACGGCACTGCCTATGAAACCGTGGATCCAGTTGAGATCAAGAAGCAGATCCAGGGTCTCCAGGAAAGCGCCGCGGAGCGCATCCTGGCAGACTACCTGTCGGTGGCTCAGGCAAAGGTTTCCCTCTGGCCTTTTTGGGTAAAATCTGTTCCCGGGTCTGAGAATCGCATCCGGGTAGACCTCCATATTGACGAAAGCCGGCCATTCTGATACCATACTCAGGGAAACCAAGAATGGCGGATCAATCCAAACAAGAACTTCGAGTGAGCGGTGAAGTCATTGAAACACTTCCCAGCCTTCGTTTTCGCGTTCGCCTGGATGACGAGAGAGAAATTCACGCGTATCTTTCTGGCAAGCTGGTTGTCCATAGGATTCGCATTCTCCCGGGAGACCGGGTTACGGTAGAAATGAGCCCGTATGACCAGACAAAAGGGAGAATTGTGTATCGCGATAAAAAGTAACAGAACCAATGAAAGTCCGAGCTGCGGTAAAAAAACGATGCAAAGACTGCAAAGTCGTGCGAAGAAAGGGTGCCTTGCGAATTATTTGCAAAGTGACACCCAAACATAAGCAGCGGCAAGGCTAGCTTCTTTTCTGATTATATGGCATGGATCGCAGGAATTAATATTCCAGACGAAAAAAAAATATGGGTTGCCTTGACCTCAATCTACGGAATTGGGCCTTCTTTGAGCATTCGCATCTTAAAAGAGGTTAACGTAAATTCCGAGACAAAAGCAAAGGATCTCAAGGCGCAAGAGGTGAGCGCCATCAAAGAGGCTATTGAGAAAAATTGTAAGGTTGAGGGAGAGCTCCGTCGGGATCTGCTAATGAATGTTCGCCGTTTGCGGGAGATTGGATCATTGCGCGGGACGCGGCACGCGAAAAACCTTCCCGTGCGCGGGCAGCGTACACGCACTAATTCCCGAACAGTCCGCGGGAATAAGCGCAAGACCGTAGGGTCGGGCCGCAAGCCAGCCTCATCTCCTACCTAATAGAGAACTATGGGAAAAAAGCGAATCATAAAAAAAAGCGGGGAGGATACTCCAGAAGTTGCCAAGGAAGCGACGGTTCAGCCGGATCTTGCTCCTGTTTCTTCCAAAAAAGCCCTAAAAGAGGGGAGGATTTATGTATCTTCAAGCTATAACAACACGCTTATATCTGTAACAGATGCCTCAGGAAACGTGGTGGCGCAGGTAAGCGCGGGCTCTGTTGGGTTCAAAGGAACCAGGAAGTCCACGCCATTCGCGGCTTCCAAGGTGGCAGACGCCATTGCCCAGATCGCTTTAAATAAAGGAATCGGAAAGGTTTCTATTTCCGTGAAAGGGATCGGACCTGGGCGAGATTCCGCGCTCCGCACGTTTGCGGCAAAACCCATGGAAATTCTTTCCGTACGAGATATTACCCCTGTGCCCCATAACGGTCCCATGCCGCCCAAACCTCGGCGAGTATAATACTTATATATGCAAAAAGGAGTCGTACGAAAACGAGGAGGAGGAAAGCTCTCTGAATACGGAAAGCAGCTGCGTGAAAAGCAAGAGCTGCGTTCTCAGTATAATTTACGGGAGCGCCAGTTTAAGCGCTATATGCAGGAGGCGCTGCAATTGGCTACAAAAGGGGGAACGGCGGCTGAGCTCTTTCTTCAGCGGCTGGAACGGCGCTTGGATAATGTTGTGTATCGCGCGGGATTTGCCCAGACTCGGAACCAAGCGCGCCAGATGGTTTCCCATCGGCATTTTCTGGTAAATGGAAAGCCCTTGACCATCCCTTCTTATCAAGTACAGAAAGGGGATGTGATTCAGGCGCATCCTTCATCTGAGAAAACCATATTGATGCAAAACGTGAAACTCGCCCTTAAGAAACATGAAGCTCCCACCTGGATGATCCTGGATCCTGAAGCAATGTCCATAACCATAAAAGGCGAACCAACATTGGAGGAGATTTCCCCGTCGGTTGAGATCTCTCTCATTTTAGAATATTACTCCAGATAATTATGATTCCTTTTCCAAACGTACCAAAAGTTTCAGAGAAAACGAGCACGAGAGGTGTTTTTGAAGTTGAAGGACTGTATCCGGGATATGGCATTACCATAGGAAACTCCATGCGCCGCGTTCTTCTTTCCTCACTGCAGGGAGCCGCGGTAACCCAAGTGCGAGTAGGCCAGGGAACCCACGAGTTTACCACCATTCCGGGCGTATATGAAGATGTGGTTTCCATTCTTCTAAACATCAAGCAGCTCCGTTTTCGCCTTCATGGAGATGAGCCCCAGCACGCAACCTTGCACGTGAAGGGAGAAAAAGAAGTGAAGGGTTCTGATCTGAAACTTCCTTCTCAGCTGGAGCTTGCCAATCCTGATCAGCACATAGCCACCCTTACCGACAAGCAGGCAGAATTCTCCATGGAGCTTCAGATTGAGCGGGGAGTCGGATATATTCTCGCGGAGCACCGGAGAAAGGGGAAAGAGGAAATCGGCACTATTCTTTTGGATGCCGCCTATAGTCCTGTTCGCCGCGTGAGCCAAAAGGTGGAGAATATGCGCGTGGGAGAGCGAACAGATTTTGACCGCCTCATTCTGGAGATAGAGACTGACGGCACCCTGGATCCTGAGGTCGCTTTTTACCAGGCGGCGAAAATTCTTACCGACCATTTTTCTTTGATCGCGGGCCCAGAAAAGCAGGAAAAGCAAGTCCCTCTCGCCGAGCAGAAAAAGTCAGTTGAGAAGAAACGAGAGAAGCAACCTTCTCTCGTTAAGAGAGCTTCGCCCGTTACGAAAAAATCAAAGATCGCGAAAGCAAAAAAGAAATAACATGCGCAAGCGAGTTACCGGAAAAAAATTTGGACGACCGCGAAATCAGCGCCTGGCGCTCTTGAAAGGGCTTGCGCGTTCTTTTGTGGATCAAGAGCGTATTCAGACCACAGAGGCAAAGGCAAAAGAGACCGTGCGTGTGGTTGAGCGTTTAGTTACGAGAGCAAAGCGAGGAGATATCGCGGCCCGCAGATACCTTATTCAAGCAAGCGACACAAAAACCGCAAAGAAGCTTGTTGAGGAGATAGCCCCTCGGTATAAAGAGCGAGCAGGAGGGTATACGAGAGTCATCAAGCTGGGGGCGAGACCAAGCGACGGAGCTCCCATGGTGATTTTGGAATTTGTAAAATAAGCGTATGTCAGAAAAACAAACATATACAATTGACGCAACTGGACAAACGCCCGGTCGTCTCGCGACCCAGATCGCGGTGCTTCTTCGAGGCAAGCAGAAGCCGGATTTTGTTCCCTATAAGGAGGGAGAAGACGAGGTGATAGTGGAAAACGCGTCCAAGATGCGGTTCACCGGCAGAAAGCTGAAGCAGAAAACATATTATCATCACACGGGATATTTGGGCGGGCTCAAGGAAAAGAAACTGGAAAAGCTTTTTGAAGAGAGCCCCGCTGAAGTTTTGAAAATAGCCGTATATGGGATGCTTCCAAAGAATAAACTGCGTTCCCGGCAGATAAAACGGCTGAAGATAAAAGCATAGCACTATGGCAAAAGCGACTGTCACACAGCAGAAAAAGACTCCCGACTCCCCGCAGTACTGGGAGGGAATAGGGAGAAGAAAATCCGCCATTGCCCGGGTAAGAATCCAAAAAGGCAAGGAGGAGAAATTTGTCGTGAACGAAAAAACCATGGAGGCGCATTTCCAGGGTACCCAAGATCAAAAGATTGTTCGCCAGGCTCTCCAAGCTCTGGATACCCCCTTTGATGTTTCCGTTCAGGTTTCAGGATCCGGCATACACGCGCAGGCAGAAGCGGTTCGCCATGGCCTGACCCGCGCCATTGTTTCTCTGAATCCTGAAACGCGCCCTCAGCTCAAGGCCCTCGGATTCCTTAAGAGAGATCCTCGCGCCAGAGAACGCCAGAAACCAGGGCTCAAGAGAGCAAGACGCGCGCGACAGTGGCGGAAGAGATAGAGGAACTCGAGGCCCCCAAAAGGCCTCGTTTTCTTTTGGAGAAAGGTTGACTGCAACGTCTGGAAGTGGAATAATGAAACCATGAAATCCAGGAATACTCGCGATAAAGGTTCTACTCGATATCTCATTTTTCATGAAGACGGGAGGTATTTTGGTATTGCCCTTGAGTTGAATCTCATGGTTGAAGCAAGCTCGTATCAAGAAGCTTTTTTTGAGCTTGTGAATGCTGTGCAAGGGTATGTTGAAGCGGCACGAAAAGTGAAAGTTCGTGACGACATCTTAAACCAAAAACCGGATGCCGAGTATGAGGGCATGTGGACAGAGTATCAAGACGAGAAATTACGGAAGAAATATCAAAAGTATCTTGGGCGCATTCTCAATGCCGGACGGATGACGCTTGCCAACGCGTAGGCATATGTCTCGGGGATTACAGAATTGGACGTTTAAAAATATTGTGAAATTTCTAGAGGAAAATGGCTTCCAGCACACACATGCGCGCGGAAGTCATTTTTATTATCTCGGACATTATGGAGGAAGGCCGCGACAAACGCATGTCCAATATCATGGAAACAGTTCCATTCATCCAAAGACGCTGAAAACCATTATACGTCAGTCTGGTATTCCCCAGCAAAAATGGATTGAGTGGAAAGAGGGGAATTGACAGAACGCCTTAGTTCATAAGGCGTTCTGAAGCGTAGAGCGTTCCTTCACTTAGAACATGAAGAGTTCTTTCCCCATCTCTCCAGAAGATCTGAGGGTTCACAAAGGAAGCAATTTCAAGAGGAGTAATCCGGTCACGGTCATCTGTTTCCGCTATTTTGATGGTATTTCCCACAGAGAAGATGAGATGGGAAGATGTAATCCAAAGAGGTAAGGATATGGGCTCTGACAAGCGGGTGATGAATATTCTGTCTCCCTCTCTCTTTCGCGGTTGACTGTCATCGTCTTGAAGCATGAGGATCCATATCTCAGAGTTATTAGACAGGAGAAGTTTGCGGCCGTCTGGGCTGACGCGCATATCCCGCACCCCGTTTCCAATCTCTTGGAATTCTTGGTTCTTTATGAGGTATGCTTTTTCCGCCTCCCGCAAGAAGATTCTTCCCGCCTCAGCAGAAAGGATGTATGAGGTTTCCTGCCGTACCGGGAACTTTGCTGTTTGCATCATCTGCGGTGACGCTTGGGGGCCAAGATTGACGCTCCACATGGTGCCCTCACGTTCAAGCCAGAGAAGATTCTGCCCTGAAACCGTAAAAGCCGCAACATGTGTTCCCCAATACGCGAGATCCCGGCCTGTTGTGTAATCTGTCTCTTGGAGAATTTGGATCGTCCCGAGGTTTCGCAGGACAAGAACGCGATTTGGTGAAGACGAAAACACAACTTCTTTGGGAGCTACGGCAAGAGAAAGAGAACAAGCCCGCTGACCGCAGAGAGTGGCGGAAGCGCTGATATGATGAATAAAGGTATTGATTTGTTCCTGGCCCGCGACCTGGAATAATACCCGTTCCTCCTGGGGATCAAAAAGAACATGCAGAATCTCGCTGGAACGGCTCAAGGGTGCAGTGAGGACTGTTTTTCTGTTTGTGCTCCGGTCCAGGAGAGAAAGCTGAAGCGCTCCTTGGGAGGTTTGTTCCAAAAACACAATCTTTGAACCTGAAGCGGACGGCCACATTTTCTCTATGCCTTCTTGGAGCGCCTGGAATTTAAGATCCGCGGGAAAGAGGATAACATTTTTTGCTTCCGTAACGGCATTCTCCTGAATTTCTAATGTTCTTTCCCAAGAGATGTATCCCTCTTTTTCCAATCGTATGTGATAGGGACCGGGAAGAAAGTTGCGGGTTAAGGTGGTGCCAAAAAAGAAGTCTGTGCCGCTGATCGGTTCCCCGTCAATGAAAATGGAAACGCGGGTAGGGGATACCTTAAAGAAAAAGGCGCCGGTTTGCGTAACCTTCCTCTGATTCCAATCAAAGCGGTATCCCTGGGAATACAAGGCAAGCGAGGGGGCTATGAGCAGAAAGAGAACGGCCAGAACAAAAAAAAGAATCGTGCGGTGTCGCTTTTGCATTTGTTCATTATGCACGAAAACAGGGAAGTTGACAAGTTCCCATTTTATTGTTATATTTTTATAGTCCGAAGCGGACAAATCTGTATTCTATGAGGTGAGATGTGCGTCGTTCGTATTTGCTCTTTGACTCGGTTAATCAACCAACGGAAGCGTTTGCACAGTTCCTCCAGGACGTGCGGGTGCCCGGAAACGATCTGCAGAGCATTGATAATGCCCTCCAGGCCCGCTTCTTCCAGAAGGGTCCGGATGGCCAGCCCTTGGAGCGGTGGGAGCTCAAGGAAGTGGAAATCTCTTGCCCCCCAGAGCGGTTTCGTTACCACCTGAACCTTTGCGGGTTCGGGATGAAAACGACGCCTTCCGAACAGGGGTATGCCCGGGCAGCTTGGCCGGGTGCTCTCCTCGTTCGGGCGGTGGCCCGGCTTCAAGATCTTATGACTGCCTGGGACGATGGAGTTCGATGGCAGGAGACTATCGTCTTTGGAGGAAAACGGTTGCTTCGACCCGACCGGGAGAATCTTCAGGAGGCATGGGCGCTCCTCGAGTATCCTGGATATGATCCTCTTCCTCAAGCTTCTTTCGAGGAACTTGGTATCAAGACCGAGCTGGATATGATGCGCTGGCTCTGGGAGCAGCAAGCCGTTGATATGCCCCAGGAATTTGGTACCACAGCTGTCTTCGTGGACGCTTCCATGAAGCCAGCGATAATCCCAGGCGGTCCTTCCGTGCGTCCCACGACAGAGGATACGATACGGGAGTGGCTCCAGGGCAATCCTACTCCTGGGTCACTTCTGGTCTCCTCTGGTGCGCCCTATGGCATGGCGCAAGACGAGGCCTTTTGGATGCTCCTGGAGCCGCATGGCCATACGGTTGAAACGTTTGGCCACGACCTGCCGGATGGCCTCCTCGTAGAGGCAATCATGCGGGAGGTCGCGGGTACGGTGAATCGCATCCGCCGCGCCCGCGCCTAACGCTCACAAAAAAAGATGGAGGTGATAGATGCCTCAGGTTGTTTACCGGTCAGAGGTGGACTACGATTTTCCAGGGACCTTATGGGCCGAAGAGGGGGAACTCCCTTCTTGCGTGGATCCGTATCGGTTGGGTACATTCATATGCTCGTGCGGGCAGCACGAGGTGAGGGCTGCCCAGACCAAAGACCCGCTTGATGGCAAAGACCGTATTGCCATCAGGGTCCTCCTTATGTAAGTGGAGGAAGGGTTTCGGCTCCAAAGTGCCTGGGTTTGCACAACACTGTGCGGGCCCGGGCGCTTCTTCTTTTTAAAACTGTCCTTCGTTAAGGAGGAGGGTTTGCTAAACCTGTCGGTTTCTTATACTATAAGTCATATTCTATGGAGCGATTTGTCATTACCGGATCCCGGCCGCTTGCTGGGACTATTGATGTAAGGGGGGCCAAGAACTCGGCTTTTCCCGTGTTGGCCGCGACCATTCTCACAACGGAGGATTGTGTTATTGACAACCTCCCGCTGATTGAGGATGTTCTGCGGTTTCTTGAGATTTTAAAATCCATGGGCGCTGATATTGAGTGGCTTGGCGAGCGAAAGGTGAAGATCAATACCAAGCATCTCAATCCAGATACGATTGACGAAAAGCTTGTACTGAGGTTCCGAGGGTCTGTTCTGCTCTATGGCCCTCTGCTTGCCAGGTTCAGAAAAGTATACTTGCCTCTTCCTGGCGGATGCATTATTGGGGCTCGTCCCATTGACGCGCACTTGGATGCCTTTCGCCAACTTGGAGCTGAAATACAGC
>JAUYJF010000011.1 GCA_030688685.1 Candidatus Yanofskyibacteriota bacterium | reverse complement strand
CTTCAGATGGGGACCGCGTGGTAGATTCAAGACATGTGCATGTTTCTTACCTCGGAAGGGACATTACTGCGGCAACGGAGAGCGTACGTCTGGTTTTCCCAGATACTACCTCTTCTTTTCCTATTGTAGACAATATGTCTGCGGGACAGATTCTCTGGGAGGGAGATGTGGTGTCAGAAGGCGAAACCCAGCATCTCAAAATCCACACCCATATTCTCAACGACCCCGTCCTGGGTACGGAGTTCTCCCTTCACCGCAACCGCATGGAGAATACGAAACCCGTGGCAATCGAGCTACCTGATGAGCTGCCTGAAGGCGCGACGGGCAACCTCATTGAATATGACGCCATGGGAACGATAATAACAGACTCAGCTTCCATTTATGCTGGAACACCGGAACTCCAATAATAATAAGGGGATTTCTATTGTTGAACTGCTCATTGCGATTGTGGTCATTGGGGTAGGGATTGCAGCTCTGCTTTCGTTTGGCACCTTTAGCCTGAGAACTACTTCTCTGCAGAAGCAAACCGTTCAGGCATCCTTTTTGGTCAAAGATGTTGTGGAAGCTCTAAAGAACTACCGGGACAATACGCTTTGGGATGATGACGATCCCGGAGATCAGTATGACGGATTGGGAGTAGCTCCAACAGCGGTTCCATTGCATCTTGAACTTTCCTCTGATACTCCTTTGCGGTGGCAGCTTCTTTTGGGGCCGGAGACCTCAGGCATCTTTACAAAAGACGTGGTATTGGAACTCGTAGAGCGCGACATATCAGACAACATTGTGGAGTCTGGAGCACTTGACCTCCAAACCAAGAAGGCCACGGTTACCGTTTCTTGGACGGAGCGTGGCGCAACACAGCAGATTGAAACCACAACCTATCTTACCAACTGGAGATGACCCCCCACCACTTTTTTCTGTAAGTTTTTCAGCTTCTTTATGCAGCATACACAAACAACTCCAAAAGGTATATTGAAACAACATAAAAGTGGGGGGGGGTTTACGTTAATAGAGTTCATGGTATACATTGCGGTTCTGGCCATTCTTGGCGGGGCTATTTCTATGCTGTTTTTGTGGACCCTTAAAGTCCATACCAAGGCGCAGGTTCTTCAAGAAACTGTAGCTTCCGGCGAAGTTGCTTTAGAGCGAGTCATGAGCGAGGTCAGGGAGGCAGAGAGCTTGTATCTCTCCACCGCGACCTCGAGTCAAATTTCTTTGGAAACCAAAACCTCCTTTCCGTCTGGAGAAACAACGGGATTTCTCGATTTCTTTTTGTGTGGTGAGGCTTTGTGTATGAAAAAAGAGGGGGAAGATCCAAGTGCCTTAACCCCAGATACTGTTGAGGTCACCAATCTTTCTTTTACCCCTATTTCCACGAATACTCTGTTTCCCTCTCTTCGCATGAGTATTACTTTGGAGCATAAAAATCCTAATACGAGGCCGGAATTGGAGGCAGCGGTAGAGCTGACCTCTACGGCGTCTTTGAGATAATATGAAAAACCGCCAGAAAGGATTTGTAGCTTTGTATCTCGCCCTTTTAGTGCTGTTTGTACTATCTGGAATTGGAGTCTCCGCCTTTCTGCTCATTTCCTCTCAGCAGCGCATTATTCAGAATACGCGAGCCTCCTTGCAGGCATACTACGGAGCTGAAGCCGGGGTAGAAGATGCGCTTCTTCGTATTGCAAAAGAGATGAGTTGGCCAAACTCCTATTCGCTGCAGGCGGGAACAGCTTTGGTGAACGTAAGTGTTTCTCCTATCATCGGCGGGATCCGCACCATTACAGGACAAGGAGATGTTCAAAGCAGGATTCGGAAAGTGCGGGCTGCCTACGGTTTTTCTTCAGAGGATGTTTCCTTTAACTTTGGAGCACACATTGGGAACCCAAGCATTGCTTGTCCTCCCTCTTGTGGAGGATTGGAAATGCAGCACAACGACTCCGAAATTATTGGCAACGTATTTTCAAACGCCAACATTTTTGGAACCTCAAGTGCCACTATCACGGATTCCGTTGTTATTGCTGGCGCGGGCAATACGCTAGAAGACGTAAGAGTCAATGGAAATGTGGAAACCTACAACTGCACAACAGCCACGATAGACGGAGATTTAATCTATAATTCTTTGGGGGCCAATACGTGTGACGTTGCAGGGAGTACGAGTGTAACTGCGGACGTGACACCAACAGTTGATTTCCCGATTACCCCCACCATGATTGCAGATTGGAAAGCAATTGCCCAAGATGGAGGAATCGTGGATGGAGGAGGAGATGTTGACATAGATGAGGACCGGGTGCTGGGCCCGGGGAAGATTACAGGGAATCTCACCATTGCCAACAATATGACCTTGACTCTTTTGGGTACTTTGTGGGTAACGGGAACCTTTGTTCCTGGTAATAAATCCGTGGTGGAGTTGGATGATAACTACGGGGACTTGAGTGGAGCCCTTATCATTGACCAAACCGCGAGTATCAGCAACAACGTTATTTTGAGGGGTTCGGGAGCAGAAGGAAGCTTTCTTTTGGTTATTGGTACAAGTTCATCCCTTGCGGAGGCGAGTCCCGCCATCGGGGTCGGGAACAATGCTGATAGTGCTGTGATGTTTGCTCCCAATGGAGTAATTGTTATTCAGAATAACGCAAGCCTTGTGGAAGTTACCGCACACAAGATTTTGATTAAAAACGCAACAGTCACCTATGATTTGGGGTTATCCTCTGCAAAGTTCACGACAGGTCCCGGGGGAGGATGGGAGCTCATGTCCTGGAAAGAAGTTGAATAACTGGGTACAATAAAAGAATGTTTGACGCATTAACCCTTCATCCCACGGCCTTTGGTCTGGATATCTCAGACCTTTCCTTGAAGATTGCGTATTTGAAACCTCAAGGAAAGGGATTTCAGCTGCAATCCTTTGGTAATTTCCCCATTGCAGAAGGTATTGTGGAGCGAGGAGAGATTAAGCAGGGAGATGCCTTGGCGCAGGCCATCAAAAAAGCAGTGCAGAGCTTGGGCACAAAACTCCCGACCAGGCATGTTGTAGCTTCCTTGCCAGAAGAGCAGGCGTTTTTACAAGTCATGCAGCTGCCGCGCATGAAAAAAGAGGAGTTGGAGCACGCGGTACGCTTTGAAGCGGAAAACTATGTTCCTCATGCCATTGAGAAGGTATATCTGGATTTTCAGGTGGTGCACCCATTCCACAACCATTTGGATCATATGGATGTTCTCCTGGCGGCTCTGCCAAAAATCGTGGTGGATCCGTATCTTGATGTCCTGGAACGTTCTGGGTTATCCCCCAAGGCCTTGGAGATTGAATCTCTAGCAATTTCTCGCGCCTTGATTCCTAAAGAGACGGCCCCCATGCCCCTTTTACTGGTTGATTTTGGGGCATCGCACACGAGTTTTGTGGTGTTTTCTGGGTATAGCCTGCGCTTTACCGCTTCCATCCCTGTTTCCTCAAGACAGCTCACCTATAGCATTGCCCGCAGTATGAATATTAAAGAGGATGAGGCGGAAGAGCTCAAGGTTAACTATGGATTAGACCGACAGGATGAGGAGAAAGGGAAGGCGGTTTCTGATGCGCTTTTAGTTCCTCTCGCCGATTTTGCAGAACAGATAAAGAAGCATCTTTCCTACTATGAATCTCATACCGCCCATCAGCACATGGGGACAAATCAGCAACGTATCAAGAGAATCATTCTTTCAGGAGGAGGTGCCAACCTTAAAGGGTTCCCGAGATTTCTCGCAAAGCAGTTGGAACGGGAAGTTGTCCTGGGAAATCCTTGGGGGAATATCTTGGAAACCTCGCTCAAAGAACTCCCCCCGCTTCCCTTTGGAGAGTCATTAAAATATACTGCAGCCCTCGGCCTTGCTTTGCGAGGGCAAAACAATGATTAACCTACTTCCCCCAATATACCGACAGAAACTAAAGGAGAAACGGCGCTTTAGGCTTGTGTTTGTTTTGAGCGTTGCCTTGGGCATTGGCCTTATTTCTCTGAGTATTTTTCTTATGCTTATCCAGGTTACGCTGGCTGGCGAGCTCATATCTCAGGAAACCGAGATCAGTTCCTTTGAAGAGAGGAGTGCCAAGGAAGATTCAACGCTGGCCGAAATTAGGAACTGGAATTCAAAACTCCGGAACATAGAGAAGTTCAAGGAAGAGAATCAATCAGTAAAGAAAGTGCTTGATAGCTTGGCGTCTTCCCTCCCCCCAGAACTCTATCTGTTTTCCTTTTCTTATACCCCTGCCTTTGAAACACAAAAGAAAGAAGAAGTACTGAGGTCCCCAGCTACCATTGCTGTGACCGGAAAAGCACAAACTAGAGAGCAGCTACTCTTATTTAAGGATACACTTCAAACCAATTCTTTTTTTGCTGATGTGGTGTTTCCTCCCTCAAACTGGGTAAGTCCAACAGACATCACTTTTTCTTTCCAGGCACATATCTCCCAAAGTCCATGAACCCCGTACTGAAAATTAGACCGTGCTGTTTCTCGCCAAAACACAATGGTCAACCCATAATGAAATCGCAAAACCAAATACCAACAATATTCCAAATGGTTGCACGTCAAGAGAAGTCTAATTTCTAGTACCGGGGTGAACCAGAAAACTATTATCACAACAGCGGTATTTGTGGTCCTCCTTCTTTTGTTTGTTGCTCTTGCGATTGTACCCTTGCTTCGGGGGATTGCGATGAATTCTAAAAACTTGGAAGCGCAATACGTGAAGGTGCTCAAGGCAAGTTCCGCTGAAGTGGAGGCAGCAGAGTTCCTAAAGTTTTCCCAGGCGAGAGCAGAGAGCTTTGAACAGATTGAGAGTATCTTTGTGGACGCAGAAACTCCGGTTGGTTTCATTGAGTTTTTGGAAGAGATTGCGGCATCCTCAAATCTGGCTCTAAAGATAACACCGGGAACCCCCAAAAAACAAAAAGGGATTTCGTGGCCTGTTATGGACTTTCAGCTTGCTTCCTCTGCAAGCTACCCCGATTTTCTGAGGTTTTTGGAAAAGTTAGAGAACGGGCCCAACCTTCTTTCTTTGAAGAACACCTCCCTCACAAGAGATCGGGCCGTCGTTGGACAAGAGAATGGTGCAAAAGAAGTGAGTTTTACCATGTTTGTTGAAGTATTTACCGGGCCCCTGCCGAAAACATCAACGCCATGAAAAACCTACAAAAACAAGATATACGGCAATGGGGGAAACAGCTGGGTGAAGCTCTATGGTTTCTAGGAGAGCACGCCTTTGTCGCGACCCTGCTTTTTGTGCTGGGAGCTGGACTCATTGCCGCCTTTCTTTTTTGGCAATATGTAATTTTCTCCCCACAGGTGGAGCAGAATGAGATTGTTTCCGAGTTCGAATTCCAAGAAGAAGTCTTTGAAGGCCTTCTTTCCGACCTAAAAGAACAAAAAGCAAAGGTGCAACAGGCGGATTTTCTGAGCCCCCGAGATCTGTTTAATCCTTAAAGAAGGTTGACCAAGCAAGGATTTTGGAGTATTATTTGTTGATGTAACTTCGCTCCTATAGTTCAATGGATAGAACACGGGTTTTCTAAACCTGGAATCTAGGTTCGACTCCTAGTGGGAGCACATGGTGGGCGTAGCTTAGCGGTTAAAGCGTCGCTCTGTGGCAGCGAAGACCGGGGGTTCAAATCCCCTCGCCCACCCCAAGAAATATATGGACAAAGAGTTTATCACCATAGGAGAAGCCTCCCGCCTCCTTCGTCAGGCAGACGGCGTTGTGATGCGCCTCATTAAGGAAGCGCTAATTGCCGGTGTTGAAAAGGAAGAAATCATGAAGGCCGAAATGCGAGATGGGCGCATGATGTATCTCATAAGCAAAACCTTTCTTTTCAAAGAAGCAGAAAAAGAAAGGGAAGCCCCCAAAGAAGAACAGCCCGCTCCCCTTTTAGAGAAAGAATTTGTTCCTTTAAACGAGGAGAGTATGGGAGAAAGGATGATTCAAACTCTGCAAAAGGTTATTGATACAAAAGACCAGCAGATTGATGACCTCTCGGGAAAGATTGACCAGCTCATTGAGCGGGACCATGAAACCAATGTTCTCTTGAAAGGACTGCAAGACCGCCTGTTCTTGCTTGAGCAAGGGGACAGTCGTCCAGACGAGGAAAGAGAAGAAGTCGCCTCATCGGCGACCCGCCGAGGAGGCGGGAAAAAAAAGTAGGCAACAAAAGAGCCCGGACAAGGGCTCTTTTGTTATTCACTGACTATTCCCCTCCTGTCCAAGCGTCTTCGGTATCGTCATCGTCTTTATCTTTATCATCCTCCTCATCTTCTAAGAGCTCGGCATCGTCTGGATCACCCAAAGGAATCTCTGGGCTTTCATCTTCGTCTTCAAGAAAGGAGCGTAAAAGAAGCTCTTTATCCGTTAGCATGCGTTTTATATGTATATGGTTTGACAACGAGAAAGGTCACGTTTCTCGACCTTTTTCCTTAGTATAAGGACTATTGTACTGAGCCAAAGATTCTTGTCAACCCCGCACATAATTCTATGTTATGTGCGGGGTCAACAGGTTTTTTGCACAGGAAATCCACAATTGCGAAAGAGGGCATTTTATGCTATATTCCAAGGGTATAATAAAGGTACCTCCCTTGCAAAACCATTTGCTTTTAGAGGTAAATTAGACCCAGCCCCCGTAGTTCAATGGATAGAACAATCCCGTCCTAAGGGATAAATCTGGGTTCGATTCCTGGTGGGGGCACACGAGAAATGGGCCCGTGGTATACCGGCAACACATTTGCATGGCATGCAAAAGTA
>JAUYJF010000040.1 GCA_030688685.1 Candidatus Yanofskyibacteriota bacterium | reverse complement strand
CCTTAGACCACATCCGGCAGTACCGCGTCTATCTGTCCCGCAGCCTGTCCTTGAAAAAATCTACCCAGAATTACTATTTAATAGCCCTGCGCTCCTTGCTGCAATACTTTTCAGAGCACGGCATAGAGGCTCTGTCTTCAGACAAGGTAAAACTGGCAAGAGAGAAGGAAGAACGACAGGTTCGGTTCCTTAATCTCCAACAGCTGGAACGCCTGCTTGCGGCCCCAGATATCTCTACCTTCCATGGTCTCAGAGACCGTGCAATCCTGGAAAGCTTCTTTTCTACCGGTCTCCGTATCGCAGAACTCATTGCGTTAAACAAACAACAGATACAGTTCCCAGAGAGCCAAGCAGAAGAGCTTGAGGTAACGGTAACTGGCAAGGGCGGCCGAATCCGCACCGTGTACTTTTCTCAGCGGACTTTAGAATGGTTGAAGAAATACCTGGAAACGCGAAAAGACAATCACGACGCCTTATTCATTACCTATCGGTCAGAAGGGAAGAAAAAAGACCCTCGAAGGATTAGTCCGAGAATGATCCAAGAAGCCCTGAAGCGCTACGCCGTAAAAGCTGGCCTTCCCCCTGCCACCCTTACTCCTCACGTCTTGCGCCATAGCTTTGCTACCGATCTTTTGGCGCAAGGTGTTGATATTAGAACCCTGCAAGAATTCTTAGGACATAAGAGTATCACCGCAACCCAGATTTACGCCCACGTAACTTCAAAACAGCTCCGCGAAATCCATAAGAAATTCCACGGCGGCAAGAATCTTAAATAAAGACGTTGCGTTTAATTTTGTGACTGACGCCACACATTCCACCCCTCTATCCCCCGACTTTGTAGCTGGCCTTACTACAGGTGAGGGATGCTTTGATTTGCAATTTCGGCGCGATGTCCGCAGAGAGCGCAACGGCAGCCCTATTTATTACGGCTGGAAAGCCCAGTATGTCGTAAGTCTCCACGTCAAAGATTTGGAGCTTATCAAAAAGCTAGTTGAGGTATTTCAATGCGGCACAGTCCATACTCCTCTTTCCGGTGATGCGCGATTTTCCATCCAAGATATTGAAAACCTGTTCCATGTCGTGGTGCCCTTCTTCCGGGAATACCGCCTGTACGGAAACAAGCAAAAAGATTTTGAATTATGGGCAGAAGCGATTGAAATTCTCTACCAGAATAAAACTCAAAAAACTCACAGGGGAAGCCGTGGTTTTGTGCGAAAGGTATGGCAAAAGGAACCCTTCCGCCGCCTCCTTGAGCTACATAAGTTGATGGTATCTTATAAATCCACTCGTCCACAAGGCTATAAGTGGATTAAAGAAGCAGAAAGGTTTGTCGAAACCTTAGAGGACTAAACTGGCGCCCCTCCATTCACTGCTCCTTTTGTCTTTTGGGGCATGAGATATAGATCAAGTGACAGTTAAGCTTATCCTTCCCTCAGTATCACTTAAAATCGCTTTCTTCTACAAAAACCAAAAAGTGGTACAATGTAATAAACCCATGAAACAATTTATTTGGAAGCAGCGTCATATTGTTTTTTCTATACTCTTTGTGACAGTTCTTGTTTTGATTTGGCATTACTATATCTCCCAGATTGAACCGATCCCAAACTCTCTGGGCTTAATACAAGAATTTACAGCCCTAAAATATGAGTTATACAGAGATCTCCTCGCGGCAATTCTTGCGATTATAGGAATAGCAAGCTTTGGGATTATTGTAATAATGCGTCAGGATTTTGATTCTCAGCTTGATAGACGCATAAAAAGACTCGAATCCCTTCTCAAGGTTAAGATAGGTTTATACCGAACTACTGAGCGAGAGAAACGACACCTTACGGAAATCAATGATATCCTTTTAAAAGATACGATTCCGAACCCCATGCCTTTTTGGCTAAAGGATGATATTGATTTTGCAAAGAAAATATTGGAGGAAACAAAAAATCTTGATCCAGAGTTAGACAAAAGTTCCATTCTTCTCGCGAAAAATAACTTGGCATATAATCTCCTTATTAGTAGAACTGAGGAGTACGTTGCACGTAAATTAGCCCATGAGATTTATGAAGAAGTGCAGACGAAACCAACAAATCATCACAGTCTTCATACCTATGCTTGGATTCTCCTTAGATACGCAAAAACCCCCAAAGAAAAACAAAACGCATCAAGAGTATTCCTTGATGAGTTGTACGTGCAACGAAACCAAATACTTGACGTTGAGTTTCTAGCAAAGATTGAGAAGCATAAACAGATTTTTGAAATTGCCTCTTCTAATACTCCCCCACAATCCACATCTACTTAAATGGATCCTGTCCTTCAGTATCCATTAAGCAAAGCATTTTCTTCTCAAATACCATAAATTTCACTCAATCCACTCAAAGTACCCTGTCCTCTACCTATAGCCTATTATTATCCTAGAATGTTGTCAATATTTGTAAAGCGAAGAATCGCATAATCTATCCACTACTTCCTCCCTCCCAAGTAGTTGCCCTCAGGAGGATTTGAACCTTCAGTCTTTTAATTAGAGCCGAGCTACTCTACCCGTTGCGCTACGGAGGCAAACGAAGTGAAGCTTAACTCAAATCTAAGTCATCCACACCTGCCTGCAGCAGACAGGCCTTATTAGATTAGCTAAGATTACTACTCCCCTTCTCCAAGCAAAAGGACTAGTGATCCCTCCTTTGCTTTCTGGTCCACCTTAACGCCCACCGAGTCCCCTTTCTTTGCCTCCTCTACCGGCTTGTACTCAACCTGCATTGAGGAAACCTCCTGGTCAAAGGTGTTCTCTCCCCTTTCAATGCGGATGCGGTCCCCTACCTTCAGGGCGTCCTGAAGCTCCACGATGGCCACCCCTGCCTTGTCGTAGTAGTGGCTGACTTTGCCTATTGGCTTCATAAGAACCTGCCTGGTGGCAGAACCTTGACTCCTTACGGAGTTAAGAGATGATGTTGAGGAATTGGCCTCGACCTTTTCTCTCTTACAGCTTAAACTCCTCTTTGTCCGTGGGAAGGTCAAACCTTGCCTTGGTCTTGTTTAAACGCCTGTCCACCGCGGCAAAGACACGCTCCACGTCTTCTTTGAGGTATTCGTAGCGGCTCTTGTCGGCGCAGTTTCCCAGGATCTTCAAGGACTTTATCACCCTGTTGGTCCTTGCCTGGGCCAGGCGCTTGAAGCGCTCCCGCTTGCCCTCGTTTTTGGGGCTTTTCCTTGCCATATTCCATTATTCCCCTTCCCAAAGGTAACGTCAATCGGGGCAAAAAGAACGGGCGCAGGGGGTTAGCCTGCGCCCTATTGCGGCTAGTGAAGCCGCGGAGCCGTGCGGAGGAGCATGTCCTCCAACGCCTCCAGTGTGTTCTCTCCCTGCGGGATGACTTCGGGCTTGCCGAATACGATGCGGGTGCGCCATCTTGTCGAATCCACCCAGACCGGCAGTATGGGGGTTCCGTTGTTGCAGAGAATCTGCACCCCGCCTTTAAAGCGGCGGATTACCGCAAGCGAGAGGTCCACTCCCCCATCCGGAGCCGGGAGCACCCTGGTGTCCCCGGAGGAAAGCAGGTACTTAAACTCCTCTCCCTTGAAGGTCCTCCCTCCTTCCGGCGCCAGGACAAGGCGCCTGCCTTCCTTTAGCGCGCGGTGCATCTTTCGCAACGCCCGAATCTCCCCGTCCCTGTTGCCCCTCGGCACGGGAATCGCTGCCGGCCTCAGGAACGCGCACCACCAGGGCCTGTAGTAGTTGCGCTCATCGGGCGCCGACAGAGGAACCCGCCACGGGTTCCACAAAAAGCTCGGGAAGAACAGGAGCGGGATGATGACGGTCTCCCGCATGGACGGATGCCGGTGCATGACCAGGAATCCCTTGTTTTGGGAAAGGAGTCCCCGGAGATGCCGCTGTCCTTCCACACGCACCAGGCCAGTTGCCTGGAACACTAGTACGATGAGGCGCCCGAACAGCCCGACGCTCCACGCGAGCGCTAGGAGCTTGAACCGCAGCCGTATACTCACCTTCTTTTTCCTCCTTCTTGTCTTTTCGGGGTGGGCGGCTCCTGGGTTCTGCCCCAAGGATACATGTAAGGGGTAGGCGCGTCAACAAACCGTAAAAAGAAAAGACCGCGCGAATCAAGGAAACGCGCGGTCCTCTACGGTCCTGAGGACCTTCTCTCACCGGGTTCTGGTGAGCATGTCCGCGAGGAAGTCGCGCTGCGGCAGCGGGAGATGCACGAGCGACTGCCTCTTTATAATCTCGGCTGCCCATTTGGCGAAGGCCTCCTTGGGAGTCAGCTGAGCGTCCTCTTCCGGGAGTATGAGGAGCGGGACGAGCTGCCCTACGGGAAGAACCT
>JAUYJF010000038.1 GCA_030688685.1 Candidatus Yanofskyibacteriota bacterium | reverse complement strand
CTTTCGTGCGGATTTCGTTATAGCTTAGCCCCTTTTTTCTGAGTGTGCTGGCCTTTTTCTTGAGAGTGTTCTTAGATGCACCCATGTTTTCAGCGTTAATTTGGCGTCTACTTTGGTATGATTTCAAACCAGGTTCTCAAGCCGGTCCATTCCGCAACTCCCAGGCCCGTCATAAGAGCTCCAATAAAGAGCCAGGCGCCATAGATAATGACTAGGCCAATCACTGTTGCCTTCAAGATTTCATTTCCCCGCTGGAGAAGTCCTGGGTTGTTTCCTCCTAAAAGCAGGTGAGCTCCTCCTATGACGGTAAAGAGGGTGGCAAGGAGGGGAACAATCGCAAAGCGGCCATTAAGGTTGGGATCCGGGATCAGAAAGAAGCGGATGATATTGTTCAAGAGCCGAAAAATGTCCATGAGTTCGCATGGGTTTCCCTGGCCTCCGCACGGAACTAAACCTTGCTGAGCAAAGGCAACTGCTGGAATACCAAAGACTGCGCACCCAAGCAAAAAGAAGAACACACGCTTCTTCATTTCCCTATTCTATGAGAAAACCCAAAATTGTGCAACGGTGTGCCCCCGGAAGGATTCGAACCCTCAATAGCAGTTCCGAAGACTGCCGTGATATCCGTTTCACCACAGGGGCGCACCCAGATTATACTGAAATTTATTGAAAGAATCAAGCATTTACGCTAGAATACGAGAGATGAAATACGATATCCCCACGGAAGTCCAAGACACCGTCTCAGTTCTCTGGGCCAAGGGATACCAGGCGTACGTTGTGGGAGGGTGCGTGCGGGATCTCTTCTTGGGGAAAAAGCCCAAGGATTGGGATATTGCGACCTCAGCTAAACCAGAGGAAATTCAGCAGATTTTTCCCGCAAGTTTTTATGAGAATAAGTTCTTTACGGTGACTGTCCATACGGAAAGCGAAGACCCGACTCTCAAAGAGATTGAGATTACAACTTTCAGGGCGGATATTGCATACGGGGATCGGAGGCATCCTGAACAGATTGAATACGCAAAAACCATTGAAGAGGATTTGGCAAGGCGTGATTTCACCATGAACGCCATTGCCCTCCATGCCAAAGACAAGGAAGTTGAAGTTTTGGATCCTTTTGCAGGGCAGAGGGATATTGAGGCAAAAACCATTCGTGCGGTGGGAGATCCTGACCAGCGTTTTCAGGAAGACGCGCTCCGCATGATGCGGGCAGTACGCTTCTTTGCGACCCTGGGATTTACCATAGAGCCTGCCACAAGAAAGGCTATAGAAAAACACAGCGCGCTTATCCGAGAGATTTCTCAGGAACGCATTCGGGATGAGTTCATCAAGATTCTCATGTCGGATGCTCCCATGGAGGCGCTTGAGGAACTGCGCCAGCTTGGTCTCCTTTCCCATTTCCTCCCGGAACTTGAAGAAGGCTATGGGGTAGGACAGAACAAGCACCATATTTATACAGTATGGGAGCATAATGTCCGATCTCTTCAATATGCGGCGCGTCAGAAGCAAGATCTCATTGTGCGCTTAGCTTCCCTGCTTCATGATGTCGCCAAGCCGCGCGTAAAGCAGGGAGAGGGGCCTGATTCAACATTTTACGGACACCAGGTGGTGGGGGCAAAAATGACAAAGAAGATCTTAGAGCGCCTGAAATTTCCCAAGGAAGTTGTGGAGACCGTTTCCTTGCTGGTGCGGGAGCACATGTTCGTGTATGATCCTGAGACGGTAACTTTGAAAGGGGTGCGCCGGCTGCTTGCCAGGGTAGGGACAGAGCATATTGATGAGCTATTTCAGCTTCGCGAGGCGGATCGGATTGGGTCTGGGGTTCCCAAAGCGCAGCCCTACCGCCTGCGTTACTTGAAAGCTATGGTAGATAAAGTGCGACAGGATCCTATCAGCCCAAAGATGCTCAAGATAAACGGGGACACTATTATGGAAACGCTCAAGATTGGCCCGGGGCCCAAGATAGGAGCAATCCTGGCAATTCTCCTGGAAGATGTTCTTGACGATCCTGCGCTCAATACCAAGGAGTATCTTGAAAAGCGAGTTTTTGAGCTTGCGAAGCTTTCAGAGCAAGAGTTAGAAGATATGGCGGCAAAAGCGAAACAATCAGCTCAGCTTACGCAAGATCGCGTTGACGAAGAACTGAAGAAGAAGTATTTTGTCCAGTAAAACAATCAGGGCGTAGTATAGTGGCAGTACGCAGTCCTCGGGCGACTGTAGCGGGTGTTCGATTCACCCCGCCCTGACCTCTATAACAAGGAATCATTGTAAAAAATTCCAGGAAACTGGTACAGAACAAAACATGGAAAACACACAGGGGCAGAACCAGTTTCTGGTACCGGGAGCCATCCTCACCGCGGGCCTTATTATTGCGGGAGCTATTTTCTATGCAATTGGAGCACCCCCAAGGACCCAGACGGCGTCAGTGGCCGGGAGCCCTGAGAGCGCTCAGCCAAGAGGGGATCTTGGAGAGGCAAAGACAGAAGGCAGGCCGTTCATAGGAAGCCCTACTGCTCCCCTTACTCTTGCCTATTGGCTGGATTTTCAGTGCTCCTACTGCAAGAAATTTGAGCAGGAGACGCTCCCTCTTATTATCCAGGAGTATGTGAACTCAGGAGAACTTAAGGTGGTATTTAAAGACCTCCAATTTCTGAGCCCTCTTTCTCAGGCAGCGGGTATTGTTGGAAAAGCGGTTTGGGAGGCAGCTCCCAGCCAATACCTTGACTGGCAAATAGCGATGTTTGATCAGCAAGGCAAGTGGCAGTCAGAACAGGATATTATCGCTCTCGCAGGAGAGGTTGGACTGGATGCAGAGAGAATCAGCATGCTTCTTGAACAAAATAGAAGCCGGTATCAAGCGGCTCTTGACGCGGATCGGGCGGAAGCTGGAAGTTTTGGCATTACCGGAACTCCGGGGTTTCTCATTGGCGGAAGAACGATTTCCGGAGCCCAGCCCTTTGCCGTATTTTCTCAAGTTATTGACGAAGTGCTGCAGCAACAGTAATCTCAAGTGAGAATCCTTTTAACAGGAGTAATGGTGGCATTTATTCTGGGATCGGCGCATGTCCTTGTCCAAGACGATTCCTCCGTGAATATTTCAGTAGGAGAAGCGTCTTTGCGCGCAGTAATTGCAGATACCCAGGAAGAAAGGACCAGGGGTCTCTCGTCCCGGCCTTCTCTTTCTCAAGAGGAGGGAATGCTCTTTGTTTTTGAGGATGAGGGAAAGCATAGTTTTTGGATGAAGGATATGCGTTTTCCTCTCGATATTCTCTGGATAGACAAGGAGAAAAGGGTTGTGGAGATTACTTTGAATGTTTCTCCGGATTCCTATCCTGGCAGGCTTATCCCTTCTGTTCCTGTTTTGTATGTTCTGGAAGTGAACGCGGGATGGACGGAAAGGAACGGAATACGCATTGGGGATAAGATGAAGTTTTGAAACAAACGGGCCCGTAGTAAAGTGGCATTACACAGCATTCGCATTGCTGGGTCGCGAGTTCGATTCTCGCCGGGTCCACCAAATTCCTCTGCGTCTCATTGCTGAAAAGCATGGCAAGCGCTTGATTTGCTGGTTTTTGCATTCTTAGTCCTGAGGCTCAATTGTAGCGTCTTTTTGTGTCAAGTCGTAATATACATCTCCTTATTGCGCTTTTTATAGATATCTGGTAATATGGGAATACATAGTTCAACTTAGATGAAGGAGTAAAACTATGATAAATAAACCACAGCAAAATCAATTTATAGCAGGCGCCTATAAGAGGCATTTCTGGGGCAAAGACTACGAATACCAGAGTTTTTTGCCATCCCCGGTTAATCGTCCATACGAATGGCAAGACAAAAGAATCCCTGTCCTCTTAGAAGAAGCCATCAGGCTTGTTGGTGAATTGAATGCTTACTCCATCCTTGTTCCAGACGTGGATTTTTTCATTCAAATGCACGTGCGCAATGAAGCGGTCAAATCAAGTCGCATTGAAGGCACTCGCACCGGTATGGATGAAGCAGTCCTACCGGAAGAAGAAATCTCCCCAGAAAAAAGAGACGATTGGACTGAGGTGCAAAACTATATCAAAGCAATGAATACAAGCATTGCTCAGCTTAGCGAACTTCCAATCTCGATGCGACTCCTCCAAGAAGCTCATAAAATTTTGTTGTCTGGTGTTCGTGGCGAACACAAACAGCCAGGAGAAGTTCGCACCGCGCAAAATTGGATTGGCGGCACAAGCATTCAGACGGCCGCCTTCATTCCACCTCATCCCGAAGATATGGGAGAGGCCTTAAAAGACCTTGAGTTTTTTTGGCACAACAAAGGATTGAATATGCCGCATCTGATTAAGATGGCCATTTCGCATTATCAGTTTGAGACAATCCATCCCTTTAATGATGGTAACGGAAGAATTGGTCGTATGCTTATTGGGCTTCATCTTATTGAGCTCGGAATTCTACGAAAACCAACACTCTACCTTTCTGACTTCTTTGAAAGGAACAAAGGGGCGTATTATGACGCGCTTACGTTTGTGCGCGAACGGAACGACTTGGATCAATGGGTGGTCTTTTTCCTCTCAGCAGTCATTGAGACAGCTAAGAAAGGTAAGGATACATTTGAGAAGATTATTGATCTGCGCGCCAGCTATGAGAAACAAATTATGGAGCTTGGCCGCCGGGCAAAACTGGCTCATAAACTTTTATTGCAATCATTTTCCATGCCGGCATTTAAGGTTTCCGATGCTTCCAAATATCTTAACGCTTCAAACACAGCGACCAATACTCTTGTTGGCGAGATGGAGCGTGTCGGTATCCTCAAGGAAATAACCGGCTTTTCCCGTAACCGGATTTTTGTCCTGCACGAATATCTAGACCTCTTTAAGAGATAAAACATTTATACCAAAGGAAATCGCCATGAAATATAAATTACCGTGCCAAGAACAATTCAGTCGAGTAAAGCGCTTAAGAAAAGACATCGAACGATTTTCGGTTGCTACCGATGAGAATTTTGAGACAGCTTTAGACTCATTTACTTCTTTCTTTATTCAATGCTATCACATGCGTGATTGGCTTATAAAAAGCGGATTTAGACAGATTGCAATCGATAATTTTATTGAACGTAGCGCCTGGCTTTCTCTTTGTCGTGATTTAGCAAATAAGCAAAAGCATCAAAAAATTGATCGATATAAACCACAAAATGATTTTGTGGATCATGGTTTTGGTATTTCAACTCCTATCTCACGTTACTTCGATCACTTTATGCATAAAGAGCCGAGATTCGGTATCGACGTTTGGAAATTTGGAATACCCGTCGATGTGATGGAGGTAGCAGCTAAGTGTGTTAGCGGATGGGACGACTTCTTACAATCTCAGCAAGGAGAAGTTATATGAAATTTGAGCCGAAGGGAAATAATCTATGAACATTCTAATTTTCGGGGACAGTATAGCTTGGGGAGCATACGATCCAGAGCAAGGCGGCTGGGCTACTCGCTTGCGAAATTATTTTGAAGCACAGGATAAAGATATTGATGTTTATAATCTTGGGGTTTCCGGCAATACCATAGCCGACTTGCTTAGCAGGATTGAAGTTGAAGCGAAAGCGCGCGAACCAAATTTGATAATTTTCGCCATTGGAATCAATGACGCTCAATTTATCCATTCCACAAACGGCTTGCGCGTTTCGCTTGATGAATTTCAGCAAAATCTTGCAAAACTTCTTTCTCTTGCCAATAATTTTACTGAAAAAATTGTTTTTGTTGGCTTGACCGCAGTAGACGAATCAAAAACTACTCCTTGTCCATGGAAACCCGACAAGTCCTATTTCAACGAAAACATTAAACGGCTAGACAATGCTATTGAGAAGTTTTGCGAGAGCAACAAGCTGAAATTCATTTCTATGGATAGCGTAGTTGGAAACGACGACCTTATTGATGGACTTCATCCGAACACTAAAGGACACGCCAAGATTTTTAATCGGATGAGATCCGAGGTAGAATCAATATTATAGCCGCCGGATTTTTTCGCCGCAATATTAGAAGCGAGGGCGGGGCGGTCAGTTTCCCCCAAAATGGTTTGGCGCAAAGTTTAGGATATCCCACCATTTCTTGACAAACTTCTTCTCCTTTGATACGCTAAAAATGTCAAATGTCCGTTCCAACCGGGCATTGTTTCTTAATAGCAGAAACAATTTCTTAATTAACTAAGTTAGTATACCTATGGATCTCAAAAATTTACCGCTTCTTCTCTCTCAGATTTCAGAAGAAAAAGGACTGTCAGCAGAACGAGTACTGGAAGCAATTGAACAGGCGCTGGCTGCAGCCTACAAAAAGGATTATGGAAAGCGAGGCCAGCTTATTAAGGCAAAATTCAATTCCCAGACAGGGAACGCGGATTTCTGGCAAGAGAAAACGGTTGTGGATGACACCATGATCTATTCTGAACAGGAGCTTGAAGAACTGAAAGAGCAGGAACGTCTTCCTTCAGAGGATGAGGAGATTTCCGCGGAAAAAAAGGTGCGATTCAACCCTGAACGCCATCTTTTTGAAGAAGAGGCAAAGAAGCTGAAGCCGGATGCTCAGCCAGGAGACATCGTCCAGATTCCGTTAGAACGGAATATGAACTATGGCCGGATTGCCGCCCAAACCGCCAAGCAAGTCATTTTACAGAAGATCAGAGAGGCGGAGCGCGAATCAACGCTCAAAGAATTCAAGTCAAAGGAAGGCGGCCTGATTTCAGGAGTCATTCAGCGCGTGGAGGGGCGGGCGATCTTTGTGGATCTCGGAAAGGTGCTTGGGGTGTTCCCGCGAGAAGAGCACGTACCCGGGGAGTTTTATCGCCCGGGCCAGCGCCTCCGCTTTTATGTGTCGCAGGTGGAAGATACCCCAAAAGGACCGTCCATCATTCTTTCCCGCGCGTATCCGAAGTTCATTTCTCGGCTTTTTGCCCTTGAGGTTCCTGAAATTGCGGCAGAGACTGTTGTGATTAAAGCCATTGCCCGGGAGCCTGGAGCGCGAACCAAGGTTGCTGTCGCCTCCACAGAGCCCCAGGTTGACCCGGTGGGAGCTATGGTGGGCCAGCGCGGTACCCGGGTTTCCGCGGTCATCAATGAATTGGGAGGAGAGAAGATAGACATTATTGAATGGGCGGAGGACACGGAAACCTTTATCGCGAACGCTCTTTCTCCCGCAAAAGTTCTTCAGGTGGAAACGTACCCGAAAAACCGCGCGCTTGCCATTGTTCCAGAAGACCAACTCTCTCTCGCGATTGGAAAAGAAGGGCAGAATGTGCGGCTTGCCGCAAAGCTGACCGGATGGAAGATTGACGTCAGAACTCCGGAAGGCACGCAGGTGGATATGCCCGCGGAATCTCAGGACGATGCTCAGGAGGAAGCAGAAAAAGAAAAACCAGCTAACATCTAAGAGTTCTTATGGAGTATTCAGTTGCAAAAAAAGAAAAATCCCGTGTTCAGATAACCTGCGCTCTCCCAGCTGACCATTGGGAAGGATACCGGGTAAAGGCGGAAGAAATGCTGGGAAAGCAGCTGCAGGTGGAAGGATTCCGTCCGGGTCAAGTGCCCCCTGACATTGTGCGCCGCCAGGTCGGGGAAGAAACCATTCTTATGGAAGCGGCTCGGCTTGCGGTGCAAGACGCGTATCTTGAGGTTGTGGAAAAAGAAGCATTGGACGTGATCGGAGACCCGGAGCTTTCCGTCAAGAAATTGGCTCCCGGCAATCCTTTTGAGTTCCAGCTTGAGGTTGCGCTTATCCCCGCCATGGTTCTTCCGGATTGGCGCGCCCTTGCCTCTCATGTTCAGCGAAAAGAGGTTGCCCTCGAGGAACAGGAAGTACAGCAGACGCTGGAATGGCTTCAGAAAAGCAGGCAGGAGCAGGGAAAGGAACTGCCGGAACTTAACGATGAATTCGCCAAATCCCTGGGAGCCTTTGAATCCATGGATCAGGTACGCTCGTCTGTGCGGGAAGGGCTCCTCTCGGAAAAAGAATATCGGGAGACCCAGCGTCATCGCCAAGAAATTCTTGAGAAAGTGGCAGAAAAAACAAAAGGAGATATCCCTGACGTGCTCATAGAACGAGAACAGAGCTCCATGGTGGAGAACATTAAAAAAGGAGTGAAGGAGCAGGCCGGCATGGAATTCCAAGAGTATTTGGAAAAAGTGGGAAAGACAGAGGACCAGCTTCTTTTAGAATTTGCCAAGGAAGCTGAGAAGCGCGTGAAAAACTCCCTGATTCTTCGGGAGATCGTCAAGCAGGAGAATATTCAAGTCACAGATGAAGAAATCCAGGCGGGCACGCAGAGGGTTCTTGCGCAGTTTGGAAGTCCAAAAGAAGCAGAACAGGCGTTTGACCAAAAGCAGCTTGTCTTGTATACTAAAGGCGCGCTTGAGAACGAAAAAGCACTCGCGTTACTGGAAGAATCCGCAAAGAAATGAATCCCATGAGAGGCCCCAAATACAGGGCAACGTTTCACCGGGAACAAGAAAAAATAACCATGAGTAACTTTTCATAGGATGAATCTTATTCCAACAGTAATTGAAAAAAGTCAGTATGGGGAGAGGGCGTATGATATTTACTCCCGTCTTTTGCGCGATCGGATTATTTTTCTCGGCTCTCCCATTAATGATGTGGTCGCAAACTCCATCATCGCCCAGATGCTGTTTCTCGCCCAGAAGGACTCCACCAAGCCCATCCAATTTTACATAAACTCTCCCGGAGGATCAGTAACAGCCGGCCTTGCCATCTATGACACCATGCAGTACATCAGATGCCCTGTTTCCACCGTGTGCGTGGGAATGGCAGCTTCCATGGGAGCGGTGCTTCTGGCAACCGGAGCTCACGGAAAACGATTCGCTCTTCCCAACGCCCAGATGATGCTTCATCAGGTTGCGGGAGGCGTGACTGGAGAGGCAGCCCATATTGAAATTACCGCAAAGCAGATCATAAAGATTCGCGAACAATTGAACAAAATCTTGGCTGAGCACACGGGTCAACCCTTTGAGAAAATAGAAAAAGACACTGATCGGGATTTTTATTTGGATCCCGCGGGCGCGAAAGAGTATGGACTGATTGACGAGGTTATCCAAAGAAAGTAGCGTCAAGGTGTGATTTCTCCCCGCTCTGGCCCCCTGGAGCGGGGTTTGACTTCTCTTGCTCTTTCTGGTACTCTGAAATCAGAAAATTGGTCATAGGCATGAATAAACAACATAAGCGCCAATATTTTCTGAATTCCCATGGATGCTCTTCTCCTTATAGGAACGGGCCTTGGAGCATTGGTTTTGGGCTCTCTTCTTGGGTACTACGCCCGGCAGTCAATCGCGCGAAAGCGAGCCGGATCGGTTGAACAAAAGTTAAAAAAGCGCATTGCACAGGTTGAGGAAGAAAGCCAAGCGATTCTTGAGAAAGCAAGGCAGGAAGGAAAACATATTCTCAGTGAGGCAAAGCAGGAAGAGGATGAACGTCGAAAAGAAATCCTCAAAACAGAACAGCTTCTCTTAAAGCGGGAGAGTTTGTTTGAGCAAAAACTCTCTGATTTTGAATCTCAGCAGAACGAGATTCAGGCAAAAGAGACGCTCCTGAAGGATACGAAAGAAAAACTGGAGCAAGAGCGGGCGGACATTGTGCGCCGACTGGAAGCTGTCGCCAAGCTCTCCCAAGAGGAGGCAAAAAGCGAACTCTTCGGGCGTGTGGAAGCCCAGCACGAGAAAGATATCTTAGGAAGAATCCGCCAGCTGGAGGCAGAAGGCAAAGACCGGTTTGACGCGCGCGCGAGAGAGATTGTCTCCTACGCCATTCAAAAGATCGCGGTGCCTCAAACGCAGGAAATCACCACATCCACGGTTATCCTTCCTTCAGAAGAAATGAAGGGAAAGATTATTGGAAAAGAAGGAAGAAACATTCGCGCCTTAGAGCGCGCAGCCGGAGTGGAAATCATTGTGGATGAGGCCCCGGAAACCGTGGTAATCTCAGGATTTGACGCAGTGAGGCGGCATATCGCGAAAACCGCTCTGGAGCGGCTTATCCAGGACGGGCGCATTCATCCCGCCCGCGTGGAAGAGGAAGTAGCGAAAGTGCAGGGAGAGATTGAGCAACAAATGAAAGAAGCCGGGGAAACTGCCATCTATGAGGTGGGGATCGTCGGTATTGATCCCAAACTCGTGTTTCTCCTCGGGCGCCTGAAATTCCGCACCAGCTATGGACAAAATGTTCTCCTGCATTCCATTGAAGTTGCCCATCTTGCCGCGGCTCTTGCGGCAGAAATAGGAGCGGACGCGCAGCTCAGCAAAAAAGCGGGTCTTTTCCATGACATTGGGAAAGCACTGGATCATCAGATAGAGGGCTCTCACGTGGAGATCGGCATGCGCGTGCTGGAGAAGTTTGGAATGGAAAAGGCGGTCATTAGCGCCATGAAGTCCCACCACGAGGATTATCCCTACGAATCCATTGAGGCTGTTCTTGTGCAGACGGCTGACGCGATCTCAGCTTCTCGTCCCGGAGCTCGCAAAGACACACTGGAGAACTACTTAAAGCGCATTGGAGAACTTGAGCAGTTGGCAGCTTCCTTTGGAGGAGTGGAGAAAGTGTATGCCATCCAGGCGGGACGGGAAATCCGCATCTTTGTGCACCCATCTGAGGTCTCAGACCTGGAAGCTCACCAACTTGCGCGTGATGTAGCATCCCGCATTCAAGAGGAGCTTCGCTATCCGGGAGAAATCAAAGTAACGCTTATTCGAGAAAACAGGTTTGTGGAATACGCCAGGTAAAAAGAAAACCACCCTATCAGGGGTGGTTTTCTGTTGGAGCGGGTGATGGGAATCGGACCCACATAGCCAGGTTGGAAACCTGGTGCATTACCACTATGCTACACCCGCGCACCGTTCATTTAGTATGGTGTACGTTTGTCGGGGTACTAGGAATCGAACCTAGGCTACATGCTCCCAAAGCAAGCGTACTACCATTATACGATACCCCGAGGACGCATTTTTTTTATCACATTTGGAGCAGTGGGTCAATGTATGGTAGTATTTTGTAATGACTTCAAAGGAATTCTTTGAACGCTTAAATCCTTTCGCGGATTGCACGAAATACAGGATATCTCTTTGGCAGTGTCCGCAGTTCCTGTTTGTTGTCATGGGGTTTTTGATCATCATATCCATGCTCCTGTTATATGGAGTGGGCACGCGCTTCATAGAGGATCCGTATATGGTAAGCTTGATCATCATCTTTGTGACCGCGGGGCTCCTTGTCCTCTCGTACCTTGTGACAAAGTCTTTTGAGCGGCTTGCTGAGGCCTCTCGCATGAAATCCGAGTTTGTAAGCATCGTATCCCATCAGCTGCGCGCCCCCATTTCCAATTTAAAATGGGCCTTAGAGTTTCTTCTCTCTGGACGCTTGGGACAGGTCAACCCGAATCAGCAGAGCTACTTTACCATCTTAAAAGACAACTCCGCCCGCATGCATAATCTCGTAAATGACCTTTTGTCTGTTTCCCGGATTGAGCAAAATGATCTTCCCTTCCAGGCGGAGCAATTTTCTTTTCCAGCTCTCGTGGAGAGCGTTGTGGCAGAGTTCAAGCCGATTCTCACCTCCTCCAATATTGAAATCGCGCTTGAGGGAGAGGAACTCCCCAGCATCACAAGCGATCCCGGAAAGATCAGGCAGGTGCTCTCCAATCTTCTGGATAACGCGATCCGCTACGCTTGGAAGGACGGGGAAACAGGCGCGACAAAAGCCAAGAAGCGCGTTGCGATCCGCTATTTCCGCAGAGGAGCGTTTTTGCAGTTTGAAATTGAAGACAATGGGGTGGGAATCCCCCAGCGGGATCACAAATATATTTTCCAGAGATTTTTCCGCAGCTCAAATGCTCTTCGCCACGAGACCCAGGGAACGGGGCTCGGGCTGTATATTGTGAAATCCATTCTGGAGAAAGCTGGAGGGAAAATCCAATTTTCTTCAAAGGAGAACAAAGGGTCGAAATTCTGGTTTATTATTCCTTTATCATGAAAACTATTCTATCAATTGAGGACGAAGGAGCACTGCAAAAAATGCTGGGGGATATTCTCGCGCAAGAGGGATACGAGTTTGTTCCCGCGCTTGACGGTGAAATCGGATTACGAACAGCAAAAGAAAAGAAACCCGATCTCATTCTTCTGGACCTGGTGCTTCCCCGCATGCATGGTTTTGATGTGCTCAAGCAGCTCAAGGCAGACAAGGAAACCGCGCATATTCCCGTTATTTTGCTTACCAATCTGGAAAAGATTGAGGACATCCAAAAAGCGCTGGAATTAGGCGCTACCACCTATCTGGTGAAAGCGAACTATAATCTGGAGGAGGTCGTCCAGAAAGTGAAGCAGTCATTAGGAGAAGCGGCATGAAAGTTGAAGACCAGCAGCTGAAAGCATTTTTGCTTGATGCCAAGCTCATTGGAGCGGGCGCTCTTGAGGACGCCGAAAAAGAGGCAAAGAAAGGCGGAAAGAAACTGAGGGATATTCTGCTCGCGGAAGAGCTCATCCCAGAAGAGGAGCTTATCAAAACAGAAGCATACATTTTAGGGGTTCCGTTCGTAAATCTGGAAGAGGAGCAAATTGATCCTGAGGTGCTCAGGATTATTCCAGAACCCATTGCGAAATCCCATAATATTGTGGCGTTCCGTAAAAAAGGAAAGGAGCTGGAAGTCGCCATGCTTGATCCCCAGGATCTCGTAACGATTGACTTTATTAAGAAGAAGTCGGATCTCAAGGTGAGAGCTCGCCTCACGACGCCCCAGTCCATCAAGAACGCCCTTCAGCAATACTCGCAAAGCTTGGAAGCAGAGTTCGGGGATATCATTAAGCAGGAAGGAGAGGGCATTACAACGGTTCAGGATTCGCGGGAGGCAAAGAGCGAGCAGGAGGACCTGAAAAAAGCGGCAGAAGAACTCCCGGTCATCAGGATCGTTGACACGCTTATCAAACACGCGATTCTCCAGCGCGCTTCGGATATCCACATTGAGCCGACCGAAAAGGAGGTTATCGTGCGCTACCGGATTGACGGGGTGCTGCGCGATGCCATGGTGCTTCCCAAGCAGGCGGCTTCCGGGATTGTCGCGCGCATCAAGGTGCTTTCTGATCTCAAGCTTGACGAGCACCGCCTTCCCCAAGACGGCCGGTTTAAGGTGGAAACAGAGGGATATAAATATTCCATGCGCGTGTCCATTCTCCCGGTTTTTGACGGGGAGAAAATTGTCATGCGCCTTCTTTCCGAATCAGCCCAGGCTTTTACGCTGGCGGAACTTGGTTTATCAGGCTCTGCTTTAGAGCGCGCAGAACAGGCATTGCGCCGTCCTGTCGGCATGATTCTGGTTACCGGACCCACAGGATCCGGAAAAACAACAACGTTGTATTCTATGATGGAGGTTCTCAATAGTCCCGCGGTGAATATCTCCACCGTGGAAGATCCGATTGAATATCGCATGCCCCGCGTGAACCAGACGCAGGTTCGGTCCAAGGTTGGCCTGACCTTCGCGAACGGGCTGAGGTCCCTCCTTCGGCAGGATCCGGACATTATTATGGTAGGGGAAATTCGCGATCAGGAAACAGCTTCTCTTGCCGTGAACGCCGCCCTCACCGGCCATCTGGTTCTTTCCACGCTTCATACTAATGACGCTCCCGGAGCGATCCCCAGGCTTATTGATATGCAGGTGGAACCGTTCCTTATTTCTTCCACCCTGAGCTTAGTGATTGCCCAGCGGCTGGTGCGCAAGTTATGCGACGAGAAGGAAGAATACAAGCTGACCAAGAGCGATTTGGAACGATTCTCAGAGCTGTGTGATTTTGATCGGGTTGAAAAACTTCTGATCGCGGAAGGAATTTTAAAAGCAGGAAAAGGGATCCACGAAGCCACGTTCTGGCGACCCAAGGAAACCAAGGAGAATCCTGACGGCTACAAAGGAAGAGTCGGGATTTACGAGGTGTTTCCGCTGACCGAATCCATCAAGCGAATCATTGAGGAGGAATCCTCAGTGGACAATCTCAGAAAGCAGGCGCAGACAGAAGGCATGGTGAGCATGGTTGAAGACGGCTTTCTCAAGGCGGCCCGCGGCCTTACTTCCATAGAAGAAGTGCTTCGCGTTATTACAGAATAGGTATGCCCACCTATCTCTACACCGCTATCTCACAATCAGGCAAGTCATTTTCTGGAAGCAAGACGGCAAAAAGTAAGCGGGTGCTCGCCGCTTCTTTGCGATCCGAAGGGCTCGTGCTTACGTCCGCTGACGAAGAAAAGAAAGCCTCTCCCCTCCTTCAGAAATTACAGATCAGTATTGGAGGAGTGTCGGTAAAGGATAAGCTGTTTCTTGTGCGGAATCTCAAGGTACTGATCTCAGCGGGAGTGGGATTACCGAAAGCTCTCTCAATTCTCGCGGACCAAACCGGAAACGGCCAGCTCAAAAAGGGGCTGAATGAGATGCGCGAGCAAATCGTGCGCGGTGAAACTCTCGCGCAAGCCATGGGACATCACGCGAATATTTTCCCCGATCTTTTCCAAAGTATGGTTCAGGTGGGAGAAGAATCGGGAACCCTTGAGGATGTTCTTATGCACCTCGCTCTTCAGCTGGAACGCGAGCACGAGCTGAAATCCAGGATTCAGGGGGCACTTCTCTATCCTGCTGTTGTGCTCACTGCGATGTCCGCGGTTGGCATTACCATGCTGGTGGTCGTAGTTCCTGAGCTCGCGAAGACATTTGGCGACCTCGGAGTGCCTCTCCCGCTCACGACGAGAATTATTATAGCAGTGGGTGAGTTCCTGAAACAATTCTGGTATATTGCGGTCGGTATAGGAGTCGCGGGAATCATAGCCCTGCGGTGGGGAGCAAAAACAAGCGCGGGAGGGAAGCTTCTTGACGCTTTCTTCCTTCGGCTGCCTTTTCTTTCAGAACTCTTTCACAAAACAAACGCCGCTATCATCATTAGAACGCTCAGTTCTCTGATTGCCGCCGGTGTTCCTCTTTTGCGCGCTCTCTCCATTACTTCATCGGTTGTGCGCAGCGCCAGCTTCCGGCATTCTTTAACTGCCGCCGCGGAAGAAGTGCGCAAGGGAGCGAAACTTTCAGAGGCACTGCAGCCCTATGAGGACTTGTATCCCATCAATGTGCTGCAGATGGTTCAGGTAGGAGAAGAAACCGGGCAGACCGCGGAAGTTCTTGCCAAGCTCGCGGATTTTTTTGAGGAAGAAGTCGCGAACGCAACCAAGAATATCGCCACCGTTATTGAACCCCTTCTCATGCTTATTATCGGAGGAGTTGTCGGGTTTTTCGCGATCTCCATGATTCAGCCCATGTATGGCATGCTTGGTTCCATCTAATGGCATGAGGACAAAAGGGTTTACCCTCATTGAGCTTCTCGTGGTCTTGGGGCTCGCAGGCATCCTCTTTATTATTGGAGCGGGAGCATTTAGTGAATTCCAGAAAACATACAGTGCCGAACGCGCTTCTCAAGAGATGCTCAGTGTTCTTCGCCAAGCGCAGAGCAAATCTCTTGCTTCTGAAAGCGCGAGCCAGTACGGAGTGTTTTTTGATTCTGAAGCCCTTCGCTATACCTTATTTCAGGGGGAGAGCTATGAGACGCGGGATCTGAATGAGGATGCTGTTTTTGAGCTTCCCCGGGGAACTATGTTTACGGAAATCTCCCTGGGGACCGAAGACGAAGTGGTATTTCGGAGAATTGACGGAATTCCAGAACAGACAGGATTTATCCGTGTGCAGGCGGCTGACCACACAAGAAGCGTGTACATCGGGGAGGCGGGAACCCTGAGCGTCCTTGAAGGATCTCCTGTTTCTGGTGAGGAGCGCGCGCGAGATTCCCGCCATGTGCATATTTCCTACAGCAGGATTATTGATACATCCACAGAATCGCTTGAGCTGGTGTTCGCGGAGGGATCTGGCGAGGAGACGGTCGTTCTCATTCCTTTTTCTGCGTTTCTCGCGGCCGGACAGCTTTCTTGGAAGGGTACCGTGCAAGTTGGAGGAGAAGCCCAAAAGGTCGTGCTCATAACTCATCGGCTGAATGATCCTGACACTGAATTCTCCATTCAGCGCGACCGCAGGTTTAATACAGCGTCCCTGAGAATCGCTTTTCAGGGAGAAGCATCAGACCTCATTTTTTATGATGAAGACGGAGAAACAACACGAGGGGGTTCTGCCTTTGTCTCAGAGCCCTTCTGGCAATAGTCGGGGCGTGACTGTCGTGGAAATTCTCGTGGCCACCGCTATTGCCACCGTGGTTTTTGTCTCTGTTCTTGGAGGAACAATATTTATTCTTCAGCAGGCAAAAACCCAGGAACAGAGGGGAAAAGCGCTCGCTCTCGCGCAGGAAGGCCTGGAGGCGGTCCGTTCATTCCGCGACGCAACCGATTGGAACGAAGACGGGATTGGAACAAAAAATACCGGTGTTTCTTTCATGCTTTTGGAGTCCGGATCTCCGGCTCGCTGGGAGCTGGTACAAGGGACAGAGTCCATAGATGAATACACGCGAGAGATCATTTTTGAACAGGTGCGGAGAGACGGGGGAGGAAACATCGTAGAGGAGGGAGGAGCAGTTGATGAAGAAACCAAGAAGGCGCGCGTACGGGTTTTTTGGGATTCGCGGGGCGCGACATACGAAGTAGAGGTCGCCTCTTTATTCGCCAATTGGCGCCAATAGCATGCAGAAAGGATTCACGATACTGGAATTTCTCGTCTATGCTACGATCCTCGTGCTTGTGCTTTTTGCGATTGGATCGTTTCTTCTCTGGACCGTGAGGGTTCACATGAAAGCTGAGGCGATGCGGGAAACCCGCATTTCTTCTGAGCGTGTTCTTGAGCGCATGGGGCGGGAAATTCGTGAGGCAAAAAGCATCTACACCCCGACATCGGTGTACGCTGAGCACCCGGGCCAGCTTTCTCTGGAAACTTCAAAATACGCGCTTGCGGGGGATCAAACCTCCTATATTGATTTCTTTCTCTGTGAGAGCCGCCTTTGCCTGAAGAAGGAGGGAGAGATTCCCATTGCCTTGAGCCCCGCGGCTCTGGAAATTACGCGCCTCGTGTTTTCGCAGATTGATTCAGGATCAGTACGCATTGAGCTGGAAGCAAGACGCGAGACTGCGAGCGAGCGCCCTGAATTTCAGGCATCCGTATCCATAACAACCACGGTTTCCGTGCGATCGCATGAAGAGTAGCGTTCATGAGCGCGGATTTGCCGCGATTTCTGTTGCAACAATCGTGATGGGCATTCTTGCCGGTATTACGGCGACCGGTACGCTTCTTTTTGTGGGAGAGGCGCGTATTGCCCGGAACACGGAACAGTCACTTCTCGCCTTCTACGCGGCAGAAGCGGGAATTGAAGACGCGCTCCTGCGTCTTGAAAAGGGCATGAGCTGGTCAAGCCCCTATGCGTTTTCCTTTGGCGAAGGAGAAGTGGAGGTACTCATTTCAGATATTGCCGCGGGCGCGCGCGTCATTACGGCGGAAGGAATATTCGCGGACCGCGTTCGCAAGATAGAAATAGTGTATGAGCTCTCCACGGTAACTCCGGGATTTTTCTACGGCGCGCAAGTCGGGGGAGGGGGCTTGCGCATGGACAACCAAAGCAAGGTAGTGGGGAACGTATTCTCAAACGGGGACGCTCAGCTTATAGGAAGCGCTCAAGTTACAGACACCATCCTTATCGCGGGCATCGGAAAGAAACTTTCCGGGGGTGTTGTCGGCGGAAACGCTCGCGCCGATGTCTGCGAAAATGCGGAGGTTGCAGGAACTCTGCACGCGAATACGGTACTGGCATGCACCTCCGGCTCTCTAACGACCGAAGGGCTTCCGGTAGAACCTGTGTCGCTTCCCATACTAGATTCTGAGATTGAGACGTGGAAAGAAGACGCGGCCGCTGGAGGCACCATCGGGAGCTACAGCAGGAGCACCGGTACTCATATTCTGGGGCCCGTGAAGATAGAAGGAGACCTTATTATTCAAAACACGGCAACGCTGGTGGTGGCGGGAACCCTGTGGGTTACCGGAGAAATCACAATAAGCAATTCTGCGCGGGTACGTCTTGATTCCTCATACGGCACCATGAGCGGCGTCATTGTGGGGGATGCTCTTCTTACATTGCAAAACAGTTCTGTTTCTTCCGGATCCGGGGCGCCCGGCAGTTACCTGATGTATGTGAGCGCTTCTTCTGCGAATCCCGCCATGATTATGAAGAACTCCGCGCGCGCGGATATTCTCTATTCAAACACCGGATGGGTTGAGATACAAAACAATACCGAGATGAGATCAATAACCGGATATGGCATTCATGTGAAAAATAACGCTGAGCTTACGTACGAAATTGGATTGGAAGACGCGGTGTTTACTTCAGGTCCCGCTGCCGGCTGGACGGTTGTAAGCTGGAGAGAAGTGGAATGAGATTGCGTTCGGTGCGCGAAACGCGGTACAATCAATCAATGTTCATGGGTTTTTCAAAACTTTACCAGGACGCGTTTGGGTTGGATGTTTCGGATTTCACCTTAAAAATTGCGAAGCTTTCTCAGCGAGAAGGAACAAAAGCACTCACTTCTTTTGGAGAGTATGCTGTTGGAGAGGAGCTGGTGAAGAACGGGGAAGTCCAGAATAAAGATCAGCTTGCCAGTACCATTATTTCCGCGTGCCAGAGCGTCCAGGGGGAGCCCTTGGGCACTCCGTATGTGGTTGCGTCTCTTCCGGAAGAGAAGGCGTTTCTTCAGGTGATCCAGCTTCCGCGCATGGAAAGGCGCCAAGTGCGGGAGGCCCTGACCTTTGAAGCGGAAAACTACGTACCCTATCCTTTGGAAACGGTGTATCTTGACCATGAAATTGTTTCTCCTCTGAAGAATCATCTTGACCACCTGGATATTCTTTTAGCGGCGCTTCCCAAGAGCACGGTGGATTCGTACGTGGCGGTTCTTGACCAGGTCGGATTGATTCCTATCGCTCTTGAGATAGAGTCGCTCGCGGTTCTCCGCGCCGTCATTCAAAACAACACCTCTCCTGTGCCGCTCCTGGTCGCAGATCTTGGGGCAACGCGCACGTCCTTGAGTGTCTTTGCGGGGCACAGTCTGCGCTTTACCACTTCTTTGCAAGCTTCTTCGTTTGGTCTTACGGAAGCTGTCGCAAAGTACATGGGAATATCTTTGGAAGAAGCGGAAGAGAAGAAGCGCGCGTACGGACTCGCTTTCCCCGAAGACAAAGAAGGGCGCAATGTATTTGAAGCTCTTGTCCCGGTTCTTTCCGATCTCGCAGAACACATGCGCAAGTATATGGAATATTACGCGTCACACGCTCAGCATCAGCATCTTGTGAAAGAGCAGAGCCGAGTTCAGAGAGTCATGCTGTGCGGAGGGGCGGCGAATCTGAAAGGTCTTCCCGCATGGCTCGCGAGCGCCTTGGGGGTCCAAGTTGAGCTTGCGAATCCATGGGTGAATATTTTACCGGATCGCGCGCAGGTTATCCCCACCCTCCATTTTGAGGATTCTCTAAGATATGCCACTGCCCTTGGTCTGGCGCTTCGCGGAATCCAGCCTCCTTCCTATGATTAACCTTCTGCCCCCAGAAAGGAAACAGCAAATCGTTGAGGAACATTTCTTTCGTCTGCTGATCGCGGGAGGAATTGCCTGTGCTGCGGCTCTCCTTGCCTCCCTGCTTCTTCTTGCGGCTGTTCTCATTTCCATTACCGGGAAAGTGCAGGCCCAGAATCTCCTTCTCTCTTCTCTCCAGAAGGATCAGACGGCGCAAGACACGCAGGAGATGCGGGCAATAGATGGAACGCTCATCTCTCTCCAAAGATTCTATACTGCCACGCCGCGGTTGCTGCTTCTTGTTGAGCATCTTGAGCAAGCTCTTCCCGGAGATGTGGAACTTCGCGCTCTTGTCTACTCTCCCCCGACTACCGTAACTGAGCGAGGCGTGAAGAAAAAAGTAAAAGCTCGCATTGAACTGTCGGGATTCGCTTCTACGCGAGACGCGATGCTTGGGTTTAAGCAGAATCTTGAAGAAGACATGTTTTTTAGCAGCGTTGCTTTTCCCCTCTCAAGCTATGTCGCGCGAACGGACGTTCTCTTTTCCGCGAGCATGGATATTGAAGCATTTGCATTATGAAACAGGCAAAGCAAAAAACACGATTCGGGACAGTACTGCTTGTGTTCGGGGCTTCCGTTCTCCTGATTCTCTTTGGTGTTTTTCCGCTTGTGCGGGGGATTGTGAAAGGATCAGCTGAGCTTGAAAATATCCAGACGCAGCTTCAGAAAGCCGCGCAAGAAGAAAATGATGCCCGAGAATTCCAGCGATTCAAGGCAAGGCATGGAAAGGATGTGGCGGATCTGGAGCGCTTATTTATTCATTCTGTCGTTCCCATTGAATTTATTGAGTTTTTAGAGAACGCGGGAGAACAGGCAGGTATGTCCCTCTCTATAGCTCCTGGCACGGGTCAGCAGCAGGAAGATCTCTGGCCCTCCGCGGCATTTCTTGTTTCCGGGCGCGGATCATATGTTCAACTCACAACAATGCTCAGATTGCTTGAAAATGCTCCCTACCTCATTGAGGTCAGAGATGCGCGTATTCAGAAAGAGAGTACGGGAGTATTGTCGTTTTCTCTTACCGTAAAGGCATTTACACGATGACTATTAAAAAAGAAACAATCAAAGAATACGCGCAAAAACTCGTGCGCCAGGCAGGGTATCACTCGCTTGGTTTTTTCCTGATTCTCACGACGCTCGGCCTCCTGATCTCTGTCCTGTTGTTTCTTGTGTATGGATTCTCTTCCAGAACCCCCGCGCTTTCAGAGGCCTCTGGGATGCGGTTCCAAGAAGAGCGGCTTCAAACAATCCTGGAGATTCAGCAAGAACGCGAAAGGACGTTTCAGCAAACCGAAGCAAGAAGCTCCCGGGATCTTTTCCGGATGATGCTGGAATCTGAAGGCAATTGACCAAAGTGAGACTTCATTATATAATATTTGCGGGATGCGGAGCTCTCATAGCTCAATGGATAGAGCACGGGCCTTCTAAGCCTGGGATCTAGGTTCGACTCCTAGTGGGAGCACAAGAGAGTATATATGGTGGGCGTAGCTTAGCGGCTAAAGCGTCGCTCTGTGGCAGCGAAGATCGCGGGTTCGAATCCCGTCGCTCACCCACCTAGGAGAGGAGGATCCGAGCACAAATCAGATTGAGAAGCTCCCAGATGAGATGATTTCAAGGCGCGACGACAAAGGGTAGTATATACTACATTGAGGAGAAGTAACGAAGAAATCAGCCACTCTGGGAGCTTCCCCGCGGGGCGGGCGCATACAGAACAGCTTCCGCGTTGTTCGTCGCTCATGTGCCATACGGCACACATCGCTCCTCACTCCTTGAATCTGCCTTGTATTCGCTCCGCTCAATTGATTTTGCTCGGGATCCTCCGCTCCTTAAAGAAACCCACAAGGGCACGAATGCCCCTGCGGGTAGATATCTTTTCAAGACAGATTTACAGCTCCTCATCCTCTTCGTCCTCGTCGTCATCCGTTTCCTCTACGAGCTCTTCCGCGTCGTCCCCACCGAGCTCGTCTTCTCCGTCGCTTTCAAACAAAGAAACTTCCAAATCTTCTTCGTATACCATAATAAATAAGATATAGTTTGTATCGACCTTTGGGCACCCGCACTTACCATATTTCATCGTTTGAACGCCGTATATTTTGAGACAGATTCGCGGCGCGAGGAGCGAAGTGTGCCATACGGCACACGAGAGACGAGCAACAAAGAAGATGGCCAAAAACGCGGCGTCCCTCCGGGGAAGCATGCTACCGGCCAACCGCTTCGTTGTCTCGCTGCGCGAGATCTCGCAAAGCGAGACTCCTCCTCAACGTACCTATGGGTACAGGTTTTGTCGTCGCGCCTTGCGTTTGTCTCGGTAGCGCGCTTCTCAAACTGATGTAATATGGTAAGTGCGGGTGCTGCGATACAGACCCTATTATATGGAGCAAGGAACACTTGTCAACCCCCATTTCCCACAAGCTTCTTTCTGTTGTGAAATGGTTTAGGATATGGTAAAAAACCACTGTTCGGCCCCCGTAGTTCAACGGATAGAACGGCTCACTCCTAACGAGTCGATGTAGGTTCAATTCCTGCCGGGGGCACCGGTACAAAAAGGGCCGTTGGCGCAGTTGGTAGCGCGCCTCGATGGCATCGAGGAGGTCACCGGTTCGAGCCCGGTACGGTCCACCAACAGGAACTTTCAGAATTTAGAATCAGAGAGCGGTCGGGTATACTATAATCATGCGCGTCCTCATTACCGGCGGATCCGGGTTTATTGGCACACACCTCACGAAAGAGCTTCTCAGGCGGGGGTATACGGTGCGCATTTTAGATATGCGCCCCAGTTCTCTTGCGGACGCAGAATTCTTCCAAGGAAACCTTGCGGATAGAGAACCTTCCGCGGAGGTATTCGCGGGCGTTGACGCTGTGGTTCATCTCGCGGGAAAGAACATATTTGGGAGATGGAACCCTGAACTCAAAAAGCAGATCAAGGAAAGCAGAAGCAAAGGAACCTCCAATCTCGTGGCTGCCTTGCGCAAGCTTCCCAGAAAGCCGGAGGTTTTGGTTTCTGCCTCCGCGGTCGGTTTTTATGGTGATCGGGGGGAAGAGGAGCTTCTTGAGGAAAGTTCTCCCGGTTCTGATTTCCTTTCCGGAGTTTGCGTGGAGTGGGAACGGGAGGCGGAAGGCGCTCAAGGCGCAGGAATTCGGGTCGTGCGCGTCCGAACCGCGTCTGTGCTTGCTTCCGCGGGACTGCTTGCCCAGCTTCTTTCGCTCTACCGGTTTGGGCTTGGGGGATCCTGGGGCAACGGAAAACAGTGGTTCCCTTGGATCCATCTTCAGGATATTATCGGCATCTATGTCTTTGCTCTTGAAAACAGGTCTCTGAAAGGGGCTTATAACGCCGCAGCTCCCCGCCAAGTGCGCCAGAAGGAGTTTTCCTCCGCTCTCGCGAGAGCGATCTGGCGCCCGCACTTCCTGCGCATTCCCGCATGGGTTATGCGCTTTGCCCTTGGGGAATTCGCGGATGTTTCTCTCGCAAGCCAAAAAGTCTCTTCGCAAAAGATACAAGCGGCAGGCTATTCTTTTGTTTTTCCTGAATTGAAAGAGGCGCTCTCTGACCTCTTACGGGAGAGCCGTTAGCGGAGAATCCGCATATTCCTGACGAGAGGAAGTTTTTCCCACAGACCCCCGAGGCCGAGGTATCGTCCGGAAGGAGTTGTCATGAGACCCGCCAGGATAATGGCGTAGATGATATGGTCGTCCAGGAAAGGATTGTGCTCTGGGAGGATGGCGCTCGCGGTGTATATAAAGAGAAGCATAGTGATGCCCGTGAGGCTTGCAAGGCGCACGAAAATGCCCAAAAGAAGGGAAGCGCCAACGAACAAAAGCCCGAGCATAAAGAGCCAATCTACCAAAGGAACCCCCGCCAGTCCTTGAAAGAATTCAGCAAAAGGGCCTTTTGTGCCAAATGCGAGAAAACCAGAGGTGGGCGATCCCCCGTCAATCCAACCCTTTCCTGCTTGCGTGGCGAACCCCAAGCCGAAGACCTTATCCAAAAATGCCCAGAGAAAGATCCAGCCCAACGCTAACCGCAAAACCCCCCATATGTAGTTTTTCATTCAGTTACTATACCATAGACAGGGAAGGGAGAAAGGGGTACAATACATGCGACTGGGAGGGGTACCCCTAATTGGCAAGGGACCGGTTTCGAAAACCGGCGGGAGCAATCCCTTGTGGGTTCGAGTCCCACCTCCTCCGCAGGGTGAGGAGTAATTGAATCAATTCGCAATGAATCTTTTCTCAAAAAAGAACACATCAATTTCTGATCTCAAAGAAGCTGAAAAGAAAATCAGGCAGCTTGAAGCGAAGATTGAAGAGCTTTCCGGGGAGCTGGACGAATTCAAGAAATCCATGAAGAAGGCGGTCATCCAGGTGAACGTTCAGAGGTATAATCCATTTCGGGAAATCGGAGGGAATCAGAGCTTTTCCGTCGCTTTTCTTGATGGGGAGCAAACAGGGGTTGTGCTGACGTCTCATTATGGCAGAGACGCGAATCGCGTGTACGCAAAGCCTGTCAAGGGAGGCGTTTCAGAATATACCTTATCCCGCGAGGAGCAGGAGGTATTGCGAGAAGCAGGGGAAGAAGAGAAAAAAGCAAAAAAGAAATAAAGACTATGAGGGAAAGCCCCTATGCCATCTTCACACGCAAAACAATTGAAGTCCGAGATACGGCCTCCTATCGTGGTGGTCCTTGGGCACGTGGATCACGGGAAATCTTCTCTCCTGGAAGCAATCAGGCAGGATTTTCAGATTACATCTAAGGAATCCGGGGGGATCACTCAGCAGATTGGAGCGTATGAAGCAGAATATCAGGGAAGACCCATCACATTTTTGGATACTCCGGGTCACGAAGCATTTTCTGCCATGCGTTCCCGGGGAGCGAAGGTTGCAGATATAGCGCTTTTGGTCGTTGCCGCGGACGAGGGGGTGAAGCCCCAGACAAAGGAAGCGATTCAGCAAATCCAAAAAGCGGATATCCCCTTCATTGTAGTTGCAAACAAGATAGATAAGCCGGAAGCTAATCCTGAACGTCTCAAGCAAGAGCTTTCGCAAGTTGGTGTTCTGGTCGAGGGGTATGGAGGGGATGTTCCGTTTGCGGCAACCTCGGCTCTTACCAAGCAGGGGATTCCAGAGCTCCTTGAGCTTGCTCTTCTGCTGGCTGACATGCAAGAGCTCCAAGGGGATCCCGCGGGGCATGCCGTAGGAACAGTCATAGAGTCCTCTTTGGACCCCAAGCGCGGGCCCTCAACCACGCTCCTGGTGCGCCGGGGCACTCTGAGGCCCGGATCCTTTGTGGCCACAGAGTCGGTCATAGGAAAGGTGCGGCTCATGGAGGACTTCCAGGGTACTGCCCTCAAAGAAGCAGGACCCGCAAAACCCGTATCCATTGTTGGGTTTGAAAAGGCTCCTTTTGTGGGAGAGGAATTCCGCTCCTTTGATTCCAAAGAAGAGGCGGTATCCTTTCTTCAAGCAAAGAAACAGAAGCCAGTACCAAAGGAGCAAGGCAGCGTCCCAGAAGATGAGGGCCGGACAATACGCCTCCTCCTTAAAGCAGACACTACAGGGTCTCTGGAAGCCCTAGAGCAGGTGGTGGCAAAGCTTCCAGCAGAATACGGGACAACAGCTGTGGTAAGAGCAGCAGTAGGGGAAATCGGAGAGGATGACGTGTCCTTTGCCCAGAGCGCAAAAGCCCTCATCTTGGGTTTCAGAGTAAAGGAGACCAGTCGGGCGCGCGAATTGGCAGAACGCTCAAAAGTCAGCGTGGCGACTTTCTCCATTATTTACGAAGCGGCGGACCATGTTTCAGAGCTCTTAAAACAAGAAGCGCGCAAAGAACTTGTGCAAGAGGAAAAAGGGCGGGCTCGTATTCTCGCGGTTTTTAAAACAGGCAAAACAAAGCACATTCTTGGGGGAAAGGTACATTCTGGAGAAATCCGAAAGAACATGAAGGTTCAGCTTGTGAGGGGTGAGGAAACCATTGGAGAGGGGCAGATCTTGAATATCCAGCACAACAAGGAAAATGTGTCCTTTGTGCCAGAAGGCGAAGAATTCGGCATGGAGTTCCAATGCTCGCAGGTTCCCCAGGAGAAAGATATTCTGGTACTCTCTATTGAAAAGCAGAGGGAGGTATAATATACAAAGAGGTATGGCGCCATGGCCGAGTGGTCAGGCAGAGGTCTGCAAAACCTCGTACGGCAGTTCGATTCTGCCTGGCGCCTCCCTCGCCTCGCCATAGCTTTAGCGCAGGCGGGATGCCCGGGTGGTGGAACTGGTTTACACGGGGGACTTAAAATCCCTGCCAGCAATGGTTGTGGGTTCGAATCCCACCCCGGGCACCTAAAGCAAAACACCCCCGAAAAGGGGTGTTTTGGTAGGACGTGTCCTATCGGAGTACCTCAATATATGTTCTTTGTTTGCCAAACTGAATTGCTTCAGAATAGTCTTCAAACCAAATATCCACGTATCCCTGCATTCTCGGGTGCATCCTGTCTGTTACGATAAAGACGCGTTCTCCATAGATTGCGGGAAGTCGGATCTTGGTCCCAAGAGGGAGAAAGTTTGCCGCGACAATTCCATGGCGCGTCCGCTCCCCGGAGGCCGTAATAAAGGGATCTCCGTTCGTTTGCTCAGGCAAGGAGTTGTACGCGGTCACGAACACATTGACAGTACGGGCTACTGAGGATGGACCGTAGTGGGGAGCAGAGGCAATAAAAGAGCCGTTCTGCACCGCAATGCTACGGTCCTCGGTACTCGGAGGGTCCTCTTCAGAGAGAAGAGGGTCCTGGGGAGCGGCCGGAGAACCAACAAAGGGGAAAGTGCCCATAAACAGGGCGCTTACTCCCAGTACGGCTGCTTGCAGGTTTGTGTGTTTCATAAAAATATCCCCATATCTGAGGATACTTTCAGTATACACGAAACCCCAGAAAAGTCAAGGGCGAGGAGGATAATCAAGGGATGGTATGTACTCCTCCTAGTTATCCACAGGACGGGTTTGACAGGGGTTCTCCCCGTGATAAAATTTGAGATACGCCAGAAGTTAGTTGTAGGGTTATCTCATTCAAATATACTATATATTGACGAAAAACTCCTAAGACATGAGATGCCCGGTTTGTCAACACGCTACGAAGGTTACAAATTCCAGGAGCGCGGAACACGGAAAAGCGATCAAGAGAAGGCGTCTTTGCCTTGATTGCGAGAAGCGTTTTACGACGTACGAGCGGGTAGAATTGCTCGGCCTGACCATCGTAAAGAGAAACGGGTCAAAAGAGCCATATCTTCGCCATAAGCTTGAGCTGGGATTGCGAAAAGCCCTTGAAAAAAGACCCTTTACCGAGCAGCAATTCCAGAAGATTGTGGCGAATATTGAGAACGATATCTTTAATCTGGCTCGCGACACCATTCCTTCAGACCAGATTGGGAAATTCGTTCTCTTTCATCTCCGTGCTTTTGACAAGGTTGCCTACCTCAGATTTGCGTCTGTCTATCGGAATTTCCGAAGCACCAAGGCATTTGAGAAGGAAATTCAAAAACTGGAAGAAACCGTGTGATTCCTCGTCATAGTACTAACCCCTAAGGTCCCCCATCTTACATTAACCCAAACGTCTCACGCTTATGCTTACCCTCACCTCCCAGCAGAAAGAAGCCGTGTCTGCCCGCTTTTCCGAGAATGCCTTAAAGATGATGAAGAAACGCTATCTGATTGTAGATGAAAAAGGGAATCAGGAAGCGCCAGCTGATATGTTCGCGCGGGTGGCATATGCTTTGGCCAAAGTAGAAGAGAAATACGGAAAAGATAAGGAAGGGGTGAGGAAGATAGCGCAGGATTTCTATGAGATTATGGCGCGCAAGGAGTACACGCCAGCGGGTCGGACCATGAGGAACGCGGGGGCTGAAACGTCTTTGGTGGCAAACTGCATAGTGCTTCCCATTCATGATTCCATGGACAGCATCTTTGGAACCCTCCGGGACGCCGCGCTTCTCCAGCAAGCAGGCTCGGGGCTTGGTTTTGACTTGTCTGAGATGCGTCCTGCCATGTCTCCCACCAAGAAAAGCCAAGGGGTTGCTTCAGGCCCCGTGTCTTTTTTGAGGGTGTATGATACCGCTTTTGGAACCATTAAACAGCAGTGCTTTGCAAAGGGCACGCGCATTGTCACAAAGAGAGGCCTTCTTCCAATTGAGGAGGTTCAGAAAGGCGACGAAACATTCACCGAGAAGGGATGGAAGAAGGTGACGGAGGTGTTTTTCAATGGCGTGCGGGATACCCTCAAACTCACGCTTGATTCCGGTTTTGAAGTAGAGCTTACACCGAATCACAAGGTGGCGGTTATTCAGAATGGAGCAATCGCGCTCAAACAGGTGAAAGACCTCACAGCAGAAGATGTGCTGCTTATGAAGCTCGGAGATAATGCTGATGCGAACCGCGGGTTTCAAGAACTGGAACAAGTGGAAATCAGCTCATCAAGGGCTCGCGTAATTCGTCAGCCAGAAGTACTGGACGAAAAGTTGGCGTACTTTCTTGGACTGTATTATTCGGATGGAAACAACGATTCCCAAGGAATACGGATAGCGATACATGATGCGGATTCCGAAGAAAAGGGCTTCCGGAGTTTAGTAGCGAACTTGTTTGGCATTACGCCTTTTCTTGAGAAACATTATGATGGGTGTCGAAAGTTCCATGTGAGTTCCCAGATGCTTAAACGATTTTTCCAGAAGAATAATCTTCTCAAGCAGTATGCTTATGAAATAGAAGTACCAGAGAAAATCTTTCGATCTCCCAGCTCAGTGCAGATGGCATTTATCGCGGGGTTCTTTGATGGTGATGGCGACAACGGAAAGAACTATCGTTTAAATACATCCAGCAAAACGTTTGCTCAGCAGCTCCAGCTCATGCTCATTGCCAATAGCATTGGAGCGAAAATCAAGCAAGAGCAGAGGAGGGCAAACTGGAGAATTGTGTACCGTGTGGGGGTCATAGGAAAAGATTCTACCCACCGATTCTACGAAAAGCTTTCTTTTCACTCCTGGAAAATCCAGAAAAAGGAAGAGACAAAGGATTTTGGCTGGATTTTCCCGTTCCATCCTGTGCGCGATCTCGGTTATTCGTGGCTGGATATTAAGCGGCTGCACGACGGGGTGCGCAGTACGATTAGTCATTCTATCCTCTCTCAGATTCAGGCGCAGGCGCTTTTGCGGCAGGCAGAAGCAGTTGTTCAGCAAAAGATTGACTGGACCGGCTTTTTGCCTGTCAAAATGAAGAGCATTGAGCAAGCAGGCAAACAAGAGGTCTATGATTTTGAAGTGGAAGATATTCACATGATTAACGCCGGCTTGTACACAAGTAACAGTAGGCACGGAGCAAATATGGCCATGATGCGCGTTGACCACCCGGATATCCTGGACTTCATTGACTGCAAAAAGAATGAAGGGGAAATCCGGAACTTCAATATCTCTGTTACCGTGACCGATGAGTTCATGAAGCAGCTCCAAGAAGATCCAGCCCAGCTCTGGTATAGCACCTTTAAGGGGAATAAGATGAAACCTCACAAGGTTCTCCGTCATCCAAATGGAGCGGTGTATGACGCGGAAGAGATAGATATCACCGTGCAGGAGTTGTTTGATAAGCTTGTGGAGGGCGCTTGGACAAACGGGGAGCCCGGCATCGCGTTTATTGATACCGTGAACAAGACCAACCCTCTTCCGGGGTTAGGTTCTATCGCTGTTTCTAATCCTTGCGGTGAACAGTTTCTTCACCCGTATGACAATTGCAACCTTGGTTCCATCAATCTTGCCGAGTTTGTAAAGGATGGAAATGTGAATTGGGAGCGCCTGCGTTTTTCCACGAAAACCGCCGTGCGGCTCATGGACAACGTCATTGATAAGTTTGATTTTCCCGTGGAGCAGGTTACGGAGCTGGCGCTGAAAAACCGGCGCATCGGCCTGGGGATCATGGGGTTCGCGGATATGCTCTATCAGCTGAGGATTCCATATAACTCCAAGGAAGGGTTTGCTATGGCAGAGAAGGTTATGGGGTTCATTAATGAAGAGGCCCACAAGATGTCCCAGGAGTTAGCTGTGGAAAAGGGAGCATTCCCGAATCACGAGAAGAGTGTTTTCGCAAAGCAGAACATCAAGATGCGCAATGCCGCCCTTACAACCGTTGCCCCTACAGGTTCCATTGCCATGATGTTTGACACGTCCTCTGGCATTGAACCGAATTTTGCTCTGGCATATGTAAAGCAAGATAAAGACGGTTTTCAGTACCGATACTTTAACCGCTTTTTCCAGAAAGCCCTGGAAGCACTGCATCTGGGCGAGGAGGAAAAAAGCCGTATTTTGGATGAAGTTATTGACAAGGGATCCATTCAAGATATTGAAGGGCTTCCACAGGAACTAAAAAACGTGTTTGTGGTTGCCATGGACATTGCGGGGAGCTCCCACATGGAGATGCAGGCCGCTTTTCAAAGGAATGTGGACAACTCCATTTCAAAAACCATTAACTTTAAGAACGAGGCCACGAGGGAAGACGTAGCGGACGCATTTGTGTCCGCCTGGAAGCTCGGATGCAAGGCGGCAACGGTATACCGGGACGGAAGCAGAATGATCCAAATTCTGAATGTTGGGAAAGGAGACAATATCGTTGCTCCCACGGAACTTCCCAATAAAAGAAAGGAGGACGAGAACAGCAATGCCAATTCTTCAGGAGGAGATTTCAACAAGCCTTTCGTGCGTCCGCGCCCGGACGTAATGACGGGGCAGACCTACAAGATGAAAACCGGGTATGGGAGCTTGTTCATCACAATCAATAATGACGAGCGCGGAGAGCCCTTTGAGGTGTTCGCGACTATTGGAAAATCGGGAGGGTTCTTCCAGGAACAAACGGAAGCCATTACGCGCCTTATCTCTCTTTCGCTGCGAGCTGGTGTTGAAGTGAAGGAGGTCATTGACAGCATTGAAGGAATCCGCGGCCCTATGCCCATCTTTACGAATAAGGGAACGGTGCTCTCTCTCCCCGATGCTATCGGAAAGGTACTCAAAGAGCACATCGGGTCTGTGCGGGAGGTGGAGGACGTACTGAAACGCCCGGAAAACCAAGAAGTTCTCGCGTTTGCGAAAGAAGGGAGCAAGAAATCCATGGCAGACTTTGGCTTTATGCCCGGATGCCCTGAATGCGGGAATGTTCTTACCATGCAAGAAGGATGCATTAGTTGCCATGGCTGCGGATTCAGCCGCTGCAGCTAATATGGGGTTCTTCTACACCGGGAAAGGAGATCAGGGGGAATCCCATATTGGCGCAAAGAAATACCCGAAGGATTCCCCTGTTCTTGAGGCGCTTGGTGAGCTGGACGAACTCAATAGCTTCATTGGATGGGTAAGGAGCTACAAGGGAACAGAGTTGGGGCGTCAGCTGAAGAATGTTCAGGAGACGCTGTTTATCATTCAAGCCCGGGTGGGGCATTTGCTTGCCCCAGAGTATCCTGGACCGGAACTTGCAGAATCCAAAATACGGGAACTAGAACAGGCAATTGAAGAGATTGAAGCAAAGCTGCAGCCAGAACGAGGCTTTGTCATCCCGGGAGCTGACCCGGTATCCGCCCAGCTTGATATTCTGCGCGCCGTGTCCCGCCGCGTGGAGCGCGCCGTATTTCGCCTCCACAAGGAGAATCCGCTGCCCCAGGAAATTCTCACGTATTTGAACCGTCTTTCCAGTTATTTCTTTGCTTTAGCTCGGCTTCAGGTATTCAGTGAAGAAGTAAAAGAATCAAAACCAAAATATGAATAGTAAATTTCTCCTCTTCTTTTTTGGAGCGTTATTTCTCCTAAGTATCGCGGGACGACTCCTCATAGATATTCCGAATGTTGCTCCAGTGGGAGCGTTTGCTCTGTTTGCTGGCGTATATGCCTCGCGTCTTTCAAAGTGGTTTTTGCTCGCTCCCATTCCTCTTATGCTGCTTTCAGACATCTTTTTTGGAACATACGAGTGGCAGGTTATGGGATCTGTGTACGCGAGTTTTGTTGGCATAGCTGGTATCGGCTTTTTGATAAGCAAACGAAAAGCACCGGGAACCATCATATTAGCAACGCTAACAGGGTCTACGCTGTTCTACCTTACTACAAACTTTGCCACATGGGCGTTCTCTCCCCTGTATCCTGCCACCCTTGAGGGTCTTGTGGCTTCCTACACCATGGCAATACCATTCTTTCGGAATACCCTTGTCGGAGACGCTCTCTATGTAGGTTTGTTCTTTGGGGCGTACGAATACGCCGCGTACCTCTTACGCCAGCGCGCGTACCGGGTGAGTCCTGCTAAGGCATAACGCAAAACCGCCCTCTTGGGGCGGTCTTGCGTTGGTACATTCGCGCTGCTGCGCTTGGAGCGGGTGATGGGAATCGAACCCACATACTCTGATTGGCAACCAGATGCATTACCACTATGCTACACCCGCCTACGCTCGCTATGCGAGCTACGGCGGGCAGGCCCGCAATATTCGCAAACGAACGAAGGGTGCCGCGGGGGTGAATCGAACACCCGACGCCATCCTCTTCAGGGATGCGCTCCACCACTGAGCTACCGCGGCATACGTCTATTGTAGTGAACCTCTTCTTTCTTTCAATTCTGTGGGCGGTGAGTGACTCGAAACCCCTGCCTACTCGCTGTAAACGACTCGCTCTAGCCAGCTCAGCTAACCGCCCGTAACGAACCTATCATACCGTATATGATTGAGTTTTTCAAGCAAAAGCCGCTCGCAAAGAGCGGTTTCTATCTGTGCGGACGAGAGGACTTGAACCTCCAAGGGCTTGCGCCCACTACCCCCTCAAGGTAGCGTGTTTGCCAATTTCACCACGTCCGCAAGCGTATCCCTATTTCTTTGTGTCCACTGCTTTCAAGCGAGCACGCGCTCCCTTTGCGTCTCTTAGATAGTAGAGCTTCGCCCTTCGCACCTTACTGCGCTTCATTACTTCAATCTTTGTAATTGAGGGGGAATGGATGGGGAAGATGCGCTCAACCCCAACCCCCATGCTTATCTTACGCACGGTCATGGTCGCGTTCAGTCCTCTCCCGTGTTTCTGCGCGAGAACAGTACCCTCAAATACTTGGATGCGCTCTTTCGCGCCCTCTTTTACTTTTTGGTGTACGCGAATAGTGTCCCCCGGTTTTATATCCGGAAGATCTTGCTTCAGCTGCGCTTTGGTAATTGTTTCAGTTGCTGTTTCCATGGGATTTCTTTTGTAATATTTCTAAGACTGATTGTAAGTCTTCTGGGAGAGGGGAGATGAACTCTTCTCTGCTCCCATCCTCCATTTGAACTTCAAGGGAATACGCGTGGAGAAAGTGTCGTCCTAAGCCCTCAGGGACCTGTTGATTCTTAAACGAATACAGTTTATCTCCCGCGAGGGGATGACCAAGATAAGTCATATGCGCCCGGATCTGATGCTTTCTGCCTGTTTTGGGCACTACCTTCAGGAGCGCGAATCCGGGAAATCGTTCCAAGACCCGGAATTCTGTAATTGCTTCCCTTCTTCCCGGACCTTCTTGGGGAAATGCTTTCTGCTTCCTTCGATCGCTCGGAGCCCTCCCAATGAAGGTGCGGATTTCCCCGGCGTCCTTGCCGGGTGACCCTGTCACCAAACACTGGTAGGTCTTCTGGACCGAGTGTTCCTTGAATTGCCTCTGAAAGTACTCCAAGGCATCTGGGGTTTTTGCCACCAGAAGCACTCCTGAAGTATCCTTGTCGAGCCTGTGCACAATTCCATGCCGATTCAAATCCTGGAGTTCCGGGCGCAGCTGTGCCAATTCTTGCGCAAGCGTGGTTCCTTGGTAAGGTTCTTCTTGCCAGACGGGAATGCCTGCTGGCTTGTCTACAACCAGAAGAGTAGCATTTTCGTGGAGAATATTCAAGTCCATACTGGTGGGCGGTACAGGATTCGAACCTGTCACCTCAGCAATGTCAATGCTGCGCTCTAACCAACTGAGCTAACCGCCCATCAAGTGGGCGCGCCTGGATTCGAACCAGGGACCGTCCGGATATAAGCCGGATGCTCTAACCAGCTGAGCTACGCGCCCCCCCTCGGACAGTATTATACAGGAGCTGGAGCTTTTTTTCCAACAGCCCTCTTTCCTTGCTTTTTTGTCCCAACCAACTTCTCAAATTCCTCCCGCTCAATGGTTTCCTTCTGTATTAATACCTGAGCTATTTTTTCAAGAGTGATTCGCTTTTGGCGGATAACCTTTTCCGCGGTCTTTCTCGCGTTCTCCAGAAGAGTTGCCACCTCCTTGTCTATGGTTGCGGCAACCGCGTCAGAATAGTTTTTGGTTTCTCCAAATCCCCCTCCCAGGAAGGGCGACCCGTCCCGCTCTCCATAGGTAACAGGGCCGAGTTTCTCTGACATGCCGAATTCTTTCACAAGGCGCCGTGCTATCTCCGACGCTTTTTCCAGGTCATTGCTTGCTCCCGTGGTGACTTCATGAAACACGAGATGTTCTGCCGCGTATCCTCCCAGGAGCACTGCCATTTCATCAACGAACTCAGAACGCGTTTTCAGATGCTTTTCTTCGGTAGGCAGGTTGAGCGTATACCCTCCCGCTCTTCCTCTGGAGATAATGGAAACCTTGCGCACGGGATCTGTGTGCTTCAAAGACGCGGAAACCAATGCGTGCCCCGCCTCATGGAAAGCAGTTACCCGCTTTTCATCCTGAGAAAGGATATGGCTTTTCCGTTCCGGCCCCAGGAGCACTTTATCAATGGACTCAAGGAGTTCGCTCTGCTCAACCCGCGTCTTATTGCGCCTCGCGGCAAGAATAGCCGCTTCATTCATTAAGCTTTCCAAGTCAGCGCCCGAAAACCCGGGGGTGCGCTCCGCGATTTCCCGGATGGAAACATCAGGTCCCAAGGGCTTGCCTCTTCCATGAATCGTGAGGATTTGTTCCCGGTCATTCACGTCGGGGAGATCAAGAATGATCCTTCGGTCAAACCGTCCGGGGCGCAGGAGCGCGGGATCCAGGACATCAGGTCGATTTGTAGCTGCCATCACAATCTGCGTGTCAGTTCTCTCAAATCCGTCCATTTCCGTAAGGATCTGGTTGAGCGTTTGCTCTCGTTCGTCGTGTCCGCCTCCTGAGATATGGCTGCTTCCGCGTATGCGCCCTATGGCATCCAGCTCATCAATAAAAATGATGCTGCGGCCGGCTTTCTTTGCGGTCTGGAACAAATCCCGGACTCTGCTCGAACCCACACCTACGAACATCTCAATGAATTCAGAGCCGGACGCGGAGAAAAAGGCGACTCCTGCTTCGTTCGCAACCGCCCTTGCAAGTAACGTTTTTCCTGTGCCGGGAGCTCCTACCAAGAGAACTCCTCTGGGGATTTTTGCTCCCATCTTGAGGTATTTCTCAGGATTCTTTAAGAAATCCACGACTTCCTGGACTTCCTCCTTCGCCTCCTTGAGCCCTGCCACATCCCCGAACGTCACCTTTTTTTGTCCCTCGCCTCCAAAGAGACGGGCCCGGGCTCTGGTAAAGTCAAAGGCCTGATTAATTCCTCCCTTTGCCTGGCGGAATATCATCCAGAAAAAGAATATAAACAGGAGAAGGGGGAAAAGGAGAAACGAGAGGGGTCCTATCCATTGAGAAAATCCCGAGGGTTTTTCTTGGAGAACTTCCACGCCTCTCAACTGATCCTGCTGCACTCCATAGTTGAGGAGGGTTTGCGAGAGGCCAAGCTCAGACTCCTTCACTGCCTGAGCTTCTCTTCCGTCCGTATAGGTTACAGAGAGGTCGTTTCCAGACACGAGGATCCGCTGAACCGTCCCCTGCTGGATGTTCTCGGCGAGCTGGGTGATGGTAATCTCTTCCGTTTCCTGAAAGGGTTCCGCAAAAAGCGCGAACAGGGCTGAGATTGTCAGCAAAACAAGCACAACGATGAGAAAATTCTTTGAAAAACTTTGAAGCAGTCGGGGAGATTTCATAGGATCAATATAGCAGAAAACTCTACCTTTTTCCAGTGATGATGAAGACTTGTTGTATGCCTCTTTCTTTCTTTGTAATTCTATTTTTTGTAATCTGGAGGAATGGGAAAAGGAATCCTCTTGAATATTCTGTTGCTCGCGTTTTCTTGGAGTGCCTCAGCTCAGGTTCTTGTCAACGAAATTGCCTGGATGGGGGGTCCAGCGCCCGGGGTGGATCCAGCACAGGAATGGCGTTACGAATGGATTGAGCTGTATAATAGCTCAGATTCGCCCATTTCCCTTCAGGGGTGGAGCATTGAGCTGTATCGCGCAGAACTGGATTTCCATATCGCTCTTTCGGGCACTATCTTTCCAAAGGGGTATGCCTTGGTGGGAGCGTCAGAAAAGATTCCAGGAGTCACGGTCAATTATCAGAACCTGGGCGCAAAACTCCACAACGCGGGTCAGCGCGTGCTCCTGCGTGACGCCACAGGAGTTGTTGTTGAGGAATTGGACGCGCGGGACGACGGCTGGTTTGCCGGAAATAACGAAGAGAAGCGTTCCATGGAACGGAGATTTCCTGAGCGCTCAGCAAATGACCCGCAGAATTGGGGCGCGAGTACGCCTATTGGAGGAACTCCAAAGGCAGAGAATAGTATTATTGGGCAAGAGTACGCGGAAAAGAGCGCGCTTTCTCTTGAAGACTTTACTCAAGACGAAAAGCGGATAGGAAACCTCGGTTTCCTTACTTTTCCTCCGGGGTTTCTCCTTGCGCTTCTTCTTGGGGCAGTGAACGTTTCCCTGGTTTTTTGGTGGAAGGGGCGGCTTCTTGGAGGGAAGGGGAGGCTGTTTGATCAACAAGCTTGAGTGTCATGCGGTGCTCGGGCGCGTTCAGTTCCAGAATCTGAAACGCGTATGTCTTCTGGGGCTCTATGACATCCTCCATATTCTTTCTGGTTCCAAATTCGGATATATGGGCTAATCCTTGTATTTTTGGTTCAATTTCCACAAACGCTCCAAACGGATTGATTTTGGTGACTTTTCCTTGAACCACGTCAAGCTTTTGGTACTTTTCTTCAATTCCCTTCCAGGGGTCTCCTTTCATTGCCTTCAGGGAAAGGGAAACGCGGTCATTTGAGATATCAATGATCTGCGCCTGCACTTTTTCCCCAACCTTCAGGAACTGGGCCGGGTTTTCAATGATTTGCCAGTCAATTTCAGAAATATGAATGAGTCCTTCAATCTGGTCGGTTTCTGGGGCGTCCGCGGGAAAGGCGATGAACGCCCCAAAATCCACAATGCCCGTGATGGTTCCTTCCACCACATCCGCCACTTTATACTTTTCCAGCACCTCTTTGATGCGTCCCCGCTCTTTCGCGCGCTCTGAAAGGATGATTTTATTCTCGGCCGCGTCAATGTCGCATACTTGGACTTCAAAGTCTTCTCCGATGAACTTCTGAAGCTCTTCAAGAATTCGGGAAGGGTCTCCTCCCTCTACCTTTGGGTAGTGATCTGAGTGAAGTTGGGAAACCGGCAGAAAGGCCTGAATTCCGTACAACTCCGCGAGCAGCCCTCCTTTATTGGCTCCGGTTATCTTCACGCGGAAGGTCTCTTCCTTTTCGCGCTGTTCCTTGAGTTTTTCCCAGGTGATCTGTTTTCCCGCTTCCCGAAGCGAAAGCTCAATATATCCGTCCTCATTTTCCAGATCCACGATTTTGGCTGTGATGGCGTCTCCCATCTTGATTCCCTTGAGCTGCTCCTTTTCTTCCATGAACTCTCTTCCATAGATGATTCCTGTTCCGCGGGGACCAAGATCAAGATATGCCGCTGATCTCCCAATCCCGACAACAACTCCTTCCACGATGTCTCCCACCTTGAAGGGTTTGAGGATCTCCACCTTCCTGACGAAAGGCGTCTTGACTGGCGCTGTTTTGTTTGTCATACCCATCCAATATACACAGAACTTCCTCGGGTGTCAAAGGCCCAGAAGCCCATGGATTTTCTCACGCGCGTGTGATACACTTGTTCAATATGCAGATTCTATGGAAGGGACAAACATGTATTTCGCTTTCCTTATCCCGGGGAAAACAGGAGCAGGTAAAAATTCTCATTGATCCCTTTGGAGAGTCAACTGGCATAAAGCTTTCGCCGCAAGAGGCGGATATTCTTTTGGTTACTCACGGAAAACCTGAGACAAAAGGAGTAAAAGGAACGCCCATTCTATTTTCTACCCCCGGCGAATACGAGGTGAAAGACATATTTATTCAGGGTATCGGGGAAACAAACGGAAATGTCATCTACACGATGGAAGCTGAAGGGATGAAAGTATGCCACTTGGGGGCAATCCAACAGCAGGAGCTTACGTCAGGGCAAATTGAGAAAATAGGAACAGTTCACGTACTGTTTATTCCCGTGGGAGGGGGAGACACGATTGACGCGCAGGAGGCAGCCCGTATGGTAAGTCAGCTGGAACCTGCCGTGGTGATCCCCATGCGATACGCGATCCCAGGGCTTAAGGAAAAACTGGGCACGGTTGAGCAATTCCTCAAAACCATGGGAGTAAAGGAAGGAGAGCCGCAGCAAAAGGTTATTCTGAAACAAAAGGACGTTGAAGGAGAAGAGGAGATGAAGCTTATCGTTCTCAAGCCCTCCTAGACATATGGCAGAAAAAGATCCAGATCAGCAGAAGTTCGCTCTGGGTTCCGTTGAATCCAGGGAAATTGTGGAGGAAATGGGGACCTCCTATTTGGACTATGCCATGTCTGTTATTGTTGCCCGCGCGCTCCCTGACGTGCGGGACGGATTAAAGCCGGTCCAGAGGAGAATTCTCTACGCCATGTACGAGGACGGCTTAACGCATGCCGCAAAGTTCAGGAAATCCGCTACCGTGGTTGGATCCACGCTCGGGCGATACCATCCGCACGGGGACAGCGCCGTGTATGAGGCTATGGTTCGCATGGCCCAGAGCTGGATCATGCGGTACATGCTCGTGGAAGGGCACGGAAATATGGGTTCTATAGATGGGGACTCTGCCGCTGCTATGCGCTACACGGAAGCCCGCCTCTCTCGCGTGGGAGAAGAAATGCTCCGCGACATTGGGAAGAACACCGTTGATTTTATTGAAAACTACGATGGTACAAGAAAGGAGCCCTCGGTTCTCCCCGCCCCCCTTCCTCAGCTCCTCTTAAACGGAAGCTTGGGGATCGCCGTGGGAATGGCAACCAATATTCCTCCCCATAATCTTTCAGAGATTGTGGACGCTTTGACGTATCTTATTGAGAACCCGAAGACCACAACAGAAGATCTCTTTCAGTTCATCAAGGGGCCGGACTTTCCTACAGCCGGCACCATATACAACAGGAGAGAAATCATTGAAGCATACTCTCAGGGCAGAGGGCCTATTGTGATGCGCGGAAAGGCAGACGTGGAAGAAACTCCCAAGCGCACGCAGATCATCATTACGCAGATTCCTTATCAGGTAAACAAATCTTCCCTGGTGGAGCAGTTTGCCAATCTGGTGCAGGAAAAGAAAATAGAGGGCATTCGCGACATTCGGGACGAATCAGATAAGGACGGATTGCGAATCGTGTTTGATCTCCACAAGGAAGCGTATCCGCAGAAGATCTTGAACCGTCTCTATAAATTCTCAGATCTCCAGAAAACCTATCACCTGAACATGATTGCCCTGGTGGACGGCATTCAACCCCGTGTCCTTTCGTTGGCGGAAGTGCTTGTGTATTTTTTGGCGCACCGAAGAGTTGTAATTGTGCGCCGCACGCAGTATGATCTGGATCGGGCAAAGGAACGGGAGCATATCCTGGAAGGGCTCCAGAAGTGTCTCACCAATATTGACGAGGTAATTAAGATTATCCGGGGGTCACAGGACAGGCCAGAAGCCCAGAAAAAGCTCATGGCCCGTTTCCGTCTTACGGAAATGCAAACGAATGCCATTTTAGATATGCGTCTGGCCCAGCTCTCCAAGCTGGAGCGGACAAAGATTGAAGATGAACTGAAAGAGATCCGGGCAAAAATCAAGGAGCTTTCCGCGATCTTAGCTTCCCCTAAGAAAATAGATGAGGTTGTCAAAAAAGAACTGCTTGCCGCAAAGGAGGCGTTTGGGGACGAACGGAAAACCAAAGTACAAGTGCAAGGGGTGGGAGAAATCGCGGAAGAAGACCTCATCCCCCAGGAAGACACGGTGATCATGCTAACGCAGGGAGGATACATTAAGCGCGTGAATCCCGACATGTACCGGCTCCAGAAGCGCGGGGGACGGGGGCTCATGGGCATGAAGACAACGGCAGACGATATCGTGGAGCATTTTCTGTTTGGCCAAACTCATGATTACCTCATGATGTTCACCGATTCTGGGAAAGTATTCCGAACTCCCATGTATGAAATCCCGGAAGGAAGCCGCGTGGGCAAAGGGCGCGGGCTCTTGAATTTCTTTGAAATGGCAGCCACCGATAAGGTGCTCTCCATGATGGCTCTGGGAAAGAAGGAAGAGGACGCTGGCGTAAAACACCTGATTATGGTGACCAAGGATGGGATCATTAAGAAAACTCCTCTGGACGAGTTCAAGAATGTCAGGAGATCGGGGCTCATTGCTCTAACCCTGAAAAAGGGAGACGAACTCAGGGGAGTGCGAAAAACAACAGGAGAAGATGAGGTTGTTCTCCTTACGAAAAAGGGGCAGTCTGTACGTTTTAAGGAGTCAGAAGTCAGGGCCATGGGAAGAGGGGCTGCGGGTGTGCACGGCCTTCGCCTCAAGAAGGGAGACGAGGTGGTTTCCATTGACGTGGTTTCTTCTTCAAACGAGCAGAATCCTCTCGTGCTCGTGCTGACTGAGAACGGGTACGGGAAAAAGACGGAACTCAAGGAGTATCGCTTGCAGGGAAGAGGGGGGTCTGGCATTAAGGCAATGAACGTAACGCCAAAGACGGGAGATATTGTGTACGGCAAGGTGCTGTCCGGTGAAGAGGAGGAACTGATTGTGATATCCCGCAAAGGCACGGTTATTCGCACGGAACTCAAATCCGTGTCCACACTTGGACGTTCCACCCAGGGGGTGCGCATTATGCGCCTGGATGAAAAAGACAAGGTAATTTCCGCGGCTTGTGTATAAAGTGATTGCCTGATTTCTTCATTGCGCTATAATACCCTAATGCAGTCCAAAGCAACCTTTCTATTTTTTAGCTTTTTTGCTGTTTTATTTTTTGTTCCCCTTGCAACTTACGCGCATGAACCAAATGTCTCTGTTTTTCATAGTCCAATCTCTCCGAACAGCGAGCAAACAGTTGATTTTTTTACGAGTGCCTCACACACTAATCCAAATCTTACAAGTTTAGTTATTTACATCAAACCCCCTGGATCGGGGGAGAGATTTAGTGATGAAACATCTTGTTCGCTCAGTCAAAGTGAACTCCCGTGTGTTACAAGAGGACCTTGGCCCGAAGGAACCACTATTGAATATTACGCTATAGCTCAGGCTGGTCCGGGTCATTTTGCTGATACACGTCCGATAAGAAGCTTTACGGTGGTAGCAGCTCCTCCTCCGACGCCGCGTCTATATGTAACTCCCGCGTCTCCTCCCGCCGTCAAATTTACGGAACCTCCAGAAACGGTAGCCGTTGGCGGGTGGAAGAACCTTGTGTTTACAGTTCAGAACACTGCGAGCGGAGGGCCATCGTTGTTTGGAAATGTTTCGTCTTCTGACCCAGCATTTGGGTGTAGTGGACAATGCAACTATTCCCTAGGCCCTGGGTCACAACAAAACATTACGATTAAGTTTAGCCCTCAAAGAGCAGGCCCTACGGACGCTGTCATTACTTTTGGGAATAATGCAGGAAATCCTATTGCTGTAAATGTAACTGGAGATGGGTCTGGCGTAAGAGAAAGTGAGAGTCCTTTTAGGATTTCGAGCGTTGCAGTAAACCCAACCGAAGGGGCTGCGCCTCTCAATAATGTCCGCATTACTGCTGAATATTCAGGAGGGAGTGGAACTGTCGAGTTGAAATTGAGATGCCAGGGATCGGGGACATTTGATGCCACAGAAAACGTTGTTGGAGGCACAGAGCACACATTTGCTCGTACATGCAATTATCCTACGGCAGGAGGTTATACGGTTACGGTTAGTGGAACTCGCGGAGGCGTATCTGATTCTAATTATACAACAGTGCGTGCATCTTCCTCATCTGCTCCTACTACTGGCACAGGAGGATTCTTTGATTGCCCACAGCCGGAAGGGGGCGGAATCAAAATTTGCAATCCGCTCCAGGCAGACAGCTTTACCGATCTCATTGATAACATCCTCGGGTTTATTTTCATGATTGCCTCAGCTCTCGTTCCTCTCATGGTGGTACTCGCGGGCTTCTTATTTGTGACGGGGGGCGGCAATCCTGATAAGATTAAGCAAGCAAAAAACATTCTCTTGTGGACGGTTATTGGATTTACGATTATACTATTGTCAGGAGGGCTTGTTGCCCTACTCCAGAATATTCTTGGAACATAAAAGGTCGTTTATGAAACACACAACACGTATGAAAAAAATTGCTGCATTAAGCTTCGTGTTCATTTTTGGTCTTGCCATGGTTGCTGTTCCAGTCGTTGCGCTTGGGCAGAATATACCAACGGGCCCAACAGCACCGCCATCTCCTCCAACTGACTTCAATCTAAACTACATTGTGGGACTTGTTGGGACAGCTTTGAATTTTGTTTTCGCGATCTTTCTGATTGTTTCTGTGATCATGATTGTCCTCGCTGCGTTCCAATTTCTCCAAGGCCCCGAAAAGGCAGCTGAAGCGCGAGGCAAGCTCATGTGGGCAGTAGTAGGTATTGCGATTGCGCTTCTCTCGCGAGGCGTAGAGCCGCTTCTAAAAGCTATCCTTGGTATAAATTAAGAGAAGTAACAGTAGCAAAACAACCCTGAGCAAAGGGTTGTTTTGTATCCGGGGCACTCCCTTTATTTCTTCCCTGTTTTTTGATAAAATCTAATCGCGAAAGTGGGCGCCTGTGGCGGAACTGGCAGACGCGCTGGCCTTAGGAGCCAGTGGGGCAACCCGTGCAGGTTCAACTCCTGCCAGGCGCACCTGTGGAAAACTAAACCAGGTTTAGGCAAAAGAAAAGCCGGACAGAGATGCCCGGCTTTCGTTCACTTACTACTTTATCCCTTTATTCGTATTTTCTTTACTTTTACGCGCTCAAACTTTGGGAGACGGATAATGAGAACCCCATCCTTGATTGACGCCTCCGCGTTTTGCGCGTCCACTTCCTCTGGGAGAATAATCTGCCGGGAAAAAGCTCCCCAGTAGCATTCCTGAATGAAATAATCTTTTTCTTCGTGTTCAAGAGAGTTTTGCCGTTCTCCCAGAATGGTCACAATGTCGTTTTCAATGGAGATGTCCAGGTTGTCAGCTTTCAGTCCGGCAATGGTGGACTGGATAACGATTTCGTTTCCCGTCTGGTACACGTCCACGGCAAGTTCCCCTTCCGGTTCAAACCAATTGTCCGTTTCCTTTTCTTCTGTTGCTGCGGGGACTTCAGTCTCGTTTTTCTCCACTCGTTTCTTGACGAGAATTTTCTTTGCTTCCTTTGTTGGCCTTTCGTGTTTTAGAACAGTGGATTCTTCCGCCTCATCGACAGGAGTTTCCAACTCCTCATCAATTCCCACACCTCCTCGTATCTTTTGAAAAAATGACATAGCTTTAGCGTTGTACGCTTTTCAGTTTTCTGAGATGCCAGAATCCCAGCACTACAGAAACCGCAAGCGTAAATAAAATAATTACGGGAATACCTACTTTCGCGAGACCTTGTACTTCCATTATAGAGAAGTTAAACAAACCGTGCAAGAAAACAGCAATGACCAAGCCGGTTATACTTACCAGCGCCTTGTATTTTTTATTATACCAGGAGATGGCAATAAAGTATCCAAAGAGTCCTGACACAAGAGCATGAAGAAATGTTGCTCCCGCGAATCGCAGAAGAGTAATAAGGAGAATATCAGAAAGAGCGGCAAGGGGACCTAACCCAAAGAGCATGAGCACGTTTTCTAACGCGGCAAAACCAAGCCCCGCGACAATCATGTAGATCATAACATCGGGCGGCTCATCAATGGCGGAGGTTTTATATACGCGCAAGCGCACTACCGCGTACTTGGCCAGCTCTTCTATCAGGGCGACTCCCAAGAACATGTAGACGTAGAAGGCGTAGGGAGAAGGAAGCACGGAGTGAATCGCGCCTCGCAAACCCATCTCAATAAAAATGACGGGAATGGTCGCGAGCATTCCCCAGAGGAACACCTTGCGGATCATCCACTTGGGTTCTGGATGAACGTCTTCTCTGAGGTAAAACAGCAGCCAGATAATACTGGGAGCTATCCCAAAGAAGAGGAAAAGCAGGAAGTTCATATGCTGACGGGCCAGGGCTCGATCATGATGGTTTCTTTCTTCTCTGCGAGGGGGAGGTTTTGGTAGATTGCTTCTGTAACAAACGGAGTAAAGGGGTGGAGGAGTTTCACAGAATCAGCGAGAATGCTTACAAGTACGTACTGCCGCGCGGCTCTTGTGGCCGAGTCCTTCAGGAGGGGCTTTGAGTCCTCCAGCACCTTGTCGGCAAAGGTATGCCAGAGATATTGATACAGAGAATCAGCGGCAAGATAAAAGCGATACCCTTCAATGTGTCTGGTTACTTCTTGCGCCATGGCACGAAACTCCTGGAGAATCTTTTCGTCCTCCCGAGAAAGTTGCGGGGTAGCTTTGGGATCATAGTCCTCAGTTTGCATAAGCACAAAGCGGGAGATATTCCATAGTTTGTTGGTGAAGTATTTGTATCCTCTCACCTTGTTTTCTGAGAGCTTGCTGTCTGATCCCGGGGCCACCCCCACAATAAGGGAGAGGCGGGTGGCGTCAGCGCCGTATTTTGAGATCATGTCCAGAGGGTCAATGACGTTTCCAAGAGATTTGGACATCTTCTTTCCCTTCTCATCCCGCACCAAACCATGCAGGTATACCGTTTTGAACGGAATATCTCCCAGGAGGCATCCGGACAGTAAGATCATGCGGGCAACCCAGAAAAAGAGAATATCATACCCTGTCTCAAGGAGGGTAGTGGGATGATACGTTTTGAGGTCGTCGGTATCTTTTGGCCAGCCGAGCGTGGAAAACGTCCATAAGCCGGAAGAGAACCACGTGTCCAGGGTATCCGGATCCCGCCGCCATTCTGGACTCGGAGCTTTTTCTCCGACAAAGATTTCCCCATTTTTATACCAAACGGGAATCTGATGCCCGAACCAAATCTGGCGAGAGATGCACCAGTCGCGAAGATTATCTATCCAATGGAAGTAGGTCTTTTCAAACTGTTCAGGAAGAATGGTGATCTGTTTCTGTGCCACCACTTTTCTCATAAGTTCCTTTAGGGTTGTTTGAGAACCGGAAGCGATACCCGTAATCTGAGAATGTTTCAATACGAATTCTTTGTTTACGGCAATAAACCATTGAAGCGAAGGAAGGGGCTCAATGGGAGTGCCGCATCGGTAGCACACGCTGATGTTCTGGGGAATCTGCTGTTCGCGCTCAAGAAGCCCTTGCTCCTTCAGCCACGCCACAAACCTCTTCCGCGCTTCTTTCACGGGGAGTCCCGCGTACGGGCCGGTGCGTTCTGTCATTTCCCCCTTTTCATTAATAACCTGGAGAGAAGGGAGATTGTGGCGCTGGGCAATCTCAGCATCAATCTGGCTGTGGGCCGGGGTAACTCCCAAAGCTCCCGTGCCAAATTCGGAATCTACTGATTCATCCGCGATTACTCGGATCTCCTGGTCTCCTGCTCCCAGGTTTATGGTATAGACCTTCCCACTATATTCCCGGTACCGTTTGTCTTCCGGATGAACCGCGAGAGCCGTGTCCCCAAACTTTGTTTCAGGCCGTGTTGTGGAAATGGCAATGGGAACATCTTTCGCGTATCGGAATGTGTACAGAACAGCGTTCGTTTCTTTGTATTCCACCTCGTCATCTGCAAGCGTGGAAGAACATCTTGGACACCAATTCACGATGCGGTTTCCCCGGTAGATAAGTCCAAGTTCATACATACGCTTGAATGCCGCGTAGGTCGCGGAACTCCGCTGTTCATCTAACGTATATGCTTGGCGGCTCCAGTCCAGGGATGCGCCCATTTTCTTGATCTGATGAATAATGGTGTCATGACTGCCTTGGGCGAATTCTCGCACCCGTTTCAGGAACTCTTCCCGTCCGAGGTCGTGCCTGGTTTTCTGCTCTTGTTCGTAGAGCTGTCGTTCCACTTTTGACTGCGTGGCGATAGCCGCGTGATCTGTTCCCGGGATCCAAAGGGTCGGCCGCCCCTGCATGCGCGCGTATCGTACGATAATGTCTTCAATCGCAAGCATGGCAGCGTGTCCCATATGGAGGGTTCCGGTCACGTTGGGAGGGGGAAGCACAAGAGAAAAAACTTCCTTTGAGGGGTCTGCAGCTCCCTTTTCCTTGCATACGTCAGGATTAAAAAACCCGCTCTTCTCCCAGAGTTTGTAATATTTCTCTTCTGATTCTTCCGGATTATAGTGTTTTGGCAGTTCCATGAGGATTCTTCATTCTAACCTGAGGTTTGGTTCAGCTTCAATACGCGCATCCGAGGAGAGATATTCTCCGCGAAGCCATTTTATATATCCCGCAAGAGCTATCATCGCTCCATTATCCGTACTGAGATGCTTTGGGGGAACGCGCAGGATGATCCCTCTGTTTTCTGCTTCCTTCAGGAATCGTGCTCGAAGCTCATCGTTCGCGGAGACACCTCCTCCAATAGTGAGCGTCTTTATAGCGTACTCATCGGCTGCGGCGAATGTTTTCTTCATGAGAACATCTAAAATCGCTTCCTGAATCTCTTTTGCCATTTCTTGTATATAGGAAGCTGATTCTCGTTCCTCTGGCGTTCTGGAATTATAGTCGTACAGTACTGCGGTTTTGAGCCCTGAAAAGCTGAAATCAAAATCCTTGGTATGAAGCATGGGCCGGGGAAGCCGGATATCAAACGTATTCTGTTTAGATTCTTTTGCTTTTGCTGCTATCTCCGGCCCTCCAGGATACGGAAGCCCGAGAATGCGAGCTGTTTTATCAAACGCTTCTCCTGCCGCGTCGTCCCTTGTTTCGCCAATTATCTTATACGCTCCAAGTTTCTCAACGAGAATGAGTTCTGTGTGGCCCCCGGATACCAAGAGTCCGAGCGCCGGAAGAAGCTCATGAGAGATGTCGGTTTCAAACTCTTGGTCCTTTCCTGAAAACAGGAGAGCAGCGAGCAAGTGCCCCTCCATATGATTAACCGGTATGAGCGGGATATTGAGTTCTTGTGCCTTTTCCTGGGCAAAGGTAATTCCCTGCCATAGACACGGGGAAAGACCGGGGCCGTAGGTTATGGCAATGGCATCAGGCTTGGATTCTCCCAGGGCTTGCGTAAACACCAGGGGGAGGTTCTTTTGGTGTTCGCGTTTTGCCAAGGTGGGATACACTCCGCCGTATTTTTGGTGTATTTCAATCTGAGAAGCAACCACATTTGAAAGGATTTGGGCCGTATTTCTGCCTCCTTCCAAGAGGGCTGCTCCCGTGTCATCGCACGAGGTTTCAATGCCAAGGATTTTCATAGTGCATTCCTAGTGTAATACAGAA
>JAUYJF010000034.1 GCA_030688685.1 Candidatus Yanofskyibacteriota bacterium | reverse complement strand
TCTTCAAATTCTTCTTCGTCTGCGGAAAGAATGGTAACAACCTGTTCTCCCGGCCTCTGGTACAGTCCCCGTTCCCTGAGCACCTTTTCCTGGAAAAATTCATCTTCGTTTTGGTCAACCGCGGCTTGCAAGTCTTCCTCTCGCTCACCGAGAACTGAAACCCGCGCCTCCAAACTTTCCAGAGTTCTTGTAAGCTCAGCTCGTTTCTGAATCATGCGCGCGTTCTGCGCCACCAGAGCTGTGCCAATAACCCCCACGATCGCAATAAAAAGCGCTGCCAGCGCAAGAGAAGAAAGGTTCGCTTCTTTACGGTATCGCGTTGCTTTTGCTACCATATGCTATATGAATTCCCACAAACTTCTGCGCGCCTTTTGGATCATGCTGGTGCTGCTTGTGGCCCTCAGCATGCTCTCCTTTCTGGTTGCTCCTCAGTTCCTATACTAACAGAAAACTCCTATTTCTCAAGGTTGCTTATGAGGAGCGAAACACCTTCAACAAGACCGAGGGAGGAATGACAATTCTCCCCTGCCCTTTTTCTTTGAGTTCCTTTTTGCCTTTTTTCTGGCGATCTAAGAGCTTACGCTTGCGAGTAACATCTCCTCCGTACAGGGGAGCTGTAACATCCCGGCGCCTCGCGCGGATTGTTTCTCTCGCGAGAACTTTCCCTCCAACCACGGCTTGAATGGCAACATCAAACATCTGCGGGGGCATGTGCTCTTTTAGTTTCTCCGCGATTGCTTTGCCCTCCGCGAATGCCTTTTCCCGCGGGACAATGGCTCCCAGCGTTTCCTCAGCTCTTCCCGCGATCAGAATCTCCAGCTTCACCACATCCGCGAGTTTCCAGTCTGCGACCTCGTAATCCATTGAAGCCATTCCCTTGCTGACGCTTTTCAGCTTATCGTAGAGATCCGCGATCACTCCGCGCAAAGGAGTTTCGTAGAAAAGAAGTGTGGTATCCCCTATCGTTTTCATATCCTTCTGCACGCCTTCTGCCTGTTCTAAGACCTGCATGACAGGAGAAAGGAATTCCAGGGGGGTTATCACCTCCACGATCGCCCAGGGTTCTTTGGTCTCCATAATGCGCGCGGGATCAGGAAGATCAGAGGGGGTGCGGACAATGGTTCCCTTGCCGGAATATTCAAGCACCCGGAACTCCACGGATGGGCGAGAGATGATGATATCCAAATCAAATTCGCGACGGATGCGCTCTGCGATAATCTCAGAATGGAGAATCCCCAGAAATCCACACCGGAATCCCCTTCCCAGAGCTTCCTTTGCCTCCACTTCATAACTAAGCGCAGGATCATTCAGTCTGAGTTTTCCGAGAGCTGTTTTCAGGAGATCAAAATCGTTCGCGTCTTCCGGGTACAGGGATATGAATACCACAGGCTTTGGAATTTGAAACCCAGAAAGCGCGGCAACCTGAGGCTGTGTTCCCGCCAGAGGAACTACGGTAAGGGTATCTCCGGTGCGAATGGCTTCTGAATCTTTTAATCCGGTGGCAACGTATCCAATCTCCCCTGCGGAGAGTTCTGAAGACGCTTGCATCTGGGGAAAGAAGTAGCCAACCTCCTTTGCTTCCCCGGAAGCTCCGGTTCCCAGAAGGTGAATCTTGGTTCCCGCCTTCAGCGTTCCGTCATAGATTCTGATATACGCGATGATTCCTTTAAAGGCATCGTACGTGGACCCGAATACCAAGGCCTTGAGAGGTTTTTGCGCGTCTCCCTGAGGAGCAGGAATCCTGGCTTCCAAAGAATTCAGGACTTTATCCACGTTTGTTCCCTGCTTTGCGGAGATGAAAAACATATCCTCGCGGGGCATCAAAAGTAAATCCTCCAGAGAAGCCACCGTTTCATCTACACGAGCCAGAGGAGAATCTATCTTGTTCACCACCGGAAGAATGGCGAGCTTCAGTTTCTTGGCGATATTGAGATGAGCTAAGGTCTGGGCCTGCACGCCCTTGGTCGCGTCCACCAGAAGCAAGGCGCCCTCCACGGCGGCAAGAGAACGAGAAACCTCATAGGAAAAATCCACGTGTCCTGGCGTATCCACCATATTCAGAACGGTTCCTGATGCCATTTTCATGCGCACCGGCTGCATCTGGATGGTAATGCCCCGCTCCCGCTCCAGATCCATGCGATCTAAATACTGCTCCTGCATCTTTCGCTGCTCCACGGTCTTGGTTAATTCCAAAAACCGGTCAGCTAAGGTTGACTTGCCGTGGTCAATATGCGCGATGATGCAAAAATTTCTGATATCCATAGGTTCTAAAACGCGGTTTTTGTTTTCTTCCAAAGAAAATACGCGAGGAACAAACATTGCAGAAATCCGGACGCCACGAGCGCCGCGGGCAAAGCAAGAATTCTCATATTCTCAAAGCCGGCAAACGCTTGAAACAACACAAAGGCGGCAAGAATATTAAAACAGACAGAGGCAATGCCAATCAGCGTGGGAGTCTTGGTGTCCTGCAGGGCAAAGAAAGCGCGGACAAACAAGGGGATCAAAGCCTGAAACACAATGCCCAGGGTAAAGACGCCGAACACCGCGGCCACCAGCTGGACGTCTTGGGAGCCAAAGACCCCCGTGCGGAAGATAAGGCGCACGATATACTCTCGGAAGAGAAAGAGAAAAACAGAGATCGGGAACACGAGAAAGACGACCTTTCGCGCGGTAGAGAGAAGCGCGTCCTGGAACCCCTCCTTCTGCTTTGCCGCATACGCCCGGGAAAGCACGGGAAAGGAAGCTAACGCGAGAGAAACGCCGATGAATCCAACCGGGGCGTGCTGCAGATTGTCCGCGAACGTGAAAACCGCAATGCTTCCCGCGGACAAAAAAGAGGCGAACGCGGTCATTGCGATCAGGTTTATTTCATAGGCGGTTCCGCCAATGGTGCGCGGAAGAGCAAGCGCAAGGGCTCGGCGGATCGCCCAGTTTTTAATATCCAGTTTTGGTTTCCATGAAAATCCGGAAACCAGTGCCGCCGGAACCTGGATTGCCAGGTGCAGGAAGGCTCCCGCAACCACGCCCCACGCGACCCCCCAAATACCAAGGGAGGGAGCGAAGAAGAAAATGCCTCCCAAAATCCCAAGGTTATAAACCACGGGAGCTAGGGCATACGCAAAGAACCGGTTAAAATAATGGAGGACCCCCGAAAACACAGAAGACATACCAAACAAGATGGGGCTCAGGAGCATGATGCGGGTCAGGGAAGCTGCTGTTTCCCTTTGCTCTGCCGTGAATCCCGGAGCCACAAACCCAATGAGATACGGAGCAAAAAGCGCGAGAACCAGGGCAAGCGCGCCAAGCGCGATCACGAGCACATGCAAAAGGTTGCTCACAAATTCCCAGGCTTCTTTGGAATTCTTCTCTCGGTATTCTGAAAACAGCGGTAGGAACACCGCGCTCAGACCTCCCAGCACAAACACCGCGAAGATGAAATCCGGAATGCGGAATGCCGCAAAATACATATCCAGCTCCTCTCCTGCTCCAAACATCCCGGCCAAAAGGCGATCCCGCAGCAACCCAAAAAGGCGGCTAAGAAGAGCGGAAGCCGCGAGAATGAGAGATGCTGAGGTTATGCCAGCTGCCTGTGAGCTGAAAATGCGGGAAATCACTGCTTCATTCTGCTGTATTTTCCCTGAGATTTCAACTCGCCCCCGCCGCGTTTTGACAATGAGATTTGCTATGCGATAATACATGAACGTGTTTGGAAAGGCTTTGACAAAAAAAGATATTGGAAAAATCATTGGCATTACGCTTCTTGTCGCTGTGATCGGAATCCTTGTTTGGTCTATGCGGGAAAAACAAAAAACAGAACCTCAAGAACAGGGACCCGCAAAGCCCCTCCTGGAATATACAGAGGAAGAAAAACAAGACGTGCTTGAGCGGCTGCAACAGGAGGGAGAAGGATTTAACTATACGCCGCAGGAAATGCTGGAGTATTTGGAACGTTTACAGAATAACGAGTAAAATCTTTTCCCAACCTTCTTTTATGAACCTGGCAATCCCAAAAAAGATAGTTCCTGTGCTTGGCGTTACGGCAGGCTTGGTGTTAGGAAGCGCGTTTGTGGCGCTTGCCTTTCAGTCGCCAACGGCAAACCCGCCCGCCGAAAACGTGTCTCCTCCCCTTACCACAGGATCAGAGCCGCAAATCAAGCAGGGAGGTCTGAGCCTTCCCAGTCTTCTGGTGGAGGGATCCGCGGCAATTGGGGGGTATATTGACTTGCAAAACATTGCCCAGCCCGGCTCCCCCAGCAGTGGAATTGCAAGAATGTTCTTTGAGAGCGTGAGCGGCGCTTTAAAGCTGAAAAACTCGGCTGGGACTGTATCGGTATTAGAACGGGGACAAGTGCAGTTTTTTCTGTATGACTCCCCGGGAAGTTTCACCTGGACAAAACCCGCGGGCATAGAATGGGTGTATGTGGAAGCAATCGGAGGAGGGGGCGGAGGAGGAGGCGGAGCGCGCGTAATGGCTTGTCCCTACCCTGGAGGAAAAGGTGGAGGGGGCGGCGGGCTTGGCTTTGCCCTCTTTAAAGCATCGGCAGTGCCAAGCTCGGTTCCAGTATCAGTGGGAACGGGTGGATCGGGAGGACCCACAATCGCGTGCTGCAGCACCGGAAACCCAGGCACAAACGGACAGGCAAGCACGTTTGGAACCCTCGTAACCGGAAAAGGTGGCTTGTTGGGACGGGAGGCCGTACAAACAGATGGAGGCGCGGGCGGAGGCGCACTGGTGGGCGGAGTAGAATTAGCGAGAGATTCTTTTGGAGGAACAGCCAGCAGTAATGCCCCCTCTATGGTATACGTCGGAGGAGGAGGTGGAGGATCCTCTAACCAGGGTACCGCGAGAGCGGGAGGAAGCTCCGCGTACGGAGGATCTGGCGGAGGAGGCGGAGGAGGAATAACCTGTAATGACAATGTATATTTTGGGGGAGCGGGAGGATCATACGCGAACATAAGCCCTGCCGTATTCCCTTTTGCCGCAGACCGCCCATTCAATGAGGGTCGCGGAGGAGCAGGAGGACAAGGCGGAAGATGGGGCGCAAGCGATGCCCAAAACGGCTTTACCCCTGGCGGAGGAGGAGGGGGAGGAGGATCAAATGGAAGAACTGACACGAGTGAAACCCTTTCTGGAGCCGGGGGGAATGGCGCGCGGGGAGAAGTGCGCGTATGGGCATGGTAGTAACCTAAGCGGTATGGATAAAAACAACTTTCTCTTTTCTCTTGCGGTGGGTTTTGGAATAAGCGTCATGCTCTTGCCGAGTTTTTCTGATTCGTTTTCTTTCCCAGCAGCAATACCTCCCGGCAACAATTCCCAGGAACCTCTGCACGAAGGACCCGCGGCACAAATAAGACAAGGAGGACTTATTCTGGGAAGCATCGCGGTGGACGCAAACGCGACAATAGAGGGATATGTTGATTTGCCTGCCATGCCAGCGCCAGGTTCAAATCCTCCGGGAAGCTGGGCAAGATTATTTTTAGACACGGCGGACAACCTTGTGAAAATCCAAAAAGCAAACGGAACAATCCGTGTCGTTGGAGAATTGCCTGACTATTTTTTTGAGTCTTCTTCTGGAATGCGCTACAAGCTCCCGGGGGCAGCGCTGTATTAATAGGTTTGGAGTTGACAAACAATGAGAAAAATGGTTTTATAGAATTGTTGCAGCACACTAGACGGCTGCTCCCAAGTAATTGGGAGAGGAAAGTCCGAACACTCCCCCGCCTTGCGGGGTGAATTGCTCCGGGTAACACCCGGCCGCAGTAATGCGAGAGGTGCGAGCAGAGACGCGCGTGGCCGAAAGGCTAGGCGATCCCCTCGGGGATAGTCCTCTGGAAACAGAGGGGTGAAACGGCTAAATCCTGGCAGGGTGCAAGAGCAAACCAGGAAATCTGCGATCATGCGGAAATCCTGGCAACGGTAGCTCGCTTGATCCTGAAGAGCAATCTCCAGGACAGATAGATGGCCGTCCCAGACAGAATTCGGCTTATACGTGTGCTGCAACAAAAAAGGCCTGCTTTTTAAAAAAGTTGGTCTTTTTTGTTTTTATTCAGGAAAGGTAAAAAAAGAATCCGGCACTACTCTTCCGTTCTTTAACGCAACTCCGTCTTTTTCCAGAAGTTTTTTCTTTCCGGCAAGTCCTCCGGGCCCGCTGTATCCCCGAAGTTCCCCGTTTGAAGCAACCACCTTATAGCATGGGCATGTCTTGAGATCAGGGTTCCTGGCAAGAATTCTTCCGGCAGCACGCGGGGAAGTGCCGGCAGCACGCGCCAGCTCTTTATATGTGACTACCTTCCCTTTGGGGATGTTTCTAAGAAGCAAGAGTGCTTTATGCATGAGATCTCTCAATAGGCAATTCTATAGAAAAGGTGGACCCTTTCCCCTTCCCTTCAGACTCCGCCCAAATCTTTCCTTTGTGCATTGCGATAAACTGTTTTGCGATATACAACCCTAATCCTGTTCCCTCTGTCCACATTTTTTGTCCGGCATTTCCTCGCGTAAAACTTTCAAAGAGGGGAGCGATTTCTTCTTTGGTCATGCCCTGTCCCGTATCCTGGACCGCGATGCGAACAGAGCCGTCTGCGTGCGCCACGCGTATGGTGATGCTCCCCTGTTCTGTATAGCGAATCGCGTTGTCTATGATATTGAGCAGAACGTTCCTGATTTTTTCCCGGTCAACTTGAATCATGGGGAGGGAAGGCGTGAGTTTTTCCAATTTGAGCTCTATGGTTTTCTCCTCTGCTTTAACGTTAAGCTCCTCCATAATATCCAGAACCAACTTCTCTATATCAATACTCCCCCATTCCATATCTGTTTTTCCAGACTGAATACGTGAGATATTCAAAAGATCATTTACTAAATGGATGAGTCGTTCGTTGGATTCATACATTTTTTTCAGAGGGTCCGCTACCTGTTTTGAAACTTTGCCGTATGACCCCTCCAGGATGAGGGAGAGATATCCTTTCACCGCCGTGAGAGGAGTACGCAGCTGATGGGAAGCAATGGAAACAAATTCTGTCTTTGCCTTGTCCAGCTTAATAAGATTTTCGTTCGCGAGAGCAAGCTTCTCGGTAAGTTTCTGAAGCTCTTCTTTCTGGCGCACCTCCTTTAGGACACTTTGAATAAGGAGATATCCCGCGCTCAAAAACGCGACAAACAAAACAGTTTTCCAGATGTATTCAAAGGGAGCTTGAGAGGTAAAAATGTTAACAAAAAGAAGTACTGAGATAAGTCCGACAAGAAGTTGCGTAAAAATTGTCCTGATTCCAAACAGCTGGTTTTTGAGAATTGCGTAGGTAACAATGGGAGTATACAGAAACGCAAAAATGTTAAGTACGGGATAAAGATCTATCCTGTATACGGGAAGAAAACTCAAGCTTCCTCCCGCAAAGCTTACTGCCATTCCGATAAGAAAGTACTGGATTTGAATTTTTTTTAATCCAGAGGCGGTTTTCAGCGCCTTCCAGAGCAGAAAATGGGTGCAGAAAACAAGCCAGAGGAAAAGTGCTGTAAATGGTATATAGAGAATTCCAGGAGGTGAGTCATAATAGAATTGATTGAACACCCAGCGCATATTCGCTATAAAAAGATCGGAAAAAAAATTAGCCCATAAAAAAAGAAATCCGAGTACATAGAGAATCGGAATAAGGGGTTTTTGTTTTCGCCTGAGAAACTCGTATACGAAATGAGTAAAAAGAATGGGAATGAAAATTACCCCAATGTGCGTAATTCTCCACCACATATCAGCTTCTGCAATATTTTGTGTTGTTGCGATCTGATAAGCGCCAAATCCCCAAACAGAAACCGAGACACAAAAAAGTCCCCATATATGATGGAATCTCTGTTTACCGATTATCAGCATCAGCACTGCCATAGAAATACTGCTGATACCGATCAATAAACCTGATATTGCGAAAAGATTCATTATCAAATTGTACCCAAATGCGGATAGAATGAAAAGGAGGGTGGATGCCGGAGCATCACACCCTCACTTTTTCGCTTCTTCCGAAGTTGCGCTCAAGCGCGAACCTCAGGAGCGTTGGTATTAGGCAGAGCATCGAAGGAGGCTCTTCATAAGAGCTTCCGAGCGCCTCCCTTAGCCTCTTGTCATGAAAAACCTCTCTTTCTTTTGTCGTATAAGGACGGTAGGGTTGGATGTTTCGACGAATTCCTTCTTGAAGAGACCGCGCAAGGCCTTCCTCGCGCCCAGACGGCTCTTCGCCAGGCCGCATTCCGTCAAATCCAAGGTACCTTAGAGAGTTTGCTATGACAGAGCGGACCGCGGGAGGGTTAGGGTGAGTGATATGGAATGTCTCACCCTCCGCACGCAATGTCACTGCACGACTCATCATTCTCGCGACCCAATCAAGAGGCACGATATTGAGCGGACCTCTCAGGCTACAAGGAACAGCAATAGGAAGGTACACTCTTCCTTCCTTCACCCAGATACCTGCCTGCCCCAACTTCTCTGGCTCCCGCACCCACTTTTGACGAAGTGCGTGATGGAGTTCAAAGAACGGCGCGAAGAACCCGTAGTACCCGGTAAAAGAAGAAATCATCCCTGTCTGGGAGTCTCCCACCACCACTGGGATGCGGTAGATAGAGTAAGAAAAACCTCCTTCCCGCACCATGCGTTCAGCGACAATCTTGGACTCCTCGTATGCATTCCTGCCAACACCCACCGGTAGGTCGTCTTCTGAAAAGAACTCAGAGTCTCCACACACGTAAGCTGTACTTACGTGGTGAAATTGTGGCACACCGAGCTGTTTGGCAAGCCACAGCACATTCTGCGTGCCCGTTACGTTAGTTCTCCACACCTCCTTCTGCGGAGTTTCAATGAATTTGACACTTGCCGCCCCATGAAGAACTTGGTGCACTTTTCCGCGCCATTCGCCAACAAAGCTCGGGAGGACACCAGCGAGATTCTCGGTGATATCTCCTTGAATCACTACGAATCTTCTATGGCAGCTGATTTCCGTGGGAACTCGGGACCCTGAACGCACCAGCGCCAGAATCGTATGCCCTTCTTTGAGGAGAAGGGCTGCAACAGGACCCATTACTGTGCCGGTCACACCGGTCATCAGGATTGTAGTCATCGCATTCTCCCCCTCTTTTGTAGTTGGTACGCCAAACTAGGATCTGGTCGCTATTGTTACAGTACTGAAAGAGAGATGTCATGTCAATAAATTCTGGAAACTCTTTAGAGAGAAGAAATCCTTCCCAATTGTGTTTGCTTTTGGTAGTTTAGAACTACCGGCCCCGCCTGTGGGAAAATCTTGAGGAGGCGCGACGTGGTTATTGACACAGGATCCTTCCGGGTGGAGGTTGTCTGTTCCTTTCAAAATACAGTATCAAGTAATGGGTTTAGAAGAATTGAGATTCCATTCAGCGATGGATTCTGCTTTCTGGATCTTCACGGCTTCCAACGTGTTGACCAGGAAGGGTGGCCAAGATCCCCAGGATCAGCTGCGCTATACTACGCGCAATCCGTGGAAGGGAGCATAGGAGTATTGCTTCAGTACCTCCCTCCCTATTGTGTGACTTCCTGTCATAGCCACTCAAAAAAGGAGGAAAGATTCTTTATCCTCGCGGGGCGTGCAAGACTTTATACGGAAGAATTCCCATCCGGGGTACTTCTCCAAACGGGAGACAGCAGTATTGCGTACCCCAAAGCTCCTCATCAACTCGTGACATTGGACTCTCCTGCGATTGGCCTGCTAAAAATCCAGGACTTCGGAGGAAAAAACCCACTCGGCATGGAAGACTACAACAGGAACCACGTCCCTTTCGTGTCTTCCCTCGCCTCTCGCTAAAAGATGGCGTCCCTTGGACGCCATCTTATCTATTCGCGCGTTTGCCACGCTTACTGTCTTAGCTGGAGAGCAATAAGCTGCCTGATAATCATATCTTCCCATGAGGTTATGCGAACAGTTTTGAAATTAAACTAAAACAATTGGCGCTTATTGAGTTTCGCGTCCAGGGCTTCATTTACCATTGTGTCTGCTCCTTTTTCTAAATTACATATTAAAGTATATTGTATTTTAATAGAAATGCGAGGTATTATGCCAATATATGATGAGTCCTGATTTTTTGATTCAAAACGTTAGCGTTATCCCCATGCCAGGACATAGAGTCCTTCAAGGATACGATGTTTGCATTGAAGGATCAAAAATTACAAGGATATCTCCAAGCAAGAGACAGAAGGTGCTCTCAGGCCATAAACTCATAGACGGCTCGGGAAAATTTCTCATGCCAGGGCTCTTCGATATGCATGTTCATTTATACTCACAATCATTTTTCCCTTTGTTCCTAATGAACGGGGTTACCGCTATTCGCGAGATGGGAAACACACAGGAGAGTATCTTCCAGCTAAGAGAGGGTGTAAATACCGGAAAGGTCCTTGGGCCCCGCATGTTTGTATGCGGACCAATTCTTGAAGGAAATCCACCGCTATGGAAAGGATTTCGGGTAATCCGATCTAAAAAAGAAGCGAAAAACGCGGTAAAAGAGTTAAAGCAAAAAGGCGCCGACTTCATTAAGGTGTATCACACGCTCAAGCCAGAGATCTATAAGATAATCCTTTCTGAGGCTCATCTGCGTGGATTAAAAGTAACAGGACACCTTCCCAAATCGATTGATATATTAGAGGGCCTTAGTTTAGGTCAGGATGGGTTTGAGCATATGTACGATTTCGTTGAGCATGTCGTTGAGATTTCTTCCATAGACGCACACCTAAAAACACGCCCTGGCTGGAGAAAATTTACCAATGTTAAAATAAATAAACAAAAATTACAAAAGCTTAGCACTATACTTAAAAAAAATAGGTACGTTTCTTTCTGCCCCACACTCGTAGTGGATGAAAAAATGGGTGAGCTTTCTAATTATAAAAAACTCGAGAAAGTCAAGGAAACAAAATATCTCTCAAAACGCTATACTGAAGTCATATGGAATCCTGAACATCCGAAAAGCGCAGAAAATGTTCGGGACTTGCCTTCTCTCTATTTTAAAAACATCAAAACTTTGTATGCGCAAACGAGACATATCTTACCATCACTTACAGGAAATGGAAATCTTTTAGCGGGTTCTGATACGCCAAATCCTTTCGTTATTCCCGGGTTTTCTTTGATAGAAGAGCTAGAACTTCTCGTAAGTTCTGGCCTGAAACCTTATCAAGCGCTAGAAGCGGCGACATACAATGCCGCACAATGGCTCAACGTCCAGTCAGAGCTTGGTACTATCGAAGAGGGAAAAACCGCAAATCTTGTTCTCTTGAGAAAAAGCCCGCTTGAAAGTATTTCCCACATCCGTTCTTTGGAAGCGGTAACTTTAAATGGCAAATACTTTTCGCTAAAAAGCTTAAAAGCTAGGGCAAGACAAAGGGGAGGGCTTTAGGGCCCTCCCCTTCTTTTTGCCATGGCGTTCCTGCCATAGCGGTATGGAACTTCTAGCCGTGGCTCTTGCCGCTGTTCGAAGCGCATTTGCTGGCTAGACCGTTCCTTGAGCCACCAGACTTGCCCCCACCACTTCCGCCTGGCTGGCAGGAGCATGGCTTGACAGCAGACAGCTCATCGCCAAGCCGTCTTTCTGTGACTCTGATCTGGAGCTTTCCCATCTTTACCTCCTTTCTGCAGTAGATGCGAAAAACACCACTGCGAATCGGCGATAACTCCATATTAAGCCATTCCTCCCCTCAGATCAAGAGAAGAGAATGCCTATGCGAAGGGATGGGTAAAGGGGTGTCCTTCTGACCACCAGGAACTTTGTCCGGCCACCTTTCTATATCGAGGCATCCCCAAAGGCTCCATGCCATAACCGAAAGAGATTGGCACGAGGCCAAGAGGAATAGCGCGAACCACACTTACTCCGGCCTCCTTCAAGTGTTGGGGAGTTAGATCTGCCGTTGCGATTTCTCGAATACCCTCCTTTCCAAGTCGCTCAATCACTATTTGAAGTGTTAGCTTTTCGTCCTCCGGATTTTCACTGAACGGTATCAAACCTCCTTTCCAGAGAAAAGATGCCTTGTCCAGATGTTTCGGAGACGCATAAAGCGCCATGTGGTCGAGAACTCCACGCACTTCTTCTTGGTCTGTGATGATGTAAACATTCCCAGGATTGCGCCATTCCCAGTAGAGCTGGTGTTCAAGCTCACTCAGAGCTTTTGCTACTGCCAGCTCCTTATTGAAGTTTGCTGCAGCGCCCAGCACAAGAGAAGGGCGCTCCTTCTCGCTCACCGCAATCGCAAGAATCGTTGGCGCTGGACTCAGGATCATGTCTACCAGATACACCCGGTAGCCAAGCGATTCCAGCATATCGACTCGAACCCGCTGCTCCTCGGGAACTGTGTGGGAATCAATACGGGGCATACTCAACCGAGCAAACCATACAAGCATGAAGGCGTCTCGTTCGATGGATTCGCAAAGTCCCCGCGCGAAAGCATCTTCCCAGGTTAAGCCCGCAGCGACTCCCGACGAATTTGCGAAGGTATAGCGGTTTGGTGCAAGCTCCTCTGGAAGGGGATAGTAGAGACATTCAGCCGGCAGAAACCTCTCTTCCGATGATCCGGCTAATGTAACTTTCCCCCACCAGTATTTTTTATTTGAACCAAAGGGGCACAGTGGGAACTCATTCCGATACTGGGCTTCAGAATAAGCAACCACCCGCTTTGGATCAATCATCTGGGCGCCAAGCTCTCTCGGGGTCGCTTCGACAAGTTCTGCCCTGGGAACAACGCTGCTTGCGTACCTTTCCAGCGCTTCCATAATGGCCTTGAGCTCTGCCATTTCCCAGTTTACATCACTTCCTCCAGCCCATGCATCCATCTCGCCTATCCCCTCCTTGTACCGCGCAGTGAATAGATGAGTCCTGGAGAGAGAAAGACGTGACTGTTTCGGGTCAAGCCAGTATACTTCCGATACCGGGCCTCGAAGCCCTACAAGCTCGCGCCGTATCCCATCCACTACATTTCTCGCCCCTCCAACTGGTTGCTTCTCGCTAACAGGACCTTGCTCTACAAAAGAGAGAGCACCCGCCCTTTCTAGCTGTCGCAGGGTCTCCTGGAAAGCGTTGTTCTCTGCGGGTACATCTTCTTCCCCTCCAAGGACAGCGATCAGCTGATCCCGGAAAGTAAGATCGGATAGCTCCAGAGCGATGTTTCGCTCTAGAGCCATTAACTCGAGGCCTTCTTGGGTTGGCCTGGCATGCCAGTTTTCTCCGAGCTGAACCCTCATTGTTTTCTCCTTCCTACGAGCAGAGTAGTGAGCGGTGCCTGGTCAGGATAAGAGAGCGAGAGAAGTTGGGCAAGTTCTTCGTCATAGAATCCTCCAACCTCTACCACCCCGAGTCCCTGCTCAACGCACCAGAGGTAGGCGTTTTGTGCAGCGTGTCCCGCCTCAAGAATTGCGTAGCGATAGCCGCGATTCGCGTACTTCTGGGTCGTCTGCTGGAACTCGCAGGCAAGCACATATACAGCACCTACGCCCTCCAGCAGGTTTGAATCATTGAGGAACACTCGGACAAGGGCTTCGTATGTCGTGGTTACTGTCTTTTCCAGACCCTCAGAACCTGCCCGAAAGCATTCCCACTCCCTCTCCTTATTAGACGGCTTTAACACAAAGAGGCGCAAGGGATACAGGGCACCGCCAGAAGGTACCGTGCCAAGCCCGATAGCACTCTCAGGGAAAGAGTTAGCTCGCGGGGTTTTCCCATAAATAGCCCACGCAAGCCGTTCCGCCTCCTGCTGAGAAAGGAATTCCCCCGTAAATTCTCGCGTCGACTCTCGTCGCGCAAGAAGTTTCTCGAGAGAAGTCGTCGGCTGCAAAGAAGATTGCATAAGGAAGCTTTCTCCTTCCGCAAGCATCCGAGCAATTTCTTCTTCGGAAAACTGATGCGAGAAGGGCATCGGATTGGCAGAAACTCTATGAAAGAAGAGATAGTGTTGGGTGCTCCCTATGAGCACTTGGCGAGCAAGAAGTTGCTCGACCAGCTCCCATAGTTCTGCTTGAGCATACCCTGTCTCTTCAGCCGTTAAGGATACGATTTCTTCTGCCATTCGGTAGCCATCGCACTGCCGTAAGAGAATTGGGAGCACTTCTTCTGCTCCCTCCAATTTGACTTCTCTGCCAGGAAGCAGGAAGTGAGTTGCTCCGTCCTCTGAGAATGCGTACGCCGCAACAAACAAACGCACACTTTTATCCATTGCGATCCCTCCTGCGATGTAAATTGTAGTGTTCTGACACTTACCTTACTGAAATAATAAAACTTGTCAAATCTACTGTCTGACTAAGATCTTTTGTCTACACGGAATTCTAGTTATTATTGAACCTTGGCAAAAACTTTCTAAACCTAAAACAATT
>JAUYJF010000028.1 GCA_030688685.1 Candidatus Yanofskyibacteriota bacterium | reverse complement strand
TTTTGGAAAAGTATTCAATACCTCTTGCTTTGCCTTGAAAGTTTAGGTGGGGTAGAGTATAGAAGGGTATTGCTCTTTAGGAGGTGAGGCATGATTTGGTTTAAGGCATGCTCACGTTGCCAAGGAGATCTTGTTTTAGTAAAGGATATCAACGAACCGCCATATATCAAATGCGTCCAGTGTGGGCGCGAGGTAAATCCACAACTCCTCTCAGTCAAGGTCAAGCAAGCCGCGTAAGGAGAGGAATATTGGATAGGGTTTTAAGGGGTCTATTTCTGAAAGGAAGTAGACCCCTTATAGCTGGAAGTTTTCTGAGAAATATGTCAGTATGCGAGGGATATGAAAAATTCAGAATTCACGGTTATTGCTTTGGGCGGATCGCTGGTCGTCCCTCATTTGTCAGACGCCGGGGGTGTAAATGTTCCCTTTCTCCGGAAGTTCCGGAGTTTTTTATTGCGGGAATTAAAGAACGGAAGGAAATTTATTCTTGTGGTAGGCGGGGGCAAGACCGCGAGAATGTATGTGGGCAGGGCGGCAAAAGTCGCAAAATCAAGCAATGAAGATTTGGATTGGCTCGGAATCCACGCGACCCGCTTGAACGCCCATCTGCTCCGCACTATTTTCGCCAAGGAAGCGTACCCCATTGTTATTGATCATGATCCTGCACCTGAAGAAGCTGCGGTTCTGAAACAAAAGAGAGAACGTTTGTATCTCGCGGGCGGATGGCGCCCTGGCCATTCAACGGACCATGTGGCAGTGATGCTGGCTGTAAAGTTTTCAGCGAGTGATGTTATTATTGCGGGGGACACGGCATTTGTGTACGATAAAGACCCCAAGAAATTCAAGGGAGCGCGCCCAATCCCGGAACTTTCATGGAAAGAGTATCAGAAGCTTATTCCCAAGAAATGGACTCCCGGGCTTTCCTCTCCTGTTGACCCTTCAGCTTCCCGTTTGGCTCAGGAAATGGGGATCCGCGCGAAGATCGTGGACGGATCTGTCCTGAAAAACCTTCAGAGAGCCGTGGAAGGGAAGCCCTTTGAGGGCACGGTGATTCAGTGAAAGGAGGTTTCCTTGAGAGAGTTCTTTTTACGCAAAAAGCAAGACTTGTTCTTTGCGAGCATGACATTGCTGTGTATCATGGGTGTCTTGCTGGCGCTCAAATACTTTGGCGGGTATCTTCCGCGGGAGTACGCGATTGGCCTTGTTGTCTTTGCGTATGTCTCTCTGGGAGCCGCAGTTGAGGTGTGCGTATATTTTCTCGCTCGCGCGAGACCCAATAAGATAAAGGGTATGGACCCGTGGATTCTTCGGGTTTTCGCGCAAGATCGTCGATGGCGGGTAGGGGGGTTTGCGTTCGTGGTTTCCGCGCTTCCGGGGCCTTGGGGAGGATCTATTGGAATTGTGGGAGCTGTGACGGGATATCCCGTAATCAAGCTCCTTCTGTACACGTTTGCCGGAGGATGGGTGCGGGCGTTTTTGCTGGTGCCCTTTGGACTCCTGGCGCTCAGACCCCTCTGTAACAACCCGGTTTTCGCGTGGGTTCTTGAGGCGCTCTGCATATGAGGGAGGCGAGATGAAAATCCGCCTCCTTTGTCTTAGGTAAACCCTCTCTGCGCTCAGCTTGGCTTAGCGAAGGTGGGGGAGAATCGCCAAACAGGATGTTTTTTGATAGGGTAGAGGCATGTCTCTATCCGTGGGCATTGTAGGATTGCCGAACGTGGGCAAATCTACTTTATTTAAAGCCCTCACCAAGAAGCACGTGGATATCGCGAATTATCCATTCTGCACCATTGACCCGAATGTGGGCATTGTGAAGGTTCCAGACAACCGCCTGCAGAAACTGGCGGATGCCTTCCATTCTGAGAAAGTTATTCCCACCATTATAGAGTTTGTGGATATCGCGGGATTGGTGCGGGGAGCAAGCAAAGGGGAGGGCCTGGGAAACAAGTTCCTCTCCCATATTCGTGAAGTAGACGCTATTGTGCATGTGGTGCGCTGTTTTGCGGACTCTGAGGTTATTCATGTAGATGAATCCGTGGATCCCGTGCGAGACATGGAAACCATACACGTGGAGCTCATGGTGAAGGACCTTGAAACAATTGAAAAGCGCCTTGGGGGTTTGGAAAAAGAAGCAAGAGCGCAGAATAAAAAAGCAGTCGCAGATAAAGCGGCATTGGAAAGTTTGCAGAAAGAAATGGACAAGGGGGTTTCCGCCTTTGCCTACATGGAAAAGCATCCAGAGCACAAAGAATCCATTCAGGAGCTTTTTCTGCTTTCCGCGAAACCCGTTCTCTATCTCTTGAACGCGGATACTTCGCGGGACGCGGTGGCAGCTCAGCAATACGCTGAGGAGAAAGGAGCGCCCTTTGTTGTGTTAAGCGCCAAGGAAGAACAGGAGGCGGCGGGCCTTACGCCAGAGGAAGCAGCTGAGCTCAGCATACCTTCCCCCAGACTCCCCCTTCTTATTGAAGAGTGTTACGCAATGCTTGGTCTTATCACCTTTTTCACCACAGGGCCTGATGAAACGCGCGCCTGGACCGTTCAAAAGGGAGCCAAAGCTCCGGAAGCCGCGGGCGTCATTCACAGCGATTTCCGGGAGAAGTTTATTCGGGCAGCCGTTATTCAATGGAAAAAACTCTTAGAGGCAGGATCCACCGCGGAAGCCATGGCAAAAGGATGGATTCGCACGGAAGGCAAAGAGTATATTGTACAGGATGGGGATGTTATGGAATTTAAACACGGATAGAAATGGCATTCTTTGAAGTTCTCAAGAAAAGCCCTTCAACTTCGCTCAGGGCAGGCAGAAAATCAAAAGCAAGGATT
>JAUYJF010000009.1 GCA_030688685.1 Candidatus Yanofskyibacteriota bacterium | reverse complement strand
TTCTTTTGAAACATCTGTTCCAGATCCCAAGGCAATGCCGATATCCGCCTTTTTAAGAGCGGGAGCGTCGTTTACCCCGTCTCCGGTCATTGCCACGATCTCCCCCATTTCCTGCCATGCCTGCACGATGCGCAGCTTGTGGGCCGGTTCTACGCGCGCGTACACGAAAATCTCATGAAGGCGGGCCTTGAGTTCCTCGTCTGACCATTCCTCCAGGACTTTTCCTTCCAGAGCATTGGACTCTTCCGCGGGCAAGTTGAGCTCTTGCGCCACTGCCCGCGCGGTTAACAGATGGTCTCCGGTGATCATGATAACCCGAATTCCTGCTTGCCGGGAATATTCTATTGCCTCTTTTGTTCCGGGGCGCAGGGGATCTTTCAGTGCGATAAGTCCCACAAACGCGAGCTCTTGCACAAGCGTTTCCCAACTTCCATTCACCTGATCAGGAGAAATGGTCCGCTGGGCGACCGCGACAACGCGCAGACCCCGTGCCGCCAACTCCTCAAGCGCGCCCTGAATATTCCGCATCTCCTCAGGAGAAAGGAGAGATTTCATTGCCAAGATCTCCGGCGCGCCGGAAACATGCAGAACAGTTTTATCCCCTGCGGTGTGGATGGCGGCAATATACTTGTTTTTTACGTCAAAAGGCGCTTTTCGGAGTAAACGGTGACTTTCCAGAAGTTTATGTTTCACCGCCCCTCCCTCCAGAGCCGCTTTGAGAAGCGCTTTATCGGTGGGCCTTCCTCTCAGGATCCATTCTTCAAACATTGCGTCAGGATTCTCCACGTACGCTTCGTTCGCGAATGCAGCGGACAGGAGCGCGCTTTCTTTGGAATGCCCGTTCAGCGCGCGTATTTCTTCCACTTCCATGCGCCCCTCCGTAAGCGTGAGGGTTTTATCTGTGGCAATAACAGAGGCAGAGCCCAGAGTCTCAGCTGAAGAAAGCCGGCGCACCAGTCCCTTTTTCTTGAGGATGCGCTGCATTCCCACCGCGAGAATAACTGTTACGGCAATAGGAAGACCTTCCGGGATCGCGCTTACGGCAACCGCGACTGCCATGGTGAACATTTCCACAAAGGTTCCTCCGCGGAGCAATCCCTGGACGACAATCAGGAGAGCGACAACAGACACCGTTCCCCCGACAAACCAGGAGAAGCGCTCAAGTTTTCTTTGATATGGCGTTTTTTCTTCCCGAATGCCCCCGATCAGGGAAGCAACTTTTCCGAGTTCCGTGCGGTGTCCGGTTGTGGTGACAATCATCGTTCCCGCTCCTTCTTCCACTAAAGATCCCGTGTATGCCATGTTTTCCCGGTCAGCGAGCGCGGTCCTGGGAGGAAATTCATCCTCGGTCTTTTGAGAAGCGAGCCATTCTCCCGTAAGAACAGCTTCGTTGATGGTTAATCCGTTTGCCGTAATAACGCGCCCGTCAGCAGGCACCTTGTTTCCGGATTGGAGCTGTACGATGTCTCCCGGGACAAGCTCTTCCTGCGGTATTTCCTGTTCTTGTCCGTCGCGAATCACGGTTGCCCGCATTTTTACGATCTTGCGCAGTTCTCCCATGGCGCGCGTCGCCCGATATTCCTGGGAGTACCCGATAAACGAATTCAGCAGAACAGCGCTCCAGATAACGATGCTGTCAGTATACTCGCCTAATCCAAGCGTAATGGCTCCCGCGATGCCAAGAATGAAAATGAGAGGGCTTCTGAATTGCCGGAGAAATACTACGGCCCGTGAGGCGATTTTCTCTTCCGGCAGCATGTGCGGGCCAAAAAAAGAAAGGCGATCACGCGCTTGTTCCCGCGTAAGCCCCATTTCAAAATTTGATTCCAAGAGAACGCGCGCTGTTTCTGGCGCTACCGCGTGGAATGCTGTTGTGCTTTGCGCGTGAGCGATTCTCTGAACTGGAGACATTCCTCCAGTATATACTATAAGCGGTCCCGACGGGAGTCGAACCCGTGATCTCTTGGATGAGAACCAAGTGTCCTAGACCACTAGACGACGGGACCTTGCTCTGATTTTATATCACAATACAGAAGAAATTCCAAGGCACTATTCCCGCTCCGGGGGGATCTCATAGTAGTTCACGAGATACTGGGCAAGCTCTTGGAATATGGGGGTGGCGGAAGCTTCAGCGCTCCTGGTGGCAGGGTTGTCCAGTTTTACAAGAATAAGGAAGCGGGGCTGGAAGGCAGGGGCAAATCCTATGAACGATTGGATTGTTTTATCTGAATATCCTGCCCTGGAGACGCCGAGAGCTGACCAGGCAACTTGCGCTGTTCCCGTTTTCCCTCCCACGTAGTACCCCTGAACGCGCGCTCCTTTTGAAAATCCTTCTTCGGTCACAAGCGCCATCATGCTCGTGATTTGCGATGCCGCTTTTGAAGAAAGGATGAGATTTGAATACTCCACCTCCGTTTTCCTGGTTTCTCCCTTTGAGGACAGAATGGTGTCTGCGACAAATGGGCGCACCATTCTCCCCCCTCCGATGAGAGCGGTGTACGCGCGCATGAGCTGGAGAGACGTCATCTCAATTCCTTGCCCAAAAGAGGCGGTGGCAAAGTTCACGTCGTACCCTTGTTTGAATGTTCGGTTTTCAGAATACGTCTCCCCTGCCAAATCCACGCGGGTTGGCCGGAAAAGTTCAAAGTTTGTCAGATACGTGAGAAAGGGCTGATGGCCCAGAAGTTCTTCAGCGTATACAACTCCCGTGTTAATGGAAAACTTCAGGACGTCGGTCATGGTTTGTTTTCCGTAGACGCGCTGATCGTAATTCCTGATCGTTCTGCCCCCAATGTTTCTGAATCCCGTATCGGTATATTCAGTGTCAGGATGAATAACTCCCGCATCAAGAGCCGCGCCCAGCGTTATGGATTTGAAGACCGATCCTGGCTCATAGGTTTTTTGGGTTGCCGCGTTTTGGAATACGCCCAATCCCTCCGCTTTTCCATAGATATTCGGATCAAAGGAAGGAATATTGGCGAGCGCGAGTATTTTGCCTGTTGAAGGTTCCAAAACAATCACGGTGCCTTCTTCCGCTTTCACGCGGGCTGCGGTTGCCTGGAGGATGGATTCTGCGGCAGACTGGATGTTAAAATCCAGTGTCAGGAGGATATCCGAGCCGTCTTGCACGGTATCCTGAAAAAGCGAAACAAGGTACGCGGCGGGATTCCTCGCTATTGTAAGAATGCCTTCTTTGCCCTGCAGGGTATCATTATAGTATTCCTCAACCCCGTATTGCCCTTTTCCGTCTTGATTCACAAATCCAAGAACATGGGACGCGAGAGATCCATGCGGATAAAAACGACGTATGTCGTACCTTACATATATTCCGGGAAGCTGAGCCTCTCTGAGCGCTGAGTTTTCCTCTACGGTCAATTCGCGCTTGAGAATCGCGTGAAGATTGGTCCCTCCTTCAAGGCGCGAGAGCACAGTCGCAAAATCCAGGTTTAGAATAAGGGAAAGCTGTTCTGCGGCAACGCGAGCATCGCCAATCTCCGGAAGCGAGGCAAACGCGTATGGGACTTCCTGGGTAGTTGCCAGAAGATAGAGGTTCCCATGCTTGTCCTGCGCGAAAATCTCTCCCCTCAGACCACTCCCCACTGAACTGATGTTCTGCTGCCCCGCGGCCATTGCTTTATAAAAGCCATGGTTCAAAACTTGAAGGGAAAAGAGCTTGGAGATGATTATTCCTCCAAAAAGAATAAGAAGTCCCCCAAGGACGTAGGAGCGCCAGGTACTGATTTTCATGCAAATGAGAGATTATTGTCGGGCAACCTGTTGAGACGCAAGCTCCACATAGCTTATGCTGCGGACTTTCTCAAAGCCAAGGTCTCTCGCTATCGTATCATAGTTTTGAAACGTTATGGAAGAAGCAATAATCCCCTCCAGGCGCTTGGTAGTATCCTGAAGCTGCGCGATCGCAGTCTCGTGCCGGGCAATCATGTATGCCATCTGGGTGAGCATGCTCATCTGGAACACATACAGTGCCGCGAGAATCCCCAGGAAGAGGAGGGCTCCAATCCAGAGCGCTTTTGTGGTGAATATTGGAAGGACTGATGACATAAAATTATTCTTTTTTGGCGGCGCGTAGTTTTGCTGATCGTGACCTTGGATTATTCTTTATTTCCTCCAGAGAAGGAGTGATTGGTTTTTTTGTTAGGACAGACAGGTTTGGAGAATTTCTTAAGAAGTGTTTCGCGATGCGATCCTCTAGCGAATGAAAGGAGATGACGGCGACTCGGCCTCCCGGTTTAAGTAATGCTTCTGCCTGAGGGAGCGCGAGTTTGAGATTTTCCAATTCCGCGTTTGTCGCAATGCGCAGTGCTTGGAAGGTTCTCTGGGCCATGTTGGGATCTCTTCTGTACCATCCTGGCACCGCGCTTCGGATAACTTCCAGAAGGTCTTCGGTGGTGGCAATGCGCTTTTTCTCTCGGACTTCAGTGATCCTCTTTGCGATGCTCTTTGCGAATCGTTCCTCCCCGTATTCTTTGAGAATCTTCTGCAGCTCCAGGATATTCCTGCGGCTGAGAATTTCAGCTGCGGTGAGGAGCTGGGTGGGATCGTATCGCATGTCCAATGGTTCGTTTCTGCGAAAAGAGAATCCTCTTCCCCGTTCCTCCAACTGAGGAGAAGAGAATCCAAGATCAAAGAGGATGCCATGAACTTGGGAAAACCCGCTTGCTTCCGCTATCTCTTTCAGGAACGCGTAGTTTCCGTGGATAAGCGTTACCCTGCTCTGAAAAGAAGTGAGATCCCCGCGTGTTTCCTCCAGCGCTTCCGGATCCCATTCAATTCCCAGGAGTTTTCCATCAGGAGCTGTCTTTTCCAGGATTGCTTTCGTGTGTCCTCCAGATCCGAGCGTGCAGTCAATGAAATGCTCTCCCGGCTTTGGATCTAAAACCTCTAGAACCTCGTCTCTTAATACTGGAATGTGCATACTATACCCCAAGCTCTTTCAGGCGCTCTGCGATATTTCCCGCTTCTTTCTCTGCTTTTTGCTTGTACTTGGTCCATTCTTCCTCGCCCCAGATTTCCACGCGATTGAATACTCCCGCCACCACGATTTTCTTGCCTAGGGCAGCGTATTCTTTCAGGTAATCTGGAACCAGGATTCTCCCCAAGCTGTCCAAAGGCGCTTCCATGGCTCCCGTGAGCATCAAGCGGGCAAATCCTCGCGCGTCTGCCTGCGCCAAGGGAAGCTTGCTTAGCTTCTCCGCCAATGCTTTCCACTCTTTTGCCGGATACAGGAATAAACAGTTGTCTAATCCCCGCGTTAACACCGCTTGCGATCCTAAGAGCTGCCTAAACTTGGGCGGGATTGCCAGCCGTTTCTTTTCGTCTATGGAATAAGTGTATTCGCCTATGAACATTTGAGTTTTCCACAATTCAACTGACTTTTCCCCACTTTTATCCACAACTCACATCGTTAATTCCACTATATCCCACCCAAACAACCGTGTCAACCACTTATACTCCCCATAACAAAAACCGCCTGTGTGGCGGCGGGGTAGAGATACAATATTTACTCTTATTAAATTTTCCACAGCAATGGTGCACGCCTTTTAGCAGGCTCGGTTTTTTGATACAATGACAAATTATGAAAATCATGGTTATTGGGAGCATGACGTTTGCCAAGGAAATGCTCCAGACAAAAGAATCGCTGGAAAGACTTGGATATGTGGCAGACATTCCTTTTGACGTTGAATTCCATCTCAATGATGAGAGAGTGATAGATGACTTGGAGAAAAACTTCCAGTATTGCAGAGAACATGACGTTATCTGGAAAGGTTTTCAGCAAGTTGCGGACGCGGATGCCGTGCTCGTGCTGAATCTTCCGAAAAACGGGATTCCAGGCTATATTGGCACTTCCGCTTTTATGGAGATGGGAGTTGCCCATTGGTTGCGCAAGAAGATCTTCTTGCTTTATGAGCCGCCGGACCAAAACGAATACCGCTGGGCGCACGAAGCAAAGATCATGGCTACAAAAGTTTTAGGTGGAGACTTAGCTCAAATCTCTGTATGAAAATTATTCTTGGTTCAGCCTCAAAACAAAGGAAAAGGATGCTTGAGCGTATGGGGTATGAGTTTGAAGTAATGACAGCAGATATCAACGAAAAGGCAATCCGGTATGACGATCCAAAAAAGCTTACTATGGCGCTTGCAATAGCAAAGGCGGAAGCTTTACTCCCGAGAATCAAAGAATCGGCACTTCTCATTACCGCAGATCAGGTGGTGTGGTGGAATGGAAAAATTCTGGAAAAGCCAGAGATGCCGGAGGAGGCAAGACAATTTCTGCGCGGGTACGCTCATTACCCTGCTCAACCAATCAATGCTACCGTGGTAACGAACACAGAAACCGGAAAACAGGTGGCAGAAAATGATGGAAATGCTGTCTACTTTAAGGAATTCCCAGAAGAAGTCATCAAGCAACTTATCGCGGAAGGCAATATCTTTACACAAGCAGGGGCTTTCTCGCTTGAGGATCCTCTCATTGAGCCGTATATTGAGCGCATTGAAGGTAGTTTGGAAAGTATAGAAGGCTTGCCCGTTGAACTCACACAACGACTCATAAAGAAAGCTCAAGCATAATTTACTTTATGAATTTTCCAATTACAAAACCCGATCCTTTCCATATTCTTGCTTCGTCAAAGAATGTTATGGAACAGGCTAAGTTCGTGTCTATCAGTCAACAAGCAGTAGGAGAAAATGTCAAAAAGATCGGCGAATACCTCAAAGAACATGCCGACTTTCCGGATCACGGCCACTGGCTCACTGGAGATTATGAAACTGATCTCCAGCTTATCTTTTTTGAGAACATGATGGGCTTCTGTTTTTGGACAATACCCGGAAAGCCCAAATGGGGTATTGAAATGCCAAATGGCGAAAAGGTGGACGGATGGTATGGCGTATGCGCTTCATTCAAGCGCGCGCATGATGAAGAAATGCCCGTAACTGACGCGAACTTCTGGGCAAAAGCAGAAAGATCTGATATTGAGCGTGTCTTTCAAAGCGCCACAGAAGCTAAAATCCCTCTGCTTGATGAGCGTGCGCGGATCCTTAATGAAAACGGCAAAATCCTGCAGGAGCATTTTGGCGGCCGGGTAGAGAACCTTCTTCAAGCAGCCGGGCATGACATAGTCCTGCTTACACGCTTACTGCTTGAACGCTTTCCGTCTTATAGAGATATCGCAGTGTATAATGGCGAGGAGGTGGTTTTTCTAAAACTTGTCCACTTGCTGGCGTTGGACTTGGAGTACCGTTTAACCTCACAGTCCCAGCGTCCATTCTTGAAAAACTTTGACCAGCTTTGTGTGTTCGCCGACTATAAATTGCCTCAACTCCTGCGTGCCTTCGGAGTGTTAGGGTACGCGCAACAACTCGCCGGCAAGGTTGACTCGTACCAGGTTATTCCAAAAGGGAGTGCTGAAGAGGTAGAAATGCGAGCTGGCGCCGTTTTGGGCATAGAGCTTCTTCGCCAGCAGCTCCCCGAATACTCATCCATTCAGATAGGCCACGTGGTGTGGCTCATGAGCCAAGATCAAAATCTACAGTCACAAGTAAAGCCCTATCACAGAACCTACACAACTTACTACTAGTATTAGTTTGATTATCGGTAAAGGTTGCTGTGAGTATCAAGCGTAATAAAAAGGCAGTGTTCAGGATCTAGGTGCCTGTACACTGCTCTCAGATCCCCCGTTATGTTGATGCTCCTATATCCACGGTATTTGCCCTCCAGAGGATGGTTATTGAGGGTTGGGTCAAATTCGTCTTCCTGAAATAACGCAATTCGTTCTCGCGCCTTTTGCTGCGTACTTTTGCGCAGCTTTTTATACTGCTTCTCAAAAGTTCTATGATATTGGGCGATCATAGAGAAGCAAGGTAGTCGTTGGATTCCTCAGAAGTACGAAACTTATGAGAGATATTTTTTCCCGCTTGTATATCGTTCTCCACGCGTCCAATCAATGCCTCAAGCTCGGGGGTCATGTGCGGCACGGAGGAAACCCGCACTTCTCGGGTACGAATAAAGTTGCGGAGTGCCGCGTTCATGACGTCGCTCAAAGAAAGCCCGAGTTCCTCAGCGAGTTTTTGAGCGTTCTTCTTTACTTCTCTCTCGGTTTTGATATTGATAACCGTTTTCGCCATATACCTAAAGTATATACAAAGGTTAGAGTACTGTCAACCCTCAAAGCATCACTTGGATTGAGAAATCCTCGGGGTTTACCTGTACCTTATCCCCCCTTTTGACCTCTCCTTTGAGGAGGGCTGTGGCAAAGGCGTTCTCCACGTTTGCTTGAATAACGCGCTTCATGGGGCGTGCCCCGAATTTCGGATCATACCCGAGTTCCGCGATCTTTGCTTTTAGAGCCTCGGTGATCACAAACTCAATCCCCTGTTTTACGAGATTCTTCTTGAGTGAATTGAGCATGAGCTGGGCAATGTCCAGGAGATTTTCCTTGGTGAGAGGCGCAAAGATAACAAGTTCTGTGAAGCGGTTCAGAAATTCAGGGCGATATATTCCCTCCCGAAAGAGGAACGCGAGAATATCCTCTTTGAGTTCCGCGAAATCCTCCTTCTCTTCAATTGCTTTCAGGATAAGCTGGTACCCCGCGTTGGAGGTCGCGATAATAATGGTGTTTTTAAAACTCACCTTTCTTCCCATCCCGTCTGTGATGTGGCCTTCATCCAGTACTTGCAAGAACAAGTTGAGGATAGAGGAATGCGCTTTCTCTAATTCGTCCAGTAGAACAATAGAGAAAGGGTCTTCTCGGACGGGAGTTGTCAAAAGTCCCGGTTCCTTTGTGGTGCCCAGAAGGCGGGCAACGTCCGTGGCAGACTGGAATTCTGACATATCCAGGCGAATCATGCGGGATTCTGAACCAAAGTAGATGGCAGCCAATGCTTTCGCGGTTTCCGTCTTCCCTACTCCCGTTGGCCCAAGAAACAAGAAGCTTCCCATGGGGCCTTTGCGCGAGGCAACCTGGGAGCGCACGCGTCGTAATGCTGAGGAGATACTGCTGACCGCTTGTTCCTGGTTAATAAGTCGTTCGTGGATAAGCTGTTCCAGGTTGAGAAGTTTGTCGCGCTCCCCGGAATCCATTTGGCCCACCGGTATTTGCGTCTTTTGCGAAACAAGCGATGCCACATGGGAGGGCAAGAGAATGGTGTCTTTTGTCTGGGCAAGATGGGCCATGGATTCGTCCAGCAGAGAGATTGCTTTTCTCGGCAGAGGCGAATCCTGTATATACTCTGCTGAAAGATGCGCGATATCCCGAATCGCGGGATAGGAAATAAAGCGTTTATATTTTCGTTCAAAGGACGGGGCAAGATCCTGGAGAACAGAAACTGCGTGGCGTTCAGATATCTCTTGCACTTCTATCTTTTCAAATAAAGAAAGCACAGCTGCATTCTGCTCAATGTTTCGGTGAAGCCCTTCGTAGGACGTGAGGGCGACAAAGCGGAATTTCGTGAGATTCAGATACGAAGAAAGGATTCCCGTGATATCCAAAGCTCCGGGACGCGCTTCTCCTCCCACAAAATCATGGAATCGCTCTACCATCAGAATGATGTTCCCTGCTTTCACGACATCAGAAAATACTTCCTGCAAGAGCGCTTCGCTTTCCTCGGGGCTGGAGGCATACGAAAGCAATTGGGCCAGGTCAAGCTCCAGGACGCGCTTGTAATTCACTTCCGGGAGGGATTCTCCGAGCTGGGACTTTCCCGCGAGTTCCAAAAGGATGCTTCTCCTTCCGGATCCCGGCTGCCCCACGAGGAGCACGTTGGTGGTCCCTTCTTTGGCAAGCGCGCGTTCAAGCGCTTGGACTTCGCTCTGGTGCCCCACTGAACGAGGAAACCCCATTATCCGCGCTTCTTCCGTAAGGTCGCGGGAAAAAGCGTCAAGCGTGATACTGAATCCCGATGTCCAGTTCTTTCCCAGTGATCCATACCTTCTCAGGTTTTCACGGATCCAAAACTTCTTTCTCTGCGTACTCTCTTTCTGAACCTTCTCAAACCATTCCGCCAGATTCTGGATATCTTCGCCAGTAAGGTTCTCTTCCACAAGAATTCGCCGCAGAAAAGGGTTGTGTTTCGCGAGCGCGACAAGAGCATCCCCCACTTCAACGCGGGCATGTCCCCGTTCTCGGGAGATGTTCTGAGCTTCCTGGAGTATTTCCTGAACTGAAGCATCCTTTTCTGGCTTTTGCTCCTTGAGTATCTGACGAAGCTGAGAAATGGAGAGTAGGGCTCTGGAGAATACAAAGGAAGCTTCGGGGCTTTCCCGCAGAAATACATCAAGAAGCTCAGAAGAGGTAGGCGTTTTCGCGTGGAGAACGATTTTCGCGAGAGCGAAAGAGACCGCCTCCCCGGCCTGGTTCTTGAGCCGTTCTGTGAATTGATTCAAGAGATACACAATGCCGAAAAATCCCAAGGAAAGCAGAGATCCTCCAAGGAACAGGGAAAGCGTTTTTTCATCCAGGTTCTCTCCCATAAAAAAGAAAAAGAACAGCAGGACAGAACAAACGAGGAACGGAAGCTGCAGCCGGGAAAGGAGGGACACCCGAAAAAGATCCGCAAAACGCACGGCTCGCGCAATTCTGCTCCCTTGAATATTAAAAGAGTATTCTGATTCCATGGAAAAAAGCAAAGAATATTCCAATTGGAGTGAGATACCAGAGCAAGAGGATGCTCATGGATGCCGCGAGCACCAGCATGCCGCCGATTAGTCCTAAGGTAATGACAGACAGGCGCACCACAGCTCCAATGACGCGGGAAATCATGTTGGAAAAGAATACTTCAAGATACCGTCCGAGATCAAAACCTTTTCCGTAGGACCATGTTTGGCGCCGCCAGGGTGAGAACAGCGAGCGAACGAGAGTATCCACCGAAAAGTAGTGGAAATTAAACCAAAGAATATTCAGCGCCCCTTTTGCGATAGAAAACGGAGCTTCCAGAAAATGCCATTTGATAGCCGCCAATACCATCCCAATATCCATTCCCCTACTATACCTCTATCTCCGCAAGCTTGGAAGCGCGTATTCCCACAAGCCGCACGGGACGGGGGTCTTCAAGCAGGAATCGCAGCAGCAGCTTGATTGCCTCACTCTGAAGAGTTTTTCTTCTGACTGTTTGTTCGCTGAGAGTTTTTGACTTGGTGTGGGTCTCAAATCCCTGAAATCGGCACACCACCGTAACTGTTTTCCAGGAAAACCCCTTTTCTTTCAACTCAAGCGCCATATCTTCCAGTATCTCTTTAAAGGCGGTCAGGATTGTTTCAGGATCTCTCGTGTCTGTCTCAAAAGTATACTCCCTGCCTATGGACTTTATGGATTCTTCCGTCGCGACCGGACTCTCATCAATTCCCCGGGCCCTGTCATACATATATTCTCCATGCTTGCCGAATATCTTTCGCAATTCTTTTTTGCTCTTCGCGCGCAGATCTTCTACCGCAGGATTCCTCCTGCGGAGTAAGGATCTCAGCTGCAGCTTTGTTTTCTTTCCAATGCCGGGGATCTTTTCCACCGGCAGGGAAGCTAATACGCCTTGCGTATCGCTGGGAAGAATAACGAAAACTCCGTTTGCTTGCGGCTGAAAAGAGGGTTTTGCCATTTCGCACGCTATCTTTGCCATCATCTTGTTCTCTCCGATGCCCACAGAACAGGTGAGGTTTTCAGCCGTAAAAATGTCCCTTCGCAATTTCTCCCCTACGCGCTTTGCCTTTGCCCAATCTCCCAAGAAACTTACGTCCACATATGCCTCATCCAACGAAACCTGCTCCAGGTTACACGTAAGAGAGCGAACAATTCTCATAATGCGCTGGGAAACTTCAGCGTAGTAGGCGCCGTTCACGGGAACAAAGATCGCTTGAGGGCAAGCCTTCCAAGCAAGAGAAATAGGCAGAGCTGAGTGAATCCCATACTCGCGAGCCTTGTAGTTTGCGGTGGATACCACTCCCCTGCCCTTGCCTCCTTTGGGATCGGCTCCCACCACCAAAGGTTTTCCACGGAACTGAGGGCTGTCTCGTTCCTCAATTTGGGCAAAGAAGTAATCCATGTCCATATGGAGAATAATGCGCTGGTCCATGGATAAAAAGGGTTGTGGGCGTTGCTGGATTCGAACCAGCGACTTCTACAATGTGAATGTAGCGCTCTAACCACTGAGCTAAACGCCCAAATTCATTCCCATACTACTGCGGATCTTGAGGAAAATCAATCATTTGAACGCCGCGGGATTTCAAGTATAATGATTGAATCGTTTCCTATGGCAAAACTTTTTGAATTCCATTTCAACCCAAAAGCGAATCAGGACAGGATTCTGCAAACCTTCTCCTTCTCCCCTAAATCTCCCGCAGAGCAACAGTGGGGCAGCATCCATGTTATCGTGGAGCTCCAGGGAGCTTTGCCTTCCAGTAAGAAATTTCTCGCGGATCTCGCCCAGTTCCTGAAAAAGGAATACTATGAGTCCGCTCTTATCTCCAAACGCAAGCATCCAGCTCCCGAATCCTCTTTGAAAGCCGCTTTGCGCAAAGCGAACGCGTTTCTTGCCTTGGAAGTAAAGAACGGGAACGTGCAGTGGGTGGGAAACCTGAACGCCGCGGTTCTCGTGCTGTGTTCCCAAAACGGTTCCACATCCGCGTATTTCACCAAGACGGGAGCGATGCGTTTATGGATCGCGCGAGGAGGATCCTTTTCTGATGTCGCCAAACAGCTGGAATCTTCCTCCCCGGATCCTTCCAAAGTATTCGGCACGATTGGCGCGGGAAAACTCGCCGAGGGAGATCGCTTCTTGGTTCTTACAAAAGACTTGCATGATTCCCTCAAGAAGCAGGGCGTATGGAGCGCGCTCGCCGCGATAGAAGACGAAAAAAAGTTTAGGAACGCGTTCAAGGGACAGGAAAAAAACCTCAAAGGCCTTCTCTTTTCTGTGTTTATGGAGTCACAATTCCAGGAAGGAGAGCGCCGCTTTGTCCATATGCCCCTCCCCGCTCTTTCTCGTTTGCCGATACCTCAGATTCCAACTCTCTCTGTAAAGTTTCCTCCGTTTCCTTCTCTTCCTTTTCTTCGGCCCTCTGTTTCGTTTCCCAAGACCGCTCTTCTCCTGGGAGCGCTTCTCCTGATTCTCCTTGGCGGTTTCTTCTTTTTCCAAAAGGGCAATAGAGATCTTCAGGAAGCGCGGGGCTTTGAAACACACGCCCAAGTGCTTATCCGGCAGGCAGCGCTTGCTTTTCAAGAGGGCAAGGAGGAACAGGCGGGGATCCTTCTTCAGGAGGCATGGGAGATCGTGAAGGCCAACGCAAAACCGGAAAACCCGCTGGAGAGCAGCTTTCTTGCTTTGCGGGCGGAACTGAGGGAACAACTTTCTGAGATCTACGGATTGCGCGTGATCTCAGATCCTGTGCGCCTCTTTGATTTTTCCATTGAGGCGGGTGCCGCCCCCTCGCGGCTTCTCGCGTATGGAGACCGCCTTGTTGGCTATAATCCCGCGCAAGCGTCATTCCTGATGCTCAATATCTCTACCCGAACAGTGGAAAAGGTACAAGCTGACCGAAATCTTTCTGTGGGAACGGCAGGAGAAGATGCCCTCCTTTTCTTTGCCAAGCCCAATGTTCTCCTTTCATTCCAAGATGGTGTTTGGCGGGAACGCACCATCTCTCTTCCCTTCACTGGCTTTGAGCCTGTGGCCATGAACATGTTTTATGACAGCTTATATATGCTTTCTGGGGATGGACGTATTTTTCGATATCCCGCAGGATCAGCTTCTTCTCTCGTATGGATTCAGCCTTCTTCTGATCCTTCCGCTGTGCCCGGAGCTGAAACATTCGCGGTAGACGGAAATATTTGGGTGGCCAAAGAAAACTTCCTTGTCCGGTTTTACCGGGGAGTCGCGCGAGAGCAATTTGCTGTTTCCGTATTTCCCGCAGTCAGCACTATTCCTGTTCTCAGAACCGCTGAATCCCTCCCTCATCTCTACTTGCTCAACCCTGAGGAGAATCGGCTATTGGTACTTACGAAATTCGGCGAGGTTGAGGGGCAATACCAGAGCCCCGTATTTGATGATCTCCTTGATGCCGCCATATCCTCTGACGGCAAAAAAGCGTATCTTCTGAACGGCACAAGTGTCTATATGCTGGAGCTCTAAAAACTAAAAGAACCCATTTCCGGGTTCCTTTAGTTTCCTTTGACAGCTGAGCCTACTAAAGCTCCACTTTCGCGCCAGCTCCCTCCAGCTTCTTCTTAATATCTGCCGCCTCTTCTTTTGAGGCTCCTTCTTTGAGCATTTGGGGGGCCGCTACTGCCGCATCCACCAGATCCTTTGCCTCCTTCAGTCCTTTTCCCGTAAGATCCCTCACTACCTTGATGACCTCAATCTTCTGGTCGCCAACGGACGCGAGCGTAACATTAAAGGAAGTTTTCTCTTCCGCGGCTTCTCCGGCAGCTCCAGCGACAGCGGGTGCCGCCACGGCGATCGGGGCCTGAGCTGAAACTCCAAACTTTTTCTCAAGCACCTTTACGAGGTCTGCTAAATCAAGCACGGAAAGCTTTTCAATGCTTTCTACCAGAGACTTGAATTTCTCTGGCACCTCAACAACTTCCTGATTATTTTCTTCTGCCATATGTGTTTGGTTTAAATACTCTTTGTGCTTATTTCTTTTCCTGGATGGCATTCAGCGCCACCAGAAGACCTTTAATATTTCCCTGCAGGACAGTCGCAAATCCAGATAAGGGAGCCGCAAGGGTTCCAACAAATTGGGCTCGGAGCTGATCCTTGGAAGGAAGTTCCGCCAAATGAAGCATTCCGGCCGCGTCAATGATCACAGTATCCATGAATCCTCCCAAAATGCGCAGCTTCTCGTTCGTCTTCGCGAACAGAGACACTGCTTTGATGGCCGCCATGGGATCCCCGAGAGCAAACACAACTCCAACCTGCCCTTCAAGGCTTCTTGCTTGCACTGGAATTTTCTTTTCCTGGAATGCTTTTTCAAGAAGCGTTTTCTTTGCAACTTTCAGATCTCCCTGCGCTGGCTTTAACTGTTTCCGAAGCGTGTTGAGCCCCTGCACCGGTAATCCTTTGTAATCAACAAATATGAGGGCGTTCTGAACGTCCAATTTCTCTTTCAGGGCTGTTATGAGCTCTTGTTTTTGGGCTTTTGTTTTGGGCATAAAATAGAAAAATCCGCGTTTCCGCAGACAAGATGAGCCCGATAGGGCTTGGTCCTCGGCAGGACTTATGCTTTTGCCTGCTGTCTCCGGATATGAAAACTCTAGCAAAAGGCAGAAAAGCTGTCAAGAAGAGCAATGGTGGCCCCAAGGAGCGGCTCTTGCGAGACACGCTCCTTGGGGTTCCTTCTTACATGGCACCAGACGAGATCTGGTCCCGTGTTTGCCTCCTTTCTTCTATGGTTGCGAGTCCTAGATTACATAACACGCGGAGCACGCACCCCGTCGGATCCTGCCATCCTTTCCCATGGAATGGGTTTTGGGGATCAGCGTGGTGGTTGTTATGCCCCGCTTCCCCCAAGGCGAAGAGGAAAAGGAATAGGTTTGTGCTAAAGTCTTGAAGCCAATTGGGACGCTCGCCCCACATGTGGGTTCCGCTATTAATGAACCAGGTGGCGTTCCATACGCATATAATTCGCAAAAAACCCACATTCAGCAGGGTTAGCACGAATCCCTGCGTACCCCAGAATTGGTAGGCGATAACAGCTGGGAGAAAGACTCCTCCAAAAGCCCACAGATGGTGCGTTTTTGCCTGGAACATCACCACCGGCTGATGGAGCAAGGATGCCCGGAACTGGTTAATCATAGCCTTCGGGTATACGTAGGGGCTGATGAGCCACCCTATGTGAGCCCACCAGAATCCCTTTGCCCTTTCCCAACCTGATTCGCCGAATCCCACTATCGGGGAATGCGGATCCCCTTCCTTATCCGCGTTGGCATGATGGATCCAGTGCATGGGAACCCAGTGCAGAAGATTCTGCTCCCATGCCAGACTGCCCATTATGGCAAAGAGAACTTTGATTGGAGATTTTAATTCAAACCCCTTACCACGGTGGGTAAAATACCTATGGTATCCTGCGGTGATCCCCAGCCCGGAAAAAAAATACATTACACCAAAGGATCCCACAAGGTACCAGAGGAGGCCTCCGCTGGTATCCCACGATATTGCCAGCACTATGCCCAGAATGCCCAGGGCATGCACGACAAGCAACGCGATAAACGTGTGCGGAAGAAATTTCTTCTCCAGCACAAACTCCTGGTTGTTCCACCTCAGATTCATGCTCACAGCTCACCTCTTTCTTGAGAACTGCTTTGAGTATATCAGAAAGGCGCGGGGGAAGCTATAAAACAACACCGGGGCTTTAGGATCCCGGTGTGTCTCCTCTCATCCGCCGCATCATTTCCCCCATTTCACTCATGCCCATGCGATGCGCCATCATCATGACTCCACCCGGATTCTCCCGGAGAAGTTCCGCGAGACGATTCGCTTCCTCTTCTGTAAGAACTCCGGCAATGAGCCGCTGCATGAGACGGGCTGCTTCTGTATGCTGCTCCTCTCCCATTGCTTGCCGCTCAATGTATCGCATTACTTCTTCGCGGGTCTGCAGGTCCCCAAACTCCTGCGCTTCAACAATCTGAGGAATGGTAAAGATAACCATAAAGAGAGCGAGTCCCGACACAAGAAATGTTTTAACCATATTTTGGGATATAAGATGAGTTATAGTAATCTGACCTTTATATTACTCCGGCATCTATTTCCCGGAGAATATTCTGCAGCAACTCAAACATTGCTGTCATGTCAAGGCGGTGAAGCACGAGAACAAATGCCTCCGGATGAAGCTCTGCGAGTTCTTTTAATCGTTCCGCGTCTTCGCGCGGGAGCGCTCCTTGAGCGAATTGACTCATAAGCCACTGCATTTCGCTGTAATGTTCTCCCATCATAGTACGTTCAATATCTCGGAGAATCTCCATACTTCCCAAGTACTCTTGCTGAGCTTCAGTAGTCTGAGGGATGGGAAAGATAACCATGAGCGCAAAAACAAAGACAAGGTATTTGCTTATACGCATGCAGGTACGAGAGAAATAAATAATGAACATGCCCCGACCTTTACAGAGTTCTGGTCAAGAAAACAGAGAATCGCACGTTGCTATTTTTAGTATACCTTTTTGCGGCGCAAGATGCAACAAATAAAATACTACCGAAGATATTGAGCTTTTGCGGCGACGTGTTCCTCGTGCGTGCGGCTAAACACCGTTTCTCCGTCAGGCGTAGAGAGGTAGAACCAATAGGGACTTTCCTGCGGATACAGAGCCGCCCGTATGCTTTCAATGCCCGGATTTCCAATAGGCCCCAGAGGCAATCCCCGGTAAAGATAGGTGTTATAGGGCGAATCTATCCGTGTCTCTGCCAGAGAAATTGCCGTTGTATTCTTTCCGGTAATATACGCGATCGTCGCGTCCACCTGCAGGGGCATACCTGCTTGCAAACGTTTTAGGAGAAGCCCTGAAACAATCTGCTTATCCTCGTAACTTTTCACTTCTTTTTCCAAAAGGGAAGCCATAGTAACAATCTCAAAGACGGTTTTTCCCCGCGCTGCGGCTTCCGCGCGGAGCTGGGCTCCAAACTGCGCTCCAAACCGTGCCAGCATTCTTCTGACGATTGCCTCTCTGGTTTCTCCCTTCCTGATCTCATAGGTATCAGGAAATAAGTATCCTTCCAGGCTCACATGGGCAGGTTTGCTCGAGAGAAACTCAAATTCAGAGGCCATATCCTGAAGCTTGGGAAGATCAATTCCCGTTCTGTAATCAATTCCCGGGTATCCGACAAGGGAAAATATTTCCTGCTGGGTGCCCAAACCCCTGTTTTCAAAATACTCAGCGATGTTTCTGAGGTTCCAACCTTCAGGTATGGTTATTGTTTCTTTTACGACATCGCCAAGATAAAACTTCCGCAATATTTCCAACGGGGTCATGGATTTGCTCAGTGCGTACTCCCCTGCCTGCAGATATCCTGATACGCCCGTGGTCAGGGCCCACACGCGCAAAAGCATGGAGAAGCGTATGTATCCTTGATCCTTTAAGGCAGTGGCGATTTCCTTGTTGGTCTCCCCTGGGGTTATCGTAAAGAGCTCATGTTCTGAAGATGAGGACTGAGTCGGAGTAAAGAGACCGTACCATGCAAATATGCCAAGAAAGACCGCGCACATGAGGAAAAAAAATGCTTTGGATGGCATATTATTTGAACGGGACAAAGACAAATCCCGGATATTCTTTCTTGAGAAATGTAGCGTCTCTCTTCGAGCCTGAAGGATCTTCAGAGCCTGAACGGCCTGTTTTTTGAAACATCCAAATGGAGTTTTTAATGGGCAGCACAATCTTCCCATCCACGCGCAGTTGTTCACTCCACGCGCCGGGTATTTCTGTGACTTGCAGGGAAGCGGAAACCAGTATCTTATCAAAAGGCGCTTCCTCAGAACATCCTTGAGCCCCGTCTCCCGTAATAATATGAGCTCTCCCTTTTTCAAGAAAGTTGTAGCGCGAAACGTTCTTTCTTGCATGCTCTGCGAGCTCAGGAATGATCTCAATCCCAAACACCTTTCCCTTCTCTCCTGCCATATGGGTAAGGAGCGCGGTTGTCCAGCCGGAACCGCATCCGATATCCAGAATCTTTTCATTGGGTTGCGGATCAAGAAGTTCAAGCATAAAAGCAACAACAGAGGGTTGGGAAATTGTTTGTCCCCAGCCGATAGAAAGCGCCTCATTCATATACGCGTATCCCTTGACCTCATCTGGCACAAAATCCGCCCGGTCTATTGCCAGGAACGCGTCAATACTGCGAGGAGATTTTAAAACTCCTTCTTGCATGAGTTCCCGCATGAGGTGTTCCTTGGGGGTCATGTTCCGGACTTTACCGCTAAATCGCGAAGAAAAGAGCGAATCTTGAATCGCCGCAAGAACCCAATCCTATCAATAATAAGAATACCGTTGAGGTGATCTATCTCGTGCTGAAAGATGCGCGCCAAAAGTCCCTCCGCGTGGATAAGGACTGTACTGCCGTCTTCCGCGCGCTGACACTCCACTTCTACGGATTTTGCGCGCTTAAGAGGGACAAAAAGGCCGGGGACGCTGAGGCATCCCTCCTCCTCTTCTTCCTGTTCTTTGCTTCTGGAAAGGATCTTCGGGTTGATAAATCCGAAGGCCTTGTCTTTATCCTGCACAATGATAATCCTTTGGGGAATATTCACCTGGGGACCGGCGAGTCCCACGCCGTTTGCCTCTCTCATGGTTTTTACCATTTGAGGCGCCAACGCGCGAGTTTCCGGAGTAGCTTCCGGAATTTCCCGTGAACGCTGCCGGAGAATCTTTGCGGGGTACGTTACGATAGGAAGAGTGGTCATAGAACGAGATGCAGGCCCGCCAGGAATCGAACCTGGAACCTTTGGTTTTGGAGACCAACGCTCTGCCAATTGAGCTACGGGCCTACTTTTACTTCTTGGCTTCCTTGTGAACCGCGTGCTTTCTGCAAGATGAACAGAACTTCTGCATCTCAAGCTTTGATTCCCCTCTCTTTCGCTGGAGGGATTTGCGGGTGAAATAGTTCACGCTCTTGCAAGCAGAACACTGAAGCTTCACGAATGGTTTTTTTCTTGTTTTTGTCGCCATATCTTTTGATTATTACTCCCTGAGCCCGAGAGGAGAGTCGAACTCCTGTTTAATCCTTACCATGGATCCGTTCTGCCGTTGAACTACTCGGGCATTTCAGTGGGCCGGGAGGGATTCGAACCCCCGTAGGCGTAAGCCATCGCGTTTACAGCGCGACCTCGTTGGCCACTTGAGTACCGACCCAAGATTGTGCATATTTTTCTATTAACTGCTCTATTAAGATAAGCAGACGCTTGTCTGAATATCGAAGGTGCATGGTTCCGTACTTCGTTTCTCTGGTTTTGCGCGTCGTTTTCTCGTGTATATAGGGCTTCGGAAATTGAGAAAGTGGAATTCTGGTTTGCGCACTCCAAAAATCCTTTAACTCAGGAAGATTCTGATCGGCATAACAAAAGATATACGCCCTTAATCTTTTCTCATCAACTACAAAAAGTTGGCGTAAAAACTTTAAGAATACCTGTACCATCAGAGGATTGCTGTTTGAAAACTCTACAGTCCAGTTGTTTTTTCTACCCTGTTTTGTTCCTTCTCCCCAGTACAGCATTAGACCGGCAACAAACAGTTTCTCTTCTTCCTCCGTCCTCTCCGCTTTTAAGGAAAAGGATGGAGCACTTGCTTCAAACTTTAACCTGTTTGTTTCATACCGAGTACGTCTTGCTAATCCGTGTCCGTGCATAAATTTATACACTACCCACATACTAACATCAAGCTTCTCCCCCACTTCCTTTGCAGATAGTCCTGATTGGTAAAGGTCTTGTACTCTTTCTTTGTCTAAAGCCGCCATCGCACATACTGTAGCACAGGTTGCCCTACTTGCCAATGACTTTCCGATGTTTCTTTCTCCACTCCCCTATCTCTTTATGATTCCCGGAAAGAAGCACTTGAGGAGCTTTCCAGCGTACTCCTTGCTTTGGCTCAAACACTTCAGGTCTTGTGTATTGAGGATATTCAATAAAACCGTTTCCCGTATCCGTATCAACCACATGTTCACAGAGAAACTCGTCTTTCCCTACAACGCCAGGAACAAGGCGAGACACTGTTTCAACAACCGCCATGGCGGGAATTTCCCCTCCCATAAGCACGAAATTTCCCAGAGAGAGAACTTCATCCGCAACGTATTTGTGTACCCGTTCATCTACCCCTTCATACCTCCCGCATATCATAATGAGCTGTTCGTGCTTTGCCAGCTCAAAGGCTTTCTGCTGGGTAAACTTTTTTCCCCGCGGAGAGAACAGTATGGTTCTGCTCTTTCCCCGTTTCAGATCTGAAACTGCTTTCCAGATAGGTTCTATTTGCATGACCATGCCCAATCCGCCCCCAAAGGGTTTGTCATCTACGGTTTTATGCGCATCCTGCGCCCAATCTCTCAGGTTGTGGGCATGGATTTCCAGAAGCTTTTTCCCTTGAGCTTTTTTCAGCAGGGATTCTTTCGCGAACGCGTCAAAAAGTTCCGGAAATATGGTAATGATGTCAAATCTCATACAGGAAAAAGACAGAAAACAGCGCCATCCTTACGGTAGCACTGTTTTCCCTGTTTCTCAATAAGTCTTACAACTGTAAGTTATCTAAAGATGAATCCCTTGGTTCCCTCGGAGAAGCGGGTCCTCTCCCTCCATCGGGCTCTTCAATCTTCAGGTTTACCCGGGCTTGATTCTTCATCCCAATAATTCTCACGAGGGTTCGAATTGCTCGTGCGGTGGTCCCCTGTCGTCCTACCACAGCGCCCATATCATCTTTATGAACCTTGAGGGTGAGCAGAACACCCATTTCGTCAAGCCGTCGCTCTATTTTCACTTCTTCTGGGTGATCTACCAGGCCCTTTACGATATGTTCCAGAACATCCTGGTAGGGATATTTCTCGTCATTCATGAATATTCGGAATTCCTGTTAGGAAACATTCTGTTCAGAATCTTCCGACCTTTGATCCTCATACCGATTCACGCTCTCTGCTTTCTTTATACGTTGCGCGAAGATGCTCTGTCAATCATAAACCCCGCCTGGATGCGGGGCTTTATGATTCTTTTTCCTCAGGCTTTTGTTCTGAAGCCTCCAGGGCTGGAGGAACCTCAGGAGATGGTGCTTGCTCTTCTGCTTGCTTTTTGGATTTTTTGTGTTTTGGAATTTTTGATCCCTCTACAATTCCCGCCGTCACAAGCATATTGTATACGGTTGGGGAAGGTTTTGCTCCCACGGAGATCCAGTGCTTAATACGCTCCGCTTTCAGTATCCGCTCTTTGGTAAGTGGCGAAGTAAAGCCAACCTCCTCAACAAAGCGCCCCTTGGTTGGCGCGTTTCGCTTGTCGGTCACGATAATCTTAAAGCTCGGCTGGTTCTTTTTTCCTGTCCGAAATAGGCGAATTACTAGCATAGTCTCTTTCTTACCATACGGGGAGTTTTATGTCCACCCCTTTTTTATAAGGGCGTCTCGGGCCGCTTCTTCTTCTGCTTCTTGCTTGGATGAGCCTTCTCCTTCTCCCGCAAGCTCATCTCCCAGGTATACTCCCGTCCTGAAATGTTTTGCGTGATCTGGTCCCCATTCTTTGAGAACCGCGTACGAGGGGGTAATGCTCACTTTCTCTTGGGCGAGTTCCTGAAAGAGGGATTTGCCGTCCTGGAACAAGCGCTGCTCTAAAATTTCCGGCAGGTGCCCAAGGATATTCTGTTCTATGAAGGCGCGACAAGACTCCAATCCCTGATCCATATACAAGGATCCGATGAGAGCCTCCATGGTATTGGCAAGGATGTATTCCCGCGCTTTCCCAGTTTCTTTCTGCTCTCCCCGGGAAAGAAGAAGGAACTCATTGAGATCAAGTTCACGGGCCACCTGGGAAAGCATTCTCGTGTTCACGAGAGCCGCCCGCCATGAGGTAAGTTCTCCCTCGGTTTGATTGGGGTAATCGCGGTACAGGCGCTCTGTAACCACAAGTTCAAGAACCGCGTCTCCCAAGAATTCCAGACGTTCGTTGTGAGAAAGATGGAAGGCGGGATTTTCGTTCAGATAGGAACGATGCGCAAAGGCCTGCACAAGCAAATCCTTGTTCTGAAAATTGAATCCAAGCTTCTGCTCCAGTAGTGAAAAATCTTTCATCATTCCCCTGATTTGCTTTCTTCTTCCTGCAGTTCCCGATACACGGTTCCCAAAACTCCGTTTACAAACTTTCCCGAAGATTCTCCGCTGTAGTTCTTTGCCAATTCAATCGCCTCATTGATCGCAACTTTTGGAGGGACCTCCTCTTTGTTGCTGTAGAGAAGTTCGTACAAACCGAGGCGGAGCACATTTCTGTCCACCATGGTGATTTGATCAAGAGGCCATTCGGGAGCCGCTGATACAATGATCTTATCTATTTCCTGCAGATGATCCGCCACGCCCATCACAAGCCGTCTCACGAACTCCTTATTGGATTCCTGAAGACCCGGCCCGAATTCCTCAATATTGCGGTTTGCCACCTGTCCCAGACGATCCTGGGGTTTCTCAAAAAAGTCCCAT
>JAUYJF010000048.1 GCA_030688685.1 Candidatus Yanofskyibacteriota bacterium | reverse complement strand
ACAACTGGCTTGACAACGACTTCAACTCCAACAACCCCGCTGCGGTTCCTGCAACTCTCTTCATTCCTCTCCCTTGGCGGGAGAGTTTTGTTTTTGTAGCTGGCCGCTCCAGCCGCCAAGCATTCTGCCGATTTCGTCTATCTTTATAGACAAAGCAATATACTTTTTGTTATCAAGGGATTTAGTTTCCCAGAGCACCATGAGGAGTACCTTTAAGGTATCAAGTTTTCTGATGGCAAGGCGAATATACGGATGTTTTTCTTCACGGACAAGAAAGCTTGCCGAAGCGACAGCTTCAATGATTTCAACAAACAGCGTGTCAATCCTTTGTCCAAGAGAATGGCGATGGAGTTTGGGCAAAGTTTGGTAGTAGCCATACCACAAGAGATACGCCCCCTTTAGTTTCTCCAAGAGCGGCAGAAGCCGTTGGGGGGGGGGCTTACTTGTAGAGGTTTTTTATGAAAATCAAATTGACTCATAGTTTTGAAGATATTATTGCTATTGAAAACCTTTTGGAGGCGTGGAGAGAGTTTGTGCGGGGCAAAAGAAGCAAGAAGGATGTGCAGGAGTTTTCTTTACGCCTTATGGATAACATTCTAGCTCTTCATTCCGAGCTTGCCAACCAAAGCTACCGGCATGGCGGATATAAGGAATTCAACATTTCAGACCCAAAACCAAGGAATATCCACAAGGCAACAGTGCGAGATCGACTTTTGCATCACGCTCTATACAAAACACTCTATCCATTCTTTGACAAAACGTTTATCGCTGATTCTTTTTCGTGCCGTAAGAAAAAAGGAACGCACAGAGCCCTCAATCGCTTACGCGATTTTGGGTATATCGTGAGCAAAAACAACACAAAGACCTGCTGGGTTTTGAAATGCGACATCCGGAAGTTCTTTGCGAATATTGATCACAAAGTTTTGCTGGATATTCTTCAGAAGTATATTCCGGATAAAAATGTTTTTTGGCTCTTATGGGAGGTTGTTTCCAGTTTTTCTTCTACAAAGCAGGGTGTTGGGCTGCCTTTAGGCAATCTTACTTCGCAACTCCTGGTGAATATCTATATGAACGAGTTTGACCAATTTGTGAAACACAAACTCAAAGCAAAGTATTACATACGCTATGCCGATGACTTTGTGTTTCTTTCGGCAAATAGGATGCTTCTGGAAACATATCTCCAAAAAGTTCAGGGATTCCTCGTTGAAGAGCTAAGAATAAATCTTCATCCGAAGAAAATCTCACTGCAGACACTAGCTTCCGGCGTTGACTTTCTTGGATGGGTGCATTTTCCAGACCATAGGGTTCTTCGTACCACTACAAAGAGGCGCATGTTCAAAAGAGTCAGTGTAAATCCGAGTCAGGAAACGTATCAATCGTATAGGGGGTTACTCTCTCACGGCAATACCCAAAAGCTTCAAAAGGAAGTAGAAAGGGTGTATTTTACTGCACAGAGCTATTAAGAACTATGCTCTGAGATGGATGACGGGAAGAGGGGTTTGTGATATAGAGTGGCTATACGCTTATGGCAATTCTCGTTGATAAAAACACGGTTGCCTTGGTGCAAGGCATTACCGGCAAAGAAGGGGCACGGGCGGCAAAGGATATGGCCGCGTACGGTACTCGCGTTGTTGCGGGAGTAACCCCGGGCAAGGGAGGAATGGCTACAGAAGAAGGGGTGCCGGTATTTAACTCTGTGAAGGAAGCAAAAGAAGCGTTTCCTGAAATTAACGCTACTCTTATTACCGTTCCCTCCGCGTTTGCCGCGGACGCTGCTTTAGAGGCAATGGGGAACAACATTCCGCTCGTGGATGTGTTTACGGAAAAGATCCCTGTCGCTTTTGTCTCGCGTATGATACGCTTTGCTCAGATGACAGGAACGCGGCTGGTAGGTCCTTCCTCCGTGGGGATCCTTTCCCCGGGAAAGGGGAAAATAGGGAGTATAGGGTCAGGAGATCTGGCAAAGCGCGTATTCTCTGAAGGACCTGTTGGGGTTATTTCAAAGTCAGGAGGCATGACGGCTGAACTTTCCCGCATTCTCACAGACAATGGATTGGGACAGAGTACGGCTGTGGGAATTGGAGGAGACATTCTCGCTGGGTCTGACTTTGTTGATATCGCCCTTCTCTTTGAACAAGACGCTGATACAAAAGCAATCGTGATCTTCGGAGAGGTGGGAGGAACGTATGAAGAGCAGTTAGCTGGCGCAATACAGGAGAAGAAGATAACAAAACCGGTGTTTGCCGTTATCGCGGGCAGGTTTTCTGAAACCCTTCCTCAGGAGACTGTGCTCGGGCACGCGGGAGCGATTGTGCAGAAAGGCAGGGGATCTGCTTCCTCAAAAATACGGACGCTCAAGGATGCTGGCGCGTGGATCGCAGACACCGCGGATCAGATCCCAGCACTCATAAAAGAGCATGTTTCCCTATGAAATTTAAAACCTCTATAAGCAAAACGGAAGACGGAAAACACCTGGTTCGCGGCCACGATATTCTGGATCTCATGCGCAAGCACTCATTCGCGGAAGTTCTCTTTTTGCTCTGGCGCGGAGATCTTCCCCAAGAAAATGAGGCAAAGCTTCTGGAGGCCGTCCTTATCGCCGCGACAGAGAATGGGGTTGAATCTCCCTCTGTGTTTGTGCCTCGTGTTTCAGCTTCCACGGGAAACCCAATGCATGTTGCCTTGGCCGCGGGTGCTTTGTCTATTGGGGAAAACCATGGAGGGGCCGCGGAACAATGCGCGCGCCTTCTTCAGTTAGGGAAGAGCGCGAAAGAAATCGTGGAAGAAAACAAGATTATTCCCGGCTTTGGGCACAAGGTATATAAAGATGAAGATCCGCGAGCTGCTGTTATCTGTCAAAAAGCGAAAGAACTTGGATTTTCCTGCAAATACTTTGATCTTGCGTACGAAGTTGAGACAGAGCTCGCCCAGAGGAAAGGAAAGAAACTGCCCCTCAATATAGACGGGGCAATGGCAGCTGCCATGCTGGAGCTGAAACTAGATTGGCGTTTTGGTAAGGCAATGTTCCTGATTCCCCGTCTCGCGGGAGCCGCTGCTCACGTGCTGGAAGAGATGGAGCAAGGAAACTCCTACTATCGGCTTGAGGAAGGAGACATTGCAAAATGACCATTTTTAGGGCAATGTAAGAGCAATGAAGCGCAAGAGCATCGCGGTTATTGGAGGAGGCACAGGGACTTTTACGGTACTCTCAGGCCTGAAAAACTATCCCGTGGAGCTTTCTGCTATTGTGGCTATGGCAGACAACGGGGGATCCACAAGGATCCTGAGGGAAGAGTTTGGCATTCTGCCGCCAGGATCTGTGCGCCCCGCTCTGGTAGCTCTGTCTGGAGCTGAGAAATCTCTGGCTGACTTATTCAACTACCGGTTTTCAAACGGGAACGGGCTGAGCGGACATAACTTTGGAAACTTGTTTCTTACAGCTCTCACGAATCAATTGGGAAGTTTCCAGAAAGCGCTCAAGGAAACAGCAAAGATCCTTCGCTTGCGAGGGGAGGTCCTTCCTTCCACTCTTCAGGATGTGCAGCTGTACGCTCAGCTGGAGAACGGGGATGTTATTGAGGGGGAAGCGAACATAGATGTGCCAACGCATAACGGAGAACTGAGAATTGAAAAGGTGTGGCTGAAGCCAAAGTGCAAAGCAAACCCCGAGGCCCTCAAAGCCCTTGCCAAAGCAAATCTCATCGTGATTGCTCCAGGAGATATCTTTTCAAGCATCTTGCCGAATTTTCTTCCCGCAGGGATGAAACAAGCATTTCAGAAAAGTCGCGCAAAAAAAGTATACGTATGCAACCTCATGACAAAATATGGGGAGACAAACGGATTTCAAGTACATGATTTTGTAGATACGATAGAAGCGTATGCGGGAAAGGATTCGCTGGACTACGTGTTGGTGAACGGAAAAAAGCCGTCTCTATCCCGTATTCAGAAGTATGAGGAAAAACGCTCAGAAGTGATTATCTACGACCCTGCGGCATTGAGAAAAAGGAAGATACGGGTTGTGCAAAAACCTCTGCTCCGAAAGCGCGGATTTATTCGGCACGATTCTGACCTTCTCGCAGAAGCCATCCTTTCTTTATGATGAATGCAATTCAGGCAGTTTTCATAGCCGCAGGAGATTCTTCACGGTTCTGGCCGTTAAACAATGGATCGCATAAGACTGAGCTTTCCCTTTTTGGGCGGCCTATTCTCTATTGGACCGCAAAGGGATTAGTGGACCAAGGCATAGAGGAGATTATTGTGGTATGCAAGAAGAACTCCACGATCCCCGTCCTTACGAGTTTCCAAGAATTGAAAGCAGACGTGAAATTTGTATTTCAGCAAGAAGCTTTGGGAACAGGGGATGCTCTTTGGCAGGCAAAAGATTTCATTCAAGGGCCGTTCTTTCTCGTTTGGCCAAACAAAATTGAGGCAGGAGAGATTGCCAAAGAAATACTGGAAAAACAGCGGGAGGGAGCGGAAGTGGTGCTCTGCGGTACTCGCGCGGAAAACCTCCAGGACTTTGGCATTTTCCAAATGGAGGGAGATAAAGTTCTTTCTATCATTGAAAAGCCAGAGCCGGGAAAAGAGCCCTCAAAAATCAGGCGGGCCGGAATTGAGCTTCTGCCCGAAGACTTTTTTTCAGCATATGAGCAGCTTCCTTTCCATCACGCGACGGATATCATCGACGCCCTGAACCTGTTGATCCAAAAGAAAAAGACACAGCTTATCGTGAAAGAACAGCTTTCCTCGCTGAAATATCCGTGGGACGCGTTCGCGCTCATGGATGCGCTTTTCAAATCCAGAAGTTTCACTCCGGAAAAAGCTGCTACCGCCAAGATTGCTTCCACTGCTGTTGTTGGCAAGGATGTATATGTTGGAGAGAACGTGAAGATTGGGGAATACACGGTTATTGAAGGGCCCGCGTACATTGGGGAGGATTGCGAGATTGGTTCTCATAATGTGCTCCGCGGCCCTGTAAATCTTGAGAAAGAAGTGCGAACCGGAGCTTTTTGCGAGATCAAGAACTCCATTGTACAAGAAGGAACGCATTTCCACTCAGGATATGTGGGGAATTCAATCATCGGCAAGAATTGCAGGTTGGGGGCGGGAATTATTACCGGAAACAAAAGGCTGGATCGGGGCGCGATCTCCTCTGTCGTAAAAGGGAAGAAACAATCTACCGGCCTTTCCTCATTTGGGACAGTCATGGGAGACAATACCCGCGTAGGGGTATCCTGTTCCATAATGCCGGGAGTGCTCATCGGATCTCATTGTATGATCGGCCCTGCGACAGTGGTGTCTGAAAATCTTGAAAGCCATTCCCTTCTCTATGCAGAGCAGACGAAGATCGTCAAGAAGAAGGGGGAACACATTTGACAATTTTTGTAGAACAGCTATAACCCACCTACAGGAAGACAGGTTAGAGGGGGCCTGTCATCCACCGAGGAGAGTGTGTGCAGAACTCTCCTCCTTGCGGGGAATGGCTCTGATTGCCTACCCAGGGTCATTCCCCAGTACTTTTCTTTCACTCGGCGCGGGATTTTTTCTGGGTCACGGGTCTGGCTGATCTTGGCTGGCCAGCCAGGCTCCTTATAGGCAGCCTCCTCAGCAGATGAGGAGGCTGCCACAGATCCTTCCCCTTATACAGACCGAACTTCGGTCTGTTTTCTTTTGGCTTCATTTCCATGGTATACTGGCCTTCATGGAGGTGATAGATATGAACAAGATGGGGCAGGAACAGGCTGCGGAAAAAGCCGCGGAACTTTTGTCTCAGGGAAAGGTCCTCGTAGCTCCCACAGATACCGTCTATGGGCTTCTTGCTGACGCGAGCAATGAGGGGGCAGTGGCTCAGGTCTTTGCGATCAAGGGAAGGTCCCGGGAAAAGGAACTTCCTCTTTTTGTGCAAGATATTGCGGCAGCAGAAGAACTTGCTGAGGTTTCCCGGCAGCAGCGGAAGTTTTTGGAAAGCGTGTGGCCCGGCAAAGTTACGGTTGTGCTGAAGAGCAAGGTTCTGGGCAAAGAAACCATTGGATTGCGCGTCCCGGATTTTCCGTTTCTTTCTCTTGTGCTGGGTGTGGCGCGGGGGCCTGTCACGGGAACCTCGGCGAATGTTTCCGGCATGGCTTCAGCTTCCAGCGCCAGGGAAGCGGTGTGGCAATTCAAGAACCAGGAGCATCAGCCGGACGCGGTATTTGACGGGGGAGAACTTCCTCCATCGCTTTCCTCTACGGTGGTGGATCTGACAGGAGACAAACCGAAAATTCTCAGGAAGGGCGCCGTTGAAATTGTATGATTCTTTCTTTGCCTGCCATACAGACCATTGATTACTTCCTAAAACGGGACGTAACCAAGCTTTATATTGCCGTTGCCATTCGGAACTTTGGCATTGGGCTCGTGCTCATCTTTGAGCCCATATATCTTTACCTTCATTTCGGAAACTCTCTTCCTTCCACGTTTTTATATTTCGCGTCTGTGTATACCACTCTTGCCCTGCTCATACCATTCGCGGGAAAGGCGCTCGCGAGAATTGGAGTAACAAAAGCGATTCTCCTGAGCTTTCTTTTCTCCCTCTCCTACTACGTTCTTCTCATCTTTCTTGATGTTTCGCTCTTTTTGATCCCGCTCGCGGCTCTCCTCAGCGGCATTGCGATGGCTCTTTTCTGGCCCGCGTTCCACGTAAGCTTTACCCGACTTTCTTCAAAAGATTCACGGGGAGGAGAGGTAGGAAGAGTGAATGTAGCCATGTTTGTTCCTGTAGTGGCGTCTCCTGCCGTAGGCGGATGGATCCTTGCCCTGTTCGGATATCCTGTATTGTTTACCGTGGTGCTTATTGTGTTTATCACTGCCGCGATCCCTCTCCTGTATTCCAAAGAGCCAAAGGAAACGTATACTGATTCCTACGCTGACGCCTGGAAGAGGGTCGTGAGTAAAAAGAACGCGCTGACAAATATCGGATTCGCGTCAGAAGGAATAGAGCTCCTTCTCCAGTACATGATGTGGCCCCTTTTCCTCTTTCTTTTGGGTATTTCTTTCGCTCAGATGGGCCAGATTACTTTTGTGGCGCTCGCCGCTTCCATGGCGTTTCTCCTCTATGTGGGAAAAGTTTCAGACACCCAAGACCGTTCCTGGTTACTGGGGGTGGGAGCCATGTGGACCGCTGCAGCCTGGATCCTGAAATATTTTGTTCGCCTCCCATTTGACGCGCTTCTCGCGCACACGGTATACAGGATATCACGGGGGGCCTTGAGCGTTCCCTTTCAGACGGTTCTCTACGAACGGGCCGCGGAAAAGGGAGAAGAAGCTGACGAATTCATTATGCGCGTGGAAATGGTATTAAACAGCGCGCGCGGCATATTCCTTGTTCTTCTTGCCCTCGTATTCTTTCTGTTCCCGGATCTGGGGATCAACAGCGTATTCTTGGTGGGAGCCGTGCTCGCCTTGGGTGTAATCCTTGTTCGGCGCAGGCCACAGGAAAAGTAATCTCTCTCTTACCCATGAAAAAACCATTTCTTGAGAAAACGGACGCAAAAGTCGCCAGCCTTATCGCAAAAGAGGAAAAGCGTCAGCAGGAGGGCATGGAGCTCATAGCTTCCGAGAACTATGTATCAAGAGCAGTCTTGGAGGCCTTGGGATCTGTGTTTACGAACAAATACTCTGAGGGGTATCCGGGAAAGAGGTATTATGGCGGGCAATTGTTTACTGACGCTGTGGAAAGTCTCGCGATTGAGCGGGCAAAAAAGCTGTTTGGAGCTGAGCACGCGAATGTCCAGCCCCTTTCTGGAGCTCCCGCCAACATGATCGTGTATAGCGCGGTGTTGCGGCCTGGGGATACTGTTCTTGGAATGGATCTTTCCCACGGGGGACACTTAACGCACGGCCACCCTGTTACTCTTTCAGCCAAGCTGTATAGATTTGTCCGGTATAAGACAAAGAAAGACGGCCTCCTGGACTACGAGGAAATTGAGCGCGTGGCAAAGAAAGAAAAACCAAAAATACTTCTTGCTGGCTTTTCTTCCTATACCAGGCAGATTGACTATCAAAGGATTGCAGGTATCGCAAAAAAGGTTGGGGCAATATCCATGTTTGATATGGCGCATCTCGCTGGTCTTATCGCGGGCAAAGCCCTTCCCAACCCTGTTCCGTATTTTGATATTGTTACGACCACGACCCATAAAACCTTGCGGGGTCCCCGGGGAGGAATGATTCTCTGCAAGAAAGAGTTTGCCCAGGCAATAGACAAGGCTTGTTTCCCCGGATTTCAAGGAGGCCCCCATATGAACAATATTGCCGCCAAGGCGGTGGCGTTCAAGGAGGCCTTGTCGCCCGCGTTCAGGGCATATGCCAAACAAGTCCTGAAGAACGCGAAAGTCTTAGAGCGGGAATTACGAACGTATGGTTTTCAGATCATGTTCGGGGGGACAGAGAACCACATGGTGCTGGTGGATGTGTTCTCTTCAAAGGGCGTAAGCGGAAAAGAAGCTGAAGCGGTATTGGATGAAATCGGCCTGACCCTGAACAAGAACATGATTCCAGATGATACGAGAGGCCCCATAGATCCAGGCGGAGTGAGGATCGGAGTTCCGGCGATCACGACTCGGGGCATGAAAGAAAAAGAAGTGCGCCAGATCGCCTCATGGATCAATGGCGCCATTGAATTCCGCAAGGACAAAAAGAAGCTCAGGGGTCTGCGCCGGGAGGTGTTGGCAATGTGCAAAAAGTTTCCCCTTCCTTACTAATCTATGGCAGCTATTCTTTCTGGAACAGAACTGGCAGAGCGCATTCTCAGGTCTCTCTCCAAAGAGGCTCAGGATTCATTGGGCGGGCTTGCGGTCGTTCTTGTTGGAGAACACAGAACTTCCCTTTCCTATGTCAGGGAAAAAGAAAAGATTGCCGAGCGTCTCAGTACCCCATTTCGGGTATTTCGGTTTCCAGAGGACGTTTCGCAAACTGAGCTGGAGTCTCGCGTAAGAGAGGTAGGCCTGGATTCTCAGTACGCGGGGGTTCTTGTTCAATTGCCTCTTCCCAAGGATTTGCATACGCAGCGGATTCTGGACTGCATTCCCCTTGAAAAAGACGTGGATGTGCTTTCTTCTCTGGCGTTTGGAAAATTTGCTCTTGGAACATCTCCTATTCTCCCCCCCACGGTGGCCGCCGTATCTGAGCTTCTGATTCAAACAAAAATCCAGCTCAAAGGAACACCTGTTCTTGTGGTGGGAGCCGGTCGTTTGGTTGGCCTGCCCCTTTCTTTCTGGCTGACGCGGCAGGGGGCAACCGTGACGGTCGCTCACAAGCACACTTTGGATCTTAGAAAAGCAGCGAGGGACGCTGATGTTATTATCTCTGGCGTCGGGAAGGCGAAACTTATCACAGGCGACATGGTGAAAAGGGGAGCTGTTGTTATTGACGCTGGTACGTCCGTGGAAGAGGGAAAAAGCGCGGGAGATGTGGATTTTGAAAGCGTCTCAAAAAAGGCGGCATGGGTTACTCCTGTTCCGGGGGGAGTGGGACCCCTGACGGTCGCGTGTTTGATGCGTAATCTTTTCTCTCTGAGAACCTTTGAGAGAAAATAGGGGCGCTCTGGTTTGACGGGTATTTCCCCTTTTCTCTATACTGTAGTAATGAGCTTTCGCGTTTTTGCTTTCGTGGCCGCGGCACTTATCTTTGCGCTTCCGTTGATTGCTCAGTTTGCGTCCGCGTTTGCCCCTCCCGCCGTGGCGCCCCCAGGAGAAGGCAGTATCATTGTTCCCTTGCGTGAAGACGCAGCCTCCCAGGAAAAAGCAGGGGGCATATGGGTGAACGCTCTCTTAGCTGAAAGCACAGTCAGAATGGAACCTCTCGCGCGGCCCGCATGCAGCGCTGGAATTATGTATTTTGATAAAGACGAGAAGCGTTTTTATGTGTGCAATGGAACAGCGTGGAGAAGCTTAGCCCCATAGCAATGACCGCAAAGAAAATATTCATCGGCATCCTCTTGTTGGGTCTCGCCGGGTTTCTTGTGCTGTTCTCTGTTCTCAGGTCTCCCACAGAACAAACGGATCAGCAAGAAGATAAAGCTGAAATCCGCGGGGAAACGATTCAGCAATTTCGGGAGGAAGCGGTGCCTGCGGTTGAGCGGAGCCAAGAAGAAAAGAGGAACCTGTTGCGGCAGCTTCAGGCATCGGATGAATAACGAATATTCTATGGGAAACAATACGATCCTCAAACAGAAAAATAAAGCCCTCTTTATTCTTGGTGTCGCGGGAGGATTCCTCTCTCTATTTGCTGTAACCGTGTTCGCGAATTTTCAATCGCCTTCAGCAAATCCCCCAGAAGAAAATATTGTTTCTCCTCTCAACACCGGGGAGGAAGACCAGGTAAAAGAGGGAGCTTTGACCGTGGGAAGCCTGGGAATTGACACCGCGCTGTTTTTTGAGCCTCTTCTCGGTCATCCTGGCGCGTGCGAGACAGCGCTTGAGGGAACAATGTATTTTAATGCTGAAGATAACGCGTTTTATGGGTGTAATGGAGCTGGCTGGAAAAACCTGGGGGCTGAAAACCTTCTTTCGCGCGCGCAATCCACGGACAATATGGATTCTGAATCAGAGGGAGAAGCCAATATCGCGACCTCGGTAAATGTGCCTCAAGGAGCCATTTGGGGAACCCAATCATATACGCAGATCATAGGCCAGACAGTGAATGTGCCTGCGGGGGAAACCGCGGACTTTGCCATCTCATGGAACGGGTTCATTGTAAGCGGCTGTGGTTCTCAAGAGGGACCTTTAGGGGGACCGTATGTAACCGTGAGGATTCTTTTTGACGGGGAGCAGAAAGTGAGCACCAGAGTTTATTTCCCGACACGCTCGTCAGAGCTTGGTGCGGTCTGGAGCTTTGGGGGTTCCTTTGCCCATGTGTATGGCGCAGAGGAAGGGGATCATTCTATTGTGGTGGAGGCGGCAGGAAACTGTGGACGGTATTGGACTCAGCGCCTTGAAGCTCACCGGATTACACCCCAGTAAACTCATGCGTGGATACCCATTCGGGTCTGAACGACTTAGCGAGACTAAGGAATACTACAAACAGGGGAATCTATTGCTGCTCGACAGTGATACGGCACGAGAAAAGGGAAAGGCGCCGTACCCGTAGGTCGTGCGCCTGATTTGATCAGTTGCTCGTGAACTGCCTGGAGCTATCTTTCGGGCTCCAGCCGAAAGGATTCGCAATGTCGTGGAGCTTGTGGGGATTGTTTGATACCCCATATACCACCACGAAATTATGAGGAATATATTCTGCGCGTAGGCAGGCATCCACCAGACTTACACAGTCTTGGTGGCTGAGCCATACCCTCGGCAAAATAGGTTCCTCGCGAAGCATCTCTTGGGTGATAGTGTTCTGAGGAGTCACTCCTCCGAACCGAATGCAGACTACCTGAAGGCCGCGGTGTTCTGCGTAATACCTTCCAAGAGCTTCCACGAATACCTTGCTTGCCCCGTAAGGGCTAGTCGGCATAGGGATTCTGAGGGGACTCATGGGTTCCTCGCCTTTCCAGGAAAGAAACCTGTCTGTATGCACAGAGCTGGCCATAATGACCCGCGGAATGCCGGTTTCCAGCGCCGTCTCGTAGACATTGTAGGCCATGAGGATGTTGTCAGTATCTATTTGGCCGCTCCTCCAGTTTTCCGTGGCCGTGTTCCAGGCCAAATGAACCACCGCGTCATGTCCCGGAAAAACCTCGGCAAGGTCTTTCGGGTTTCTCGCATCAATCTCCGGAAGGTCTACCGGGGTGATGGCTGAACCTAGATTCCTGAGGACTCTCCCAATGGTTCCTTTTGCTCCTGTGATAATAATAGGCATTTTCCCCTCCTGAGCGTATTTATATACTATTTATTCCGAATGTCAAGAAACGCTGGTATTGTATTCAATCATGTCTGACACTCCAGTACCTGAAAAAGGACCCCAAGGAGATACGAGAAGCAATCTCATTCAGCTCTCTCAGAGAACATTACTATGGTGCCCAGGGAGGGACTCGAACCCTCAAGCCTTACGGCATGCGCTTTTGAGGCGCACGTGTATAGCCAATTCCACCACCTGGGCGAGCACACTTTATTCTACTGATTTTTTCCTTTTTGTAAACCGTTTCTTTACACCGTTCACGCACTCGGAGTTTGAGCATTTAATTTGCTTTCCCTTTTCCATGAGAAGAGATCCGCATTCTTTGCATTTTTCTCCGGTGGGCTTGTCCCATAAGGCAAAGTCGCACGCGGGGTACCTGTTGCATCCATAAAAAACCTTTCCCTTGCGCGTGCGCTTTGGAGTCAGTTGTCCCTCCTTGCATTTTGGACAAGGAACATTGATTTTCTCTTCTTCCACAGGTTCTGTGTGCCGGCATTCAGGGAACTTGGAGCACGCGACAAATTTCCCAAATCTTCCCAAACGGGTCACGAGAGGAGCTGAGCATTCAGGGCACAATTTTCCGGTTTCCTCAACAACGATTTGTTTTTGCACTTCTTGCTCTTTTTTCTCCAGGTTTTCGGCAAACGGGCCGTAGAACCCTTTGATCATGGGGAGCCATTCCTTCTTTCCTCCCGCGATATCATCAAGCTCCTCTTCCATGGAGGCGGTAAACTGAAGGTCTACAATCTTCGGGAAGTGTTCAGCTAAAAGATCCGCAACGGCAAACCCAAGATCGGTAGCCACGAATCTTTTCTGCTCATCCTTCAAAATGTATCCCCGGTCCTGATTGGTGGAAAGTATGGAGGCGTAGGTTGAGGGTCTTCCAATGCCAAGCTCCTCCAGCATTTTAATTAAGCTTGCTTCTGTGTAGCGCGCGGGAGGCTGAGTGAAATGTTGGGAAGGGATAAGTTTTATAAGGTGCACTCTATCTCCTTCCGCAAGAGCAGGGAGTTCTGCTTCCTCGTACGCCATGGAATAGACAGCTAAGAATCCTTTGAATTTCAAGGTTTGTCCTTTTGCTTTCAAGCCCCAGGTTCCAGCCGCAATATCCACAGAGAGTGTGTCAAAGAGCGCGGGGGACATTTGGGAAGCCATAAACCTCTGCCAGATGAGGCGATAGAGTTTTTCCTGCCTTGGATTCAAACTCAATGCCTGAGCGTCGCGGAATGGATCTGTTGGCCGGATGGCCTCGTGGGCCTCCTGCGCTCCTTTTTGTTTTGCCTTGAACTGACGGGAGCCCTGCCAGTATTCTTTTCCGTGGTGCTCCAGAATATACTCCTCCGCTTTCTGCAGAGCAAACTCCGAAAGGTGGAGAGAGTCTGTCCTGTGGTAGGAGATCAATCCCATTTCATATAACTGCTGGGCTGTCTGCATGGTAAGCTTTGCTGCGAATTTCAGCTTATTCCAAGAGGATTGCTGTAGCGTAGAGGTGGTAAAGGGAGGGAGGGGATTGCGCTTGGTTTCTTTGCGCTCCACGTTTTCAACCATGTAAGAGGCGGTTGAAAGTTCCCGGACAATGCCTTCCGCGTCTTCTTTGGTCTTGATGCCGAGTTTTGCTACCGCTTTCCCATTTCTTTTGGCGAGCTGAGCAAGGAAGGAAACCGCTTTTTCTTTTTGAAGCTCAGCTTCCACGGACCAGTATTCCTCGGGAATGAATTTCTGGATTTCCCGTTCCCGGTCTACTAAAAGACGGAGGGCGGAAGACTGCACGCGTCCCGCGGACAAGCCCCTCGCGACTTTTTTCCAGAGAAACGGGGAGAGCTTGTATCCTACCAACCGGTCCAGAACGCGCCTGGCTTGTTGGGCGTCCACGAGATGCTGGTCAATGCTTCTTGGATTGGAAAGGGCCTCTTCAATCGCCTGTTTTGTAATTTCATGAAATACGATCCGTTGGGGATCTTTAAGATTCAGGATTTCCGCCAAGTGGAAGGAGATTGCTTCCCCTTCTCTGTCCTCGTCGGTGGCGAGCACGGTGGCTTCTGCTTTTGCCGCAGCCTTTTTGAGTTCCGTTACTGCCTTCCTCGCCTTGGTGGGAATGACATACGAAGGCTCAAAGTTCTTTTCCACGTCAATGCCAAGCTTTCCCTTGGGCAAATCTCGGACATGTCCAAAGGAGGACTTTACTTCATACCCTTTCCCCAGGAATTGTTTTATGGTAGAAGCTTTTCTTGGGCTTTCAACGATGACAAGTTTGGCCATACAAGTTCACTAGTGTACTGATTCTCAAATAAATTGCAAGGTATGTGCAGTATAGCATACTCACGAACGCAGTTTCTCTACGGCTTCACTGAGCATCTGACAGTAGAGATTTAATCCAACGGTGTTGATGGATCCTGACTGTTCTTTTCCCAGGATATTTCCCGCTCCCCGGATTTCCAGATCGCGAAGGGCAATACGATACCCCGCTCCCGGCTCTGTCGCTTCTTGAAGCGCGTCCAGGCGCAGCTTTGCTTGTTCTGTGAGCTCTTGGGGGGCGTAGAGAAAAAGGGCTTTTGCTTTGGCGTGGGATCTGCCAATGCGTCCGCGGATTTGGTAGGCCTGAGCCAAGCCCAGCTTGGTGGCGTTATCTACGAGAAGCGCGTTCACGTCTGGAAGGTCTAGTCCGTTTTCAATGATGGTGGTCGCGAGAAGGATATCATATTTCTTGTTTCTGAAATCCTCAATGATTTGGATAAGCTGCCTCTCTGAAATCCGCGCGTGCACGATTCCTATTCTCGCGTTTGGGGCAAGCGAAAGAAGCCAGTCTTTTTCGTGCTGGATGGTTCCGATGCGGTTGTGGAGATAATAGATCTGATGTTTCTTTTCAAGCTCTTCTCGCAAAAACTGGGCAATGGCGCGCTCGCTCCTTTTCGCGACGCGAACATCCACGGCCTGCCTTCCCTCGGGGGGAGTCTGTATGATACTCACATTCTTGAGAGAGGAAAGGGCCATATATAAGGTGCGGGGAATGGGTGTGGCGGAAAGTGAAAGGACGTCCAGGGAGGCGCGCAGCTCTCTCAGCTTTTCTTTCTGCTTCACTCCGAACCGCTGTTCATCATCAATCACAAGAAGGCCGAGGTTTTGAAACCGCACGTCTTTTGAAAGAAGACGATGGGTACCGATGATTATGTCTATTGTCCCGAGAGCCGCTTTCTTAAGGATTTCCTGTTGCTCCCGGCTCTTCTGGAGCCGGGAAAGGAGGGCAACCTGGATCGGAGTGCGCGAAAGCCGTTCTCTAAAATTCTGGAAATGCTGATGAGCGAGAAGCGTGGTGGGAGCGAGGAGTGCTGCCTGGTACCCATTCTCCACCGCGTATGCCATGGTTCTCAGGGCAATTTCTGTTTTGCCGAATCCCACATCTCCGCACACCAAACGATCCATGGGTTTTTCTTTTTGAAGGTCTTCTCGTATTTCTTGCAGCGCTTGGAGCTGGTCTGGAGTCTCCTGGTAGGGGAAGGTCTCCCGCAAGCTCCCTTCAAGCCCATGATCTATGGCGTAGGGCTTTCGTGTTCCTGTTTCCCGTTTTGCGTACAGCTCCAGAAGCTCGCGCGCGAGCTTTTCCACCTCTTCCCGCACTTTTCGCTTTGTCTTGAACCATACCGGGGAGCTTAATCGGGAAACGCGAGGCTCTGTAAAGCCAACGTACCGGGACAGCTTTCGCTCCAGCCCATGCGGGATAAAGAGCCGATCTTGGGAGGCATATTCCAATATATAGTAGGAGCGATCTCCAATGCGTTCTGATCCTGCGTATCTTCCAACACCGTGACCCAGGTGCACAAGGTATTCTCCTTCTTTGAGGTTCTTGAGATCTGAAAAGAGCTTCTGGGATTTTAGGCGCTTCTTGAGAATATCTTTGGATTTTTGTTCGTTCTCAACGCGAATGGGGAGCTCCTCTATGCTTTCTGGCGTATTCCCCAGGAATTCTATGCGGATAGCGTACGGAAGGCTAATGGGAAAGAGCTCCACAAATCCTCCCCGGTGCGCGAATTCCCCTGGCTCGCGCACTTCAAACACCTTTTCGTATCCCAGCTCGTCCAATCTGCGCAAGAGCCAGAAAAGTTCTGTCTTTGCTCCAACCCGCACAAACTCAGTATGCTCCTGAAAGAATGGCTGCGTGTCTCTTGCCCGAATAAGCTTGTGAAGGTTTTGGGCAAACCAAAGATTCCCCTTTTCCAGAAAATATGGGGTTATAGCCACTATAAGTATACTAGTGATTGACTTGGATGATGTTGGCATCCGTGCCATATATAGCAAAAATCCCCATATTTTCAAAGAGGGGGTCGGGGAGATTGGGTATCTCCCCGTGTCGGAAATTATTCAAAACCGAGGGTTTTGAAGGAGCGGTAGCGACAAAGTATGGGGTGATGCTTGGGATAAGCACCTGCGATATTTGATTTTTCGGATGCAATGATTCCATCCGCAGGTTTTTATATACAGCAAAGTCCCGTATTTGACAAATTTGCGGCAGAGCAGTATGGGAAAAGCAGCAGAATGTGAGGGAAGAGATGAAAAACGAAATTGGAGCCCTCGTTCTCTTTTGGACAGAGCGCAAGGAAGGAGGAGAGAGGATTCTCGCAGACATTATGGGGACCTGTTCATCCATAAGCTGTGGAGGAAAACTCCATACCGTAGTAATGGTAGGGCGGATCCAAGGGGGGTGGTATCAAATCAAGAACCCCGAATTCCTTTGGCAAGACGAGGAGTTTCCGCTCAACAAGTCTGTTCTCTGCACCAATTGTGGCAGAGAAGTGAGGCTGCCAAAGGAAACGGCCCAAGCGCTTATCGCGTCGGCAGAAGAATGGATCCGATGTATTAAGGCAGCGAGGAAAGCCGCAAAAGCTCGCTGGAATTAAGCCAAGGAGGATGGTCCTACCCCATTTCCTTGGCTTTTTAAATGGCAGCATATCAATACGCCAACTGAGTGGCGTACTTTATTGTTGATACGTTTTCTTGAGAAATGGCATACTATTGAGTAGAGGTTTCACCTCTAAAATTTTCGGGGGGGAGGGGAAATGGAAGAAGCTGATCTCGTAGATCTGGCAGATCTGGCGCGCCGAGTTCACGAACTCGCTGCTCGTCTGGAGAGGGGGAGTCTTCCTCCTGGAGTAGCAGCAACAGTCATCCAGGAATTAACCCGGGCGACTCTGATGCTGCATCACGCTCGGGCCGCATAACCTCATTTCCCGTATCAAAAGGCCGGAGCATGGCACAGAAACCATGCTCCGGCCCAATCTTTATTACAAAGGAGGTATTCTCATATGGAGCAGAAGTACCCGCGCGCGCTTGCTCTCTGGGAAATCCAGGGAGATATTGTTTCGAGGCAGGACGCGTTTCAGCGCTGTGAAGCCGGGAACCTGCAACCTAGATTGAATGGATCGAGAACGAGATTCATTGTCCGAGGAACCCTTACGCAGCTTATGGAGGCATTGGGACCTGAGCTGTTTGCGAAGGTTGAGTACAAAAAAGTCACCGAGTCTCCGGGTCTTCCTCCTCGAGGCCAGCCCCAGCGAAGAACAGGACGAAGAAGGTTCGTCCACTGATCATTCTACAAGTTCAGGAGATCTGCGCATCTCCTCAGAGCTTCCTCTAACAAAGGGAGCTCTTTTTTTGTGAAATCTTTCAGTACAAATTGCTCCACATTTTCTGGCTTTCCTGACTCTGGTAAAATGCCAACGCGCATTCTGGTAAACTCTTTTGTTCCCAGGTGCTGAATAATGGATTCTACTCCCTTGTGTCCCGCAGATCCGCTCCCTTGAGAAACTTTTACCTCTCCCAGCGGAATATCAATATCATCGTGAATCACCGTAAAGTTTGCCGATTGCAGTTTATAAAACATGGCAAGGGATTTTATCGTTGCGCCGGAGTTGTTCATAAACGTTTGCGGCTTCACCAACAGGATGGGTTGTTTAAGCCCGGGCCTCGCGCATTCTGCGAGGAGAGAGCCGGATTTTTTATCCTGACGCCATTCGTCGCATTGCCAATGGCGCGCAAGCATGTCTAACGCAAGAAAGCCGGCGTTGTGCCTGGTTTGTTCATACTTCTTTCCTGGATTTCCCAATCCCACAATGATAGTCATGCGTATGGGCTAGTATACCACAAGAGAAAAGCTCAGGTGAATTGGAGAACGAAAAGAGGCAGGCTTTGTTGGAATCAAAACCTGCCTCAAACAGAAGGGACGGTGAATGCTTTTACGGAGGCGTGAGACTCCTCTGCCTGCCGGACTTCACGAGCCAGAAGCTCAGGAACCCCCCGAGTGCGAACCCAATGGCGGAAGCTGATGTATGCAGGAGGGTAAGGGTGACCGCGCCAAAGGCAAGAACCAAATATACGGCAACGGACTCACGATACGCTGGGTCCCGGAGGATTCTCAGGAACAGAAAGCCCGCAATGCCCACGATGGTAAACGAAAGAGCTGCGGCTTGGCTATGAAACAGGATCAGGGCCGCCAAACCGAGAAAGAAAACCAGAGAGATCCTTGGAAGTGCCTCGCGGCGCTCAGCGGAGCGCGAGAACAGCGCTACGAGCATGATGACCACCGTCATGCCGACGACCGCGAACAGAGTGAACCAGAAACTCGGTTGTTGTTGCATGCCTCCTCCTTGTGCTGCTTGCGGTTCCTTGCATTGAGAGAGACGAGGACTTCCAGAAAATATTACTTGGGATGAATGCCGCGGACGGGAAAGAAATGAGGCGGGCTGTGTGGGCAGCCCGCCTCTGGAAAAGGGGGATGGGGAACCGAGAGAGGATGTTGTCTATGGAGTGAGTTTCTTGGCAGAGAGAGTCGGGAAGACCTCATCTGCGCGGAGAAGGACGCTGATTGCCACGCCCAGGCCGAACGCTGCCGCGCTGTACTCTGGGTAGGCAAAGAGTCCTGAGATCTTGGTCACGATGGCCCAGGCCCCGAAGACCGCGAGTCCCATGATCGCCAGGACGACCAGCATCTTGGACTGCTTGCGCATAAGGTGCATGAGGAGCAATCCGCCCATCAAGCCCAGCGCCACCAGAATCGCCGCCAGAAGTACCGCCACCAGAATGTCCACAGTTTCCCTCCTTCTTGGGTTTCCCCAAAATATGTGATCTATTGAGTAAGACGCACAAGGCATACGATTCTGACATTTGTAAAGCGGAAAAATCCATGGTATAGTACTATCATGAAAAGTGTGATGCCCATGGTGGGAGATGTAGCAAAAACAGTTCTCATCGCGCTTCTCATCGTAGTTCCTATCAGGACATTCGTATTCCAGCCCTTCTTGGTGCGCGGAGCTTCCATGGAGCCGAATTTCCATAACGGAGACTATCTTCTTGTGGATCAGCTTTCCTATCGGTTCAAGAGTCCTGAGCGCGGGGAGGTGATTATCTTTGAGTTTCCTTTTGATCCTTCTCAGCGCTATATCAAGCGCGTGATCGGACTGCCGGGAGAAACCGTAGAGGTGCAGGACGGGAAAGTAATCGTGTATAATTCCGGAACAGGCAGCGTATCCTTTGTTTTAGAAGAACCTTACCTTTCTGGCATGAATACGAATGGATCCTCCCGCCTGACGCTTTCAGACCACGAGTACTTTGTTCTTGGGGATAACCGCACGCATTCCTCTGACTCCAGAAAGTGGGGAGTGCTTCCGGAGCGTAATATTATAGGAAGAGTCGTAATACGCCTGTTTCCCGTGGGGGCTCTTGCTAAGATTGAGCAGCCCTCATACGAAATTCCAACACAATGACCAAAAAACTGAAATTCCAGACTCCGAGGGGGATGCACGATATTCTGCCCGAAGATCAGCCCGCGTACCTGAAGATTGCAAAAACCGCAGAGGAGATGATGGGCTTTTATGGTTTTCAGCGGATTGACACCCCCCTCGTGGAGGACGCGGAACTCTATGAAAAAGCAACGGGAGCTTCCACCGATATCGTGGAGAAGCAGATGTACACGTTCAAGACCAAGGGAGGAGATATGCTTGCCCTGCGTCCTGAATTCACGCCGGGTATCGCGAGAGCGTATTTTGAGCATGGCATGGTAGACCGTCCTCAGCCCATCAAGCTCTGGACCTCTGGCCCCCTGTTCCGGCATGAAAGCCCGCAGGCGGGACGCTACCGGCAATTCCACCAGCTGGACCTGGAAGTATTCGGAGAGGAATCCGCGGCGATTGACGCCCAGCTCATCCAGATTGCCCACGCGTTGCTGAGCGACCTTAAGTTCTCCCATCTGATCATTGAGGTGAATTCCATCGGAGACAGCCAATGCCGGCCATACTACAAGAAAACACTGGTAAATTACCTGAGGGCGCGCCAGCAATCCTTATGCGCTGATTGCAAGAGGCGACTGCGGGCAAACCCTCTCCGTGTCCTTGACTGCAAAGAGGAGAAATGCCAACGGGTGAGAAGCCAGGCGCCCCAGATGGTGGATCACTTATGCGAGGAGTGCAAGAATCATTTCAAACAGCTCCTGGAATTTCTTGATGAAGCGGATCTTCCTTACCACCTGGACCCGTACCTGGTGCGGGGGCTGGATTATTACACCAAGACAGTATTTGAGATATTCTCCGATAAGACGGTCAAGGCGCCAGAAGCAGAGGATGCTCCCTCTCGCACGGCTCTTGTGGGAGGAGGAAGGTACGACAATCTCTTAAAACAGCTCGGAGGCAAGGAGGTTCCGGCGGTTGGATGGGCAGCGGGAATAGAGCGCATCGTGGAGCTTATGAAGGCCGGAGGAGTAATCTCAGAGCATCAGGTACAGCCTAAGGTTTTTCTTGCCCAGCTCGGGGATCTTCCGAAGAAGAAAAGCATCAAGCTCGCAGAAGAGTTTCGCAAGGCAAAGATCCCCATCGCAGATTCCTTAGGTCGCGATTCCCTCCGGGCGCAGCTTGCTCGGGCAGACAAGCTCGGGGTTCCTCTTACCTTGATTCTTGGCCAGCGGGAAGTCCTGGACAACACCATCGTAATTCGTAAGATGGACACGGGAGAGCAGGAAACTGTCGCGCTTGGCCGCGCCGTTGAAGAAGTAAAACAGCGGCTCAAAGGATAATGGAATGTATCTTTTGCAATATTGTTGAAAGAAAGGCGCCAGCTGACATCACCCATGAGGATGAGCGGTGCCTCGTGTTCCGGGACATTCACCCGGAAGCTCCAGTGCACCTCCTGGTAATCCCGAAGAAGCACGTATCTTCGCTCCTAGAGCTAGAAGACACAGAACTTGGCGGGACTCTTCTGCTTTGCGCCAAAGCCGCAGCCAGGAAAGCAGGCTTGACGGGATATCGGGTGCGCATTAATGTAGGCAAGCAGGGCGGGCAGATTATTGACCACCTCCATCTCCATGTGTTGGGGGAACCGGCGAAGAGCAATTAATAACGAACAACTATTTTATGGGTTTTGAAGTTCAAAAATCAGATAGGGAAAGCAATCAGGGGCTGGTTCGGCGTTTCATGAAGCGTTTGCGGGAAAGCGGGATTATAGCCGCCGCGAAAAGGTCCGCGTATCGGCAACGCGAGCAATCTCCCGCGGCAAAAAAGCGCGCAGCTTTGAGGCGGCTGGAGAAGCAGGCAGAATACGAGCGGAACAAGAAGCTTGGGAAAATTTAGACCCCTTCTTGAAAAGAAGGTGTCTACCCGCCAAGAAGTCACAGTGTCTTTCGAGAAATGTTCCTCCGGGACCTTATAACCCGCTCGTCGCATTTCTCTCAAGACAATTTATTATGCTAAAAGAGAAAATTCAGGAAGATTTGAAGAGTGCCCTCAAAGGGGGCGAGCAAGAAAAGGCAGGCGTTTTGCGCATGCTCCTTTCTTCATTACAGAACCGCGAACTTGAGAAGCGCCAACGGTTCGCCAAAGAACACGCGGACGCAAAACCAGAGGATCTCCAGGAGAAGAGCCGGCTCACCGACGAGGAGATCCAGAACGCGGTTGCTTTTGAAGTGAAGAAGCGCAAGGAAGCGCAGGAAGCATTTCTCAAAGGAGGAAGGCCCGAATTAGCGGAACAGGAGGGGAGAGAAGCAGTCATACTTCAGGCATATCTTCCAGAACAGCTCTCAGAAGAAGAGGTTCGTTCACTCGCCGCCCTCGCAATCAAGGAGGCAGGAGCGGCAGGTCCCAAGGATATCGGAAATGTGCTCCGTATTCTCATGCCGAAAGTGCGGGGAAAGGCGGAAGGAGCTGAGGTAAGCAGAATCGTGAAAGATCTCCTCTCGTAATTTTTCATATCAGATCGCATGGAACAAAGGCAGGCAGCACAATTCGCGGGAGTTTTTCAGCTATTCCGGGAATCAGTGAGCATATATAAGAAGCGGTTCTGGGTGTTTGTGCGGCTTCTGGTCGGTCCCACGCTTCTCACGTATGTTCCCGAGCTTGTTCAGCCTGAAACAAACCCGTTCTGGATTGCGGCTGGGTTTCTCTGGTTTCTTTTTACCATTGTTCTTTGGCTGCTTGTGCACCTGGCGATCCTCTGCGCGATCCAGGATAGCACCTTAGGAGCGCGACAGGCGATCCTGACAGCGCTCCGGAGGATACTCCCATTTCTCTGGGTGAGCGCCATCAAGAATGTTGTTGTGCTGCTCGGCCTTCTCTTTTTCATCATTCCGGGAATCATATTTTCACTTTGGTACGCGCTCACTTCATTTGTCTTTGTGGATGAGGGCAAGCGAGGGTGGGAGGCGTTCAAGAGAAGCAAGGAGCTCATGGCAAAGATGTGGGTTCCCGTAATCTGGAGGTTTTTCGCCCTCATTCCCTTGCTTTTCCTCGGAGCTGTTGGTTCCGCGCTCCCAGAACTTCTGCCTGCCAGGCTTGCCCTTGGAGCCGGCATTATAAGTACGGCGTTCAGTATGGCCTTGTACCCATTCTTCTTCGTCTACGGATTTCAAGTGTATTATCAGATAAAAAAATCAAAGGAGCCGGACGTACGGTAAAAGAAAGCAATGTTTAACGCAGAATCAATCAAAGCGCTTGTCATCGCGGGAGTTGTGGTCGCAGCCGGCCTCTTTTTTCTCGCGTGGCAATACAAGGCGATAGAAGAACGGCGTCTTCCGCACATTGAGCAGGAGCTGCAGGAACAAAAGCAGGCGGCAGAAAGACAGGACGCGAGAAATACGGTTGACTCATTCATGCGAGCGCGCCAAGAGGGGAATCAGGAGCAGGCCATGAGGTGGCTCACCGAGCGCGCTGCTCAGCAAAACGCGGAAGAGCAATTTCAGCTCATAGGGGACGTTCAGGCGTTTGAGATACAGCAGAGCGAACAATTAGAGGAGAATAGATTTCGCTTTCAAGTCTCTGTGCGGACCAGTCAGGGATTTCCGCGTCTTGAACTGCTTGAGGCAGAAAAGATCCTTGAGCAATACTATATAGATTCCGTTCAGATTGCGGGGTAAGGGAAAGGCGAAGACCTTGGCGCGCGTCGCAGAAAACGACAAGCACCAAGGTCTTTTGTTATTCGCACGACATGGAGGTGACATCGCCATCTTCATGCCTCATCATGACCTCCTTGTTGCCTCGCCGGCAATCTATCAGGAGGATACTAGAGTCTCCCAGATACGCTTCGGTGAACTGAGTTGACGCGCGCGCGGGGGTTGCCAGATCCGGCACCTTGGACTGAATTGCCAGTGCCCCATTTGCCAGTTCTGTTGTTGGGTTTTTTCCTGAGAACACCACTCCTATGCCGAGATACAGGAGCAGGAAAAAAAGGAAACCGATCATAAACAGAGGTATGGCTATCGCAAGCCCTCGCCACGCTTCTTTTACCAAAGTGTCCTCCTTTCGTTCCGTTTCAACCAAAGTACTGTGTATATGCGAGACTTCTCCCGCGAGTATTGTTTCTGATGGCATTATACCAACGGGGGTGAGAGTGTCCAGGAGTACGTCTGTGGAAAACTAAAAGCCCCGAGAGTCGGGGCTTTTATGCTAATTGCTTGGAACGGCAAGGGGAGGGATGATCTGTCTGGTTTGCAGGTCAATGATCGTTCCGGCCGGATGCTGGTCGCTGCAGTCATCCAGGAGAATGAGAATTGGCATGCCCCCCACGGTGTTAAACGTTCCGGGCACGAAGCGTGTGCTGTTTCCGCAGCGGATTGCCGTACCCCAGACGCCTACTTCGGCAAAGGCCGTCGGTTTCCAAGGAGCTTGGTACACGAGAAATCCAAGGCCAACGCCAATCACCGCGATGACTCCTGATATGGCAAGGTAGTTTAGTATCCCTTTTTTTCGTGATTGGGCCTGCAGCGACGATGCTTGAGGCCTGGCTTGCTGATGGGCTGCCATGAGACCTCCTTTCAGGAAACTTTTTTGCTGAAGATGGCTATACATACTGACGCACGCTCCTTTACATTCTGACCTGAACGGGTAAAGATAGGGTATTGCGTGTCTTTCTTCATGATTGAAATAAACAACCAAACAAACGAGTCTGTTGACACGGTATTCATCAAGCGAGTGATCCAAAAGGTACTAAAACTGGAAGGAAAACAAAAAGTATCCGTGTCTGTTGCGCTGGTTGCCTCCTCTCAAGCTCGGGACTTAAACAGGAAATACCGGAAACAGGAATACGTTCCCGATGTCCTTTCTTTTGAGGACGGGGACATGGGATTGGGCGAACTGGTCCTGTGTCCTGAGAAGATTCGCGCGGATTCTGAAAAGTATGGTATAACAGAAAAAGAGGAATTAGGGCGCTGTGTCGTCCATGGGGTTTTGCATTTACTCAGCTACACCCATAAGACCATGCAAGAAAAGGAAGAAGAATATTTCGGCCTTTTGTTCAAGTAATACTATCCATGAAATCTCATATCATTGCCGCTCTTGATATTGGCACGCGCACTCTGAAAATGGGGGCTGGGCGGCGCAATGAAGAACGGGGCACTGTGGAGATCTTGGGAATAGCGGAAGAATCGTCCGCGGGAGTGCGCAAAGGGACTGTTGTCCATCCCGATGACCTTGCCTCCCGCATCGTGGTGCTCAAGGCGCGATTAGAGCAGATATGCGGAGCTCCTCTTGAGGAGGTATTTGTGAATCTTGGAGGAAGTCATGTTTTTGTCGCCACATCCCGAGGGATTGTGGCTGTTTCACGAGCTGACTCCATGGTTTCTCAAGAAGACGTAGACCGGGTGCTGCAGGCGGCTCAGGCTCTTACCCTTGGACAGAATCAGGAAGTGCTGGATGTATTTCCCCAGCAGTATATCTTGGACGGGGTGGGGGGAATCCGGGACGTGACCGGAATGAAAGGGAACCGCTTGGAAGTAGACGTGCTGGCTGTGTGCGGGTTTGCTCCCTACGTGAAGAACCTTACCGGCGCGGTGCTGGCCGCGGGGCTGGAGATTGCGGATATCATTCCTTCCTCTCTCGCCACGTCAGCTGCCGTGATTTCCCAGGATCAAAAAGAGCTCGGAGTGGCGGTTCTGGAAATTGGGGCCGGCACCACCTCGCTCGCGGTGTTTGAAGAGGGAGAGCTCCTCCATACGGCTGCTTTTCCCGTCGGCTCTGGAAATATCACAAACGATATCGCCATTGGCCTGCAGACGGAGCCTGAATTGGCAGAACGCATCAAAAAAGAATACGGAACCCTCCTTGCTTCCAGGGGGAGGAAAACCGAGCGCGTTGAACTTGCTGACGGCCAGATCCTCCTTGTTCCCCAGAAGAAACTCAGCGGCATTATTTCTGCCCGCATAAAACAGATTGCGGACTCTGTAAATGGCGAACTGAAGAAGATTTCCCGACAGGGTAAGCTTCCTGCCGGCATCGTGCTCGCGGGAGGGGGGGTAAAACTGCCCGGACTCGCGGAATTCATGAAGAAAGAAGCCAAGCTCTCCGTGCGCGTCGGGACCGTAGAGCGCATTGAAGCCTTTCCCAACGATCCGGCGCTCCTGGGGCTCGCGGGACTCCTAATCCTCGGCTGTGATTCCCAGGAATACCGCCCTTCAAAAGAATCGTGGGGATTAGCGCAGACCTTGAAAAAAATGCTGAGGTCATTTATTCCCTAAGAAGAAGATATGAATGGAAACGAAATTAAGGTAGTCGGCGTGGGAGGAGGGGGAGGAAACGCGGTAGATCGCATGGCTCAGGCAAAGCTGAAGGGAGTGGAGCTTATCGTGATCAATACGGACGCCCAGGATCTCAAGAAAGTGCGGGCTGATCGCAAGGTGCGCATAGGCCGGGAGCTGACGCGCGGGATGGGAGCAGGCATGAGTCCTGAGACGGGGAGAAAAGCAGCTGAAGAAAATCGGGAAGAAATCATGGAAGCTCTCCAGGGAGCGGAAATGGTATTTTTGACGGCAGGACTTGGAGGCGGAACAGGAGGGGGGGCACTCCCGGTCATCGCGGAGATCGCGAAAGCCCAGGGGGCGCTTACGATTGCCGTGGTAACACGTCCTTTTTCTTTTGAGGGCTCATGGCGCATACGCCTCGCGGATGCGGCGCTGGAGGAATTACGGGGAAAGGTGGACACACTTCTCCTGATTCCGAATGACCAGATTATGAAGCTGGTGGATAGCGAGACTACCGTGTCTGCCGCTCTTTGGAAGGCGGATGAAATCCTGCGGGAAGCAGTTCAGGGAATCTCAGATCTTATTGCTGTTCCGGGGATCATTAACGTGGATTTCGCGGATGTGCGGGCCATTATGAGCAAGGCGGGAAACGCGGTATTCGGCACTGGGCGCGCGAAAGGAGAAAAGCGCATTGAGACCGCCCTGGATATGGCTCTTCATTCTCCTCTCCTCAATCTGTCTCTCAAGGGCGCGAAAGGAGTATTGTTTAATGTGGCAGGATCAGATGACTTGAGCTTGGGAGAAATCAAAGAAGCGGCAGAGAAAATCAGGGAAGAGGTTGCTCCTGATGCCCGTGTCATCTTTGGGGCGGTTACCGATAAGAGTCTGAAGCCGGGAGAAATCAAACTCACTGTTATTGCGACTGGATTTGTTTCATAATGACGCGCGGTTCTCAGCTTGTGTTTGCCGTATGCCTGTCCTTTGGAGCAGGGATTATTGCTGGGGAACTCTTGCGATTTGACCTCTTTTTCTTTCTCATTCCGGGTATTGTGTGTCTTGCGGCTTCTCGCCGCTCTTTTTTGTTTCTCCTGTGCGGCATCATTCTCTTTTCCTTCTCCTTGGGAATATGGCGCAGTACCCAGGAATCTGCCCGTATGCATGAAAGTAAACTTGTGGCGGCAGCCCAGCATGGAGGAGAGTTTTCTTTTGAGGGAATTATTACAGAGGAACCAGAGCCAAGAGGAGATTCCCAGCAGTTGGTTATAGAACCTGTCTTTCTGAAAGGCGAGCGGATTCTCGTGCGCGCCGCGTCTTTTCCTGAATTCCGGTACGGGGACAGGATATCTTTCCAGGGAACGATTCAGGTTCCGGAATCCTTTCGCGACTTTGACTGGCGGTTGTTTCTTGCCAAAGAACGTATTTATGCGCAATCCCAATACCCGTTTCTTGATCGTGTCTCTGAAAACCAGGGGTCAGCTCTTCTTTTTGGAATTTTTTCTCTTAAGGAAAAGCTCCGCAAAACCATAGACAAGCTTGTTCCAGAGCCTGAGTCTTCTGTTCTCGCGGCCATGATCCTGGGAGACAAAGGGAGAATGTCAAAAGAGCTGGGAGATGTCCTGTCCCGGTCAGGACTTCGCCATATTACCGCAATCTCAGGAATGCATGTTGCCATCACCGGATCCCTCATCCTTTCCTTTCTTTTGTTCTTGGGCATGTGGCGCCAGCACGCGTTTTTTCTTTCGCTTGCTGTTCTCTTCTTTTTTATCGCGCTTACGGGATTCCAGATTTCCGCGGTGCGGGCCGGCATTATGGGGGGAATGTACCTGGTGAGCCGCCATACGGGGAGAATGGGGAATTCTTTGCGCGCTCTCTTGTTCACGGGAGCGGGGCTCCTTTTCTGGAACCCTCTTCTCCTTCTCCATGACGCGGGGTTTCAGTTGTCATTCCTCGCGGTTCTCGGGATTATCCTGTTTCTCTCTGAGATTCAAAGGTACCTGGGCTGGATGCCTGAGGCCTTTGGCATGCGGGAGGTTTTGGGCATGAGTATTGCCGCCCAAATCTTCACGTTTCCGCTTTTGCTTCTTGTGTTTGACTACGCTTCCGCCGTTGCTCTTCTTTCAAATATTCTGGTGGTTCCGCTCTTGCCTTTTATTCTTTCTCTCGGATTCGCGTTTCTTCTTCTCGGATTCCTTTTTGCTCCCCTTGCCTTTGTATTTGGCTATGTGGAATTCTTTCTCCTCTCCTGGATTACGGGTGTTGCCGCGTTCTTTGCGAAGTTTCCCGTGATTCCCGTTTCCGCGCCTCTTCTCTTTTTGGTATTCCTCCTGGAGTTTATGCTTGTGTACGCTCTCTGGAAACGGGAGAAGGTCGCTTCTCCTTGGGGCCCAAAACCCGCGGGAAGTTCTTTACATCACCTGAAATAGGGGTATAATAAATATACTATGGCGAGACAATTTACTGCCGCATATAAAAAAGCGGGGCAATGGTATATGGGCTGGGTGGAAGAGATTCCCGGCGTGAATACCCAAGGAAAAACCTTGCGGGAGGTAAAAGCAAACCTTCGGGAAGCGCTGATTTTGGTATTGGAAACAAACCGAGCATTACTGAAAAAGGATTCCAAGGGCAAAGTTATACGAGAAGCAATCTCTCTGCCTCCCGCATGAAGCGGAGGGATCTCATAGTGTATCTTAGAAATTATGGGTGTGTGTTTGTGCGTGAAGGCGCTCGCCATAGCGTCTTTTTTAATCCTGAAACTGGACGAATCTCCACTGTTCCGAGACATTCTGAGATACACAACTTTCTCGCAAAGAAAATATGTCGGGATCTTGGCATTCCCGCGCCCTAGTCCAGTTTTTTAGAGAAGAGAAAAGCTTCTCCTTGGGGTCCAAAACCAGTATGATGGGGAAATGATAAGGCAATTTCCCGAGGGATTCTTGTGGGGTACTGCTACCTCTGCCCACCAAATTGAAGGGGATAACATCCATAGTGACTGGTGGAAGGCGGAGCAGGAAGGAAAAGTGCCGCACAAGTCAGGCAGAGCGTGCGATTCCTACAACAGATATGAGGAGGACTTTGACTTAGCCAAGGCGATGCACAACAACGCGCATCGTTTTTCTCTTGAATGGGCGCGCATTGAGCCGGAAGAAGGGAAGTTTACGAAAGAGGAGATAGAGCATTATAGAAAGGTGATTCGCGCTGCAAAAGAAAGGGGATTGGAACCCTTTGTTACACTTCACCACATTTCCAATCCACGATGGTTTATCGAAAAGGACGGATGGAAAAGCAAGAATGCTCCAAAGTACTTTGCCCGGTATGTACAGTTTGTCGCAGAACACCTTGGAATGGAAGCTACGTACTGGATCACGATGAATGAACCAGATATATGGAACGCAAAAGGATACCTTTCTTGTGATACACCTCCGTTTAAGAAGTGGGACATCTTCGGGTTCTTTACGGCTCAACGTCACATGGCGAGGGCTCATCAATTAGCGTATGAAATTATCCATACTATGGGCAAAGCGCCTCGCGTTGGGATTGCGCAGAATCAGAATTACTTGGAGCCAGCTCCCAACCTCAAATTTGCGAATGGATTACTTGTAAAGTTTTTGGTTGCGAGGAGAAATTTCGGATTTCTTGATTCTATTCAAGATTTTCAAGATTTTATGGGCATAAATTACTATAATCATTATAAAATTCATATCTTGAGGGGAAAGTATCAAGATGGGAAAAAGCAAAGCGACTTTGGATGGGAGATTTTCCCGGAAGGAATATACTATCTTGCCAAGCAATCATGGGATAGATACGGCAAACCAATTTTCATTTTGGAAAACGGCATCGCGGACGCGGATGACGACCAGCGCCCCGACTTTATTCGGGAGCATCTTGTGTGGCTTCACCGCGCAATAGAGGAGGGAGCGGATGTGCGGGGATATTTTCACTGGTCTTTGCTCGACAATTTTGAGTGGGCGGAAGGATTTACCAAGAGATTCGGTTTGGTGCACGTGGATTTTGAGACGTTCAAGCGCACGCCTCGTCCCAGCGCAAAGGTCTATGCTGAAATCTGCCGCACGAACAGCATAACGGGTTAAAACAATGCTCTGGCTTTATATAACCATCGGCGCGTATTTCCTTTTTGCGTTTTCATCACTTACCGATCGCTATCTCTTGGCGGGGCCCTTGCCGCATCCGCGGGTATTTGCCTTTTATACTGGGGTCACGGGCATTCTTGCCTCCTTTCTTATCCCGTTTGGATTTTCTGTTCCAGAGCCCTTCGTAATCATGCTCGCATTGGTTGCGGGAGTTGTGAGCGTGCTTGGCTTATATTCCGCGTATCGGGCAGTATATCACAGCGGGGTTTCCCGCATTGTTCCCATGGTGGGAGGGTTGTTCCCGATCTTTACGCTATTCTTGAGTATACTCATATTGGGAAGGGAAGCTGTGGTTTCCCCGGGCATACTGGTTGCGCTCGCGTTCTTTATTCTTGGAACAATACTCCTGTCTCTGCGCGGGTCTTTGCGGGAGTTTGCTCCTTCCTTGTTTGATATCCGCAATTCCCTGCTCGTTGCCTTTCTCTTTGCCGCAGGTTTTGTGCTGGCAAAACTTGTGTATGGGCACGAGTCCTTTTTAAACGGATTTATCTGGATGCGCTGGGGAGGATTTCTCACTGCGGTTTCTCTTCTCGCGTTTCCCGCGACCCGCGAGGTGGTCTTTCGCGCGACAAAAAATCCAGCATCCCAAAAACGCGTGTATATCCCATTTCTCCTGGGGAAGGGCGCAGGATCAGCCGCGTTCTTGATGCAGCAGTACGCGATTTTTCTTGTCCAGAGCGTTCAGCTCGCGGTTATCAGTGCGCTCCAGGGAATGCAATATTTCTTCCTGCTTCTTTTCGTGGGTATTTTGGCAGTGAAAAAGCCGAGATTATTAAAGGAAGAGTTCTCCGGCCTGAACGTACTCTGGCGGGTGCTTGGGGCCTCGTGTATCGCGGCGGGCTTTCTGCTTTTTACGCTCTGATGAAACGCATTCTCAAGATACTCGGGATCACGTTTGGGATTATTCTGCTCTTGGTGGGTGGAATCGCTGTATTCTTGTTCATAGGGGAAGTTGAACAGGCAGAATCCATCACCTGGGGAGTAACCTTTGGGCATTCGCAAGCAGAAGAACTTGGTCTTGATTGGCAAGAAACCTACCTTGCTCTGCTGGATGATCTCAAGGTGCGGCATTTCCGCATTCCCGTGTATTGGGATGAATTAGAGCCGCGAAAAGGAGTATTTGATTTCTCCGCCTGGGATTGGCAATTGGAAGAGTTGGAGAAACGGGGAGGAAAAGCGTTTCTTGCCATTGGCATGAAGCTTCCCAGATGGCCGGAGTGCAGAATGCCAGACTGGGTGAGTGCTCTTCCCAAGGAAGAACGACAAGAAGAGCAGCTTCGCATGATGGCGGCTGTTGTAGAGCATTACAAAGAGCATGAAGCGGTATGGGCGTGGCAGATTGAGAACGAACCCTTTCTGTCGTTCGGCTTGTGTCCTGAACGGAAAATCTCAGAAGAGTTTGTTGACAGGGAGATTGCTCAGGTCCGCGAATTAGATCCAACTCGCCCCATTGTTTTAACCGACACGGGAGAGAATTCTTTCTGGATAAAAACTCCTGGGAAAACAGATATCTTTTCCAGCACGCTTTTCCGTATTATTCATGATCCCACATTAGGATACGTTAGGTATCCGTATCCTCCCGTGATGTACCAGAGAAAGGCGATGTGGCTTCAGTGGTGGCATCCTGAAGTGCGCGTGATCGTCGGGGAACTCCAGGCAGAGCCATGGGTGGAGTGGCAGCCAATAACCGCACACTCCTTAGAGGCGCAGTATCAGACCATGAGCCCTGAGCAATTTCAGGATAATATCGCCTACGCGCGGGCCACCGGATTAGACGAGTTTTATTTCTGGGGCGCTGAATGGTGGTACTGGACGAAGGAGAAAGCAGATGATGCTAAAATTTGGAACAGCGCGCGTGTACTCTTTCAGGATTAGGATGTGGAAAACTCAACTCTTTTTTGCTAGCATGCCACTATGCGGAGGAAGCGCGTCTATCTGGACTACGCGGCAACCACACCTTTGGATCCAAAGGTGTTTTCTGCCATGCTCCCATATCTGAAGAAGGAATTCGGCAACCCTTCTTCTGTCCACAGCTATGGGCAGACAGCCCGCGCCGCCATTGAAGAGGCGCGGGAGAGAGTCGCCTCCTTTTTATCCTGCAAGGCGGGGGAGATCGTGTTCTGCGGAGGAGCG
>JAUYJF010000047.1 GCA_030688685.1 Candidatus Yanofskyibacteriota bacterium | reverse complement strand
AGAAATCCGGCGCGCGCAAAATGAAAAGAGCAAAGAGTATTTTTCTGTGGTGCGGCGAGTGTCAGCGAGCGGCGGCGGGGCGGCTTCATTCGTCGGGGGTTTCCCGAAAATGCGTTCGGATTTCGTTCAGGGTGTGGAGCCGCGTAAGACAATCTTTTGTTCCTGTTTATTCTGGGTTCGAACATAGGCGGAGCATTCAAAACTTAGTCTCACTAAGTTATTCGCATTGGTCTCCTAGCGATGGCCGGAGTTTTTGCCTAAAATGCATAGATTTTTGCCTTGTGTGCATAGATTTTGACAAGTTTGCATAGATTTGTTAGGGTTTGTCTATGGAGAAAAAAGAAAGATTAAGCATAGGCGAAGCCGCGGCATTTCTTGCTGTTTCTGTTGATACGCTCCGTCGTTGGGACGCTTCCGGAAAGCTTAAGGCACAGCGGAGCGAGGGGAAACATCGTTATTATTTTTCGGAAGACCTGAAGCGTTTTCGCACCGACCTCGATGTCATTGGCGAAGCATGGGCGGCAAGCGAACAGGCGCCGGAGATCCCCGGCGAATATTATTGTGAACGAGCAGATCGGTTTACGGCGCGCCTTGAACGATTTGGCGTATCTCTTCTTAGGACGGGCATTATTCCCGAGAGAATCGTCTCATTGCTCGTGGCAGTTACCGGAGAGATTGGCGACAATTCCTTCGCTCATAATATTGGAAATTGGCCAGATGCGCCGGGTATATTTTACGCGTATGATATCAATAGACGCTTTGTTGTTCTGGCAGATCGCGGGCAAGGGGTCTTGAAAACGCTTCGTCGCGTAAAACCGGATTTGGAGGATGACCGCGACGCGTTGCAGACGGCATTCACGGAGTATCTTTCCGGGCGTAGTCCCGAACGGCGAGGGAACGGTCTGAAGCTTGTTCGGGAAATTTCAGAAGAAAATCCAATCGGCCTGTATTTTCAATCCGGCATTGCCGCGGTGCGAATTCCAAAACAGCCCGGAAAGCTTACAATTGAAAATACTTTACGCAATATTCGCGGGACATTCGCCCGGATCGAGTTTTAATTGCTGATAAATCATTATGACTATAGAGCTAAAAAAATTTGGTATAACGCTCGTATCAAGGCCCGCGGGGCGGGAGGCGTTTCAGGCTATCCGTCCGTTGCTCAAAACTGGCGAATCCGTTCGGGTTGATTTTGACGGCGTGCTTGCCGTCACGCCCTCATGGGTTGATGAATTCTTAACGCTTTTACTGGAACACACCAGCAGAGTTGAGCTTATGAAAACAGACAACGCCTCGGTTCTGGCGACCTTGCGCGTGCTTGCCGAGGCAAATCAAGGGGCGGTTGCGGACCTGTCCCGAAAGTTTTTGCATGCCCAATAGGCATGGGAAATCGGAATTAACGGGTCATTCTCGCTCAGTCCCGGACTAGTTTTGACTGCCCAAGAACTCGCCAAATCGATGGGTTTTTGTTTATACTGAGCCTGTAGAAGTGGTAGGGTGAAGAATATGAATGTTATAAAGACTACATCCTTTGAATTAGCAATATATGCTAGGGGCAACGAAGAATCCGAACAGTTAGCTGTCCTTATTCCGGGAAGACTGGATAGTAAAGATTATATTAATTTTACTAGCCATGCTGAATACTTGGCTAATTTGGGTTTTTTTACTGTAGCCTTTGATCCTCCGGGTACCTGGGATAGCTCTGGCGGAATTGAGCTGTTCAACACAACGAATTATATAAAAGCTGTTAATGAGTTGATTGAATACTTTGGTAATAAAAGGACCTTGTTGCTTGGTCATAGCAGGGGAGGAACTGTTGGCATACTCGTAGGGGCTGCTAACCCTACCGTTATAGGTATTATTACTATCATGGCTTCCTATGGTGATCCTACTCCTCCTAGTCAAGAGGATATAAAAGCTGGATTTAAAGTATCATTTAGAGATCTCCCGCCAGGTGATGTAAAAACTGCAGAACAAAAGAAATTTGCCTTGCCGCTCACTTATTTTAAGGATGGAGAGCGTTATAATCCCATATCTGCGCTAAAAACTTGCACAAAGCCTAAACTGTTGTTCTATGGCACGAATGATGATTTCACCACACCCGAGCGAGTCAAAGAGGTATACGATTCTATTCCAGAACCGAAGATGATACATGAACTAGATTCTGAACACGACTATCGTTATAACCCGAAAGTTATCAGGGAGGTAAATGAAACAGTCGATCAGTTTATACGTACTTACTTTTGAAATAAACTCATAAGCGCTGCCTTCTCCCGATTAAGTTATCCACGCGAATAGGTTCTAACATCGTCCAACATCTGGAGCCGCATGAGATAAATTCAGAGCCCGCCGAACAGGCGGGTTTTCGCACTAAAAAGGTACCGGACACGTATTTCTCCCAGCTATTCTGTTTGGACACTAAAGTAACTATTTGTTAAAATGCGGACTATGGAGGGATATGTTGCCAATATTGAAAAACTATCGCTTGAAAACGATAATTTTCGTAAAGTTTTATACACCCAAAAAAATAGCCAGCTCGTCTTGATGTCTCTCCTTCCCGGAGAGGAAATCGGCGCGGAGGTGCATGATGTGGATCAGTTTGTGCGCGTGGAGAAAGGCACGGGCAAAGTTGTCTTGGATGATGTTGAGCATGAATTGGCAGATGGAAGCGCTGTTGTTGTGCCAGCCGGCGCCAAACACAATATCGTCAACACCGGCGTTGACGCCATGAAGCTCTATACGCTCTATATGCCGCCACATCACAAAGATGGCACAGTACAGAGGACGAAAGTCGAAGCGGAAGCCGACACTGAACACTTTGACGGCAAAACAACGGAGTAAGGTTTGCTAAGCAAACATAGAGTTCAACTGGCTCTCAGTAAGTATCCACTTTTCATACCCTATTCCCGTAGCTTCTTTTTCGGGTATTATGGAGGAATGGATCAGGAAAAGGTCGAGAGAATACAATACAAAAGAACAGAACTATGACTATAAAGAATCTATTGCTTGTGTCTCTTCTCGCGGCCTTTGTGCTCGGAGGGACGGTTCAAGCACAAACAACCGAATTGCCAGATCCTGGAATGCTCCCTGACAATCCTCTCTACTTTTTCAAGAGCTGGGGGGAGGGCATCGGCACCTTTTTCGCCTTTGGCGGGGTAGCGAAAGCAGAGCGCTTCCTGAATCTCGCGGAAAGGCGTTTGGCGGAAGCGAACGCGCTCGCGGAAAGAGGGAAGCCGGACATTGCCGCGCGCTCAGTTGAACGGTATGAAGAGCAGCTTGCTCGTGCATTGGCCAGGGCGGATGAAGCAAGGGAGAATGGCCTTGATACCGACGAAGTACTGGCAAAGGTTTCTGAGGCAACCCTTAAGCACCAAGAAGTGTTAGCGGGTGTGTACGAGCGGGTTCCCGAACAAGCAAAGCCAGCCATAGAGCGGGCCATGCAAAGCGGCCTGCGGGGACACGAGGAAGCCCTCCAGGCAATTTCGGGCGAAAAGAGAGAAGAGGCGCTTCAGGAGGCTGACCAACGCAGACAAGAAGTTGAGGAGCGATTAGAAGGTCTCAGGAATCAAGGAGTGCCAATTCCCGCCATGCCCACCAGGCAGGAAATTGAACAACGAATTCCGGCCGCGCCGGCTGGACCCTCTGGCGGAGAAACACAGGAGAGGGGTCCTGGAGCGGGCCAGACAGAAGAGGAGGGTGAAGAAGGAGCTCAAGGTGGCGCCCCTGAATTGCCCCAGATTCCCGGAGGACGGCCGTAGAGAGAACGGAAACGGCACACAGAAGAACTCCCTTTGTTTTAAGGGAGTTCTTCTTTTTCTCTTCACCGCTCACAGCCCTGCTTCCTTGAGAAGCATCAAGCAGGTTTTATTATTTAGGCGCTTCCAAGCTATTGAACCATTACGGCTGAGTTGACAGTAGTATAGAAGTATGGCACTATCCTTTTTAGAGAAAGGAGGTGGAGGTTGTCTACTTTTCCAGATCCAAAGCCAGGATCGGTCTTCTATAATAATGATCGGGTGTACGCCTGCCTGGCGTTTGCGCCCAAGGCAGAAGGCCACACCGTCGTGGTGTGGAAGAGCGAGGTGCCGGACATCAACGGCCTGAGCGAGGAGGAGTATGCTCACCTCATGGCCGTGGTGTTTCGTATCAGAAGCGTCCTGATGAAGGCCTATGAGACCGACAAGGTCTATATGGCCTACCTGGACGAAGCGAGACATGTTCATTGGCATCTGTTCCCCAGGGCCTCAGGAGGGGAGATGGGGTTCTCTCTCCTGAACCAGCCCAGCGGAGAACTGACGGATCTGTCGAGGATCCCTCAACTCCAAGCTCTCCTTGCGGGATAGATCCCTAAGAGCCGCCTTAGCACAAAGCTTTGGCGGTTTCTTTTTCTCTGCGGTTGCTATACCATGAAGGCATGGATAAACTCCAGAAGCCCCTAAAAGATTCAGTGATTTACGAGGACCAGCATCTCTATGCCTGTTTGGCCAAGTATCCTGTGACAAAAGGGCATACAATTGTCGCGTTAAAGAAAGTGATTTCTGATCTTCGAAAACTGCCAGACAGAGAATATGACTATCTTATGGACACGGTCTTTGCCGTAAGAAACGCCTTACTCAAGACCCTTAAGGTCAAGAAGGTTTACTTGTTGTATATGGACGAGGCAGAGCATGTTCATTGGCATCTCATTCCTCGGTATAAAGAGAAGGGCTTTGACCTTTTTCAGCACAAACCGAAGTCTTTAAAAGAATTCTCTCTCGCCGCAAAGATCAAGAAAAACTTAGTGTTTGAATAAAGAAGTGTGCTGGGCTTAGCGGTAGCCCTTCTCAAGAAGGAGCCGCGTGAGATGAATCCACGCTCGCTGGGGCAGGTGTTATCTGGTACACTAGGTGAATGAAAAAAGGCGGACATAAGGTAAGGGATGCATTTTCTGCCATGAGTCTGGACCAAACAGACTTTGGCCGTATCTACTCAAACCTTCCCCATGTTACGGAGGCTCCCACCACTCTTGAGGAGCTGGCATTAACCCTGAAGAAATACCACCAGAACGGCACTCCTGTTACAATTCGGAACACTGGGCACTCCGTGAACGGGCAGACGCTTACCAAGGGGGCGCAGGTTAGGGTTGGAAACATCAAGCATCTTTCATTTGATAAAGAACGCATGGAGGTATCCTGTGGAGCGGGAGTAAGCTGGGATGAAATGTTAAAGGCGATTGGATTTCCCGCTTTCTGTCCGCCTGTTTTTCCCAATAACCCGGGCCAGCAGATCCACGTTACGGGCAACGTTGCTGTGGGCGGCATTGGATTCTACGGTGCGCGTCAGGGAGGCCTCTGGAATCATGTGAGGAGGATAAAGCTGGTTACTATGAAGGGGGAAATTATCACCTGTTCACCTGAGGAGAATCCGGAGTATTTCTACTACTCCCTGGGAGGTTTTGGAAGGATTGGGGTGATAGGGGAGCTTACGCTGGGAGTAAAGCCAAGCAGTTCCCTGACTCTTGGAATGATTCTCGCGTATGTGAATCGTGACACCTACCACCAAGATACGCGGAAGATAGTTCGCGACTCTTCTGTTAGCGGGGTTATGATGCTAGAGTTTTTTGGTTTGCTGAAGCCTGTTCTTGGTATGGGGGTGTTTGTTGATGTGCGGAATGAAACAGAACGCGGCGCGCTCGCTCAAGAGATTACTGACAAATACCAGGAGGGGTTAAGGGTGCACATAAAAGGAGCGGTACCTCACAGTATGGATATTGGGGCGCGCACGCACCATCTTAAAAAACTCCAAGTGGTCTATTTCTACCCCCAGTTCGATGGTGAAATCCAACTAGACCGCTGTCACCCATGGGGGGACTACGCGGTCCCCGAGGGGAGATACCGGGACTTTATGGCGTTCGTGAAATCTGCGATCTCAAAATACAAGATGGAAAAATATCTGATCCGGGAAACTGGATTTCACCATCAGCTTGATGCCCCGCTGCTGGGAACATATCCCATCAGGCGCATAACAGATACCTTTCCCCTTACTTTGGATATTCCGGGAGAAGAGTACGGGTTTGCTGTTTCTATTCTTCCTACCGTTCCTTCCCAGGAAGTGGATCGCGCAACAGCAATGAACCAGGTGATCATTGACGCGGTGTATGGCATGGGAGGAAGGATGTACCTTTACGGATTGCACCAGCTGACCAAAAAGCAGATCCAGCGGCATTTTGGAAGTTCCGTCTTGGAGCAGTGGCAGAATATAAAAGACGAGTTGGATCCAAAACATCTCCTCAATATTGGAGTAATTGAGCATCTCGACTAGGGCGCTGACCTATAAAGAGGAAATTGAGCAACGAATTCGCCGAGTTTACGAGATACCTTTATGTATATGTACCTGCGCATTTCAGATTTGCGCATAGGCCTGTGGATAACAAGGTTGTGCGCTTTTTTTGTGTTTGGTAGTATATGAGTAGACTCTAAGAGAGGAGGATATATGAAGCGTGGAGGGCCTTAGAGAAAAGGGCCCCACTCGGCAGTACTGCCATGTGGGGCCTTTCACATTCAGCGACAGGATTTTCAGAGTCCATAAAAGGTCATAGTATCCAGCAGAGGGAGCTGGATATAAGGAAAGCGTTTTTCTATGTCATATACACTCGCACGAAGCGTTCTTCTTGGCATTGCTGGTTTTGCTCTTTTGATAGTGTTAGCTTGGCTCCTTGTTTCCCTTGATGATGTTTCTCGCGATCTTCGTCCGTATCCGCTGGATTCTGAAGGGAATGCCAAGATTGCTGAGGTGAGAATTTAATAGAAGTCGCTTAAGCTTTGCTTGGATTTAAGCTGATTTTGGCAACATATGAAAACTCAAAAGAAAGAGCGGCTGTCGCTCCGTGCAACAGCCGCTTTATTAGTGCATCCTCAGATGATCCTTAGGATGCAGTTTTGGACAAACTTCCTCCGAAGATCAACTCCCGCAAAAACCACGGGAGGTCATTCGGAAGGGGGCGCCGTTCTGGTACCCAGTCTTTCTCATCTTTCTTGCAGTACTCCGTTCGAATCCTCCTGTTTGATACAAACATTGCCCTCATAGCTTGTTCTGAGGAAATTTCGCGGAAAAGTACGATTCTCCCCTTTTCCACCGTTACTATGACCCCCAACTTCTCAAAAAAGTCTTTATTGGCGAGAAGTATACTTCTCGCCTTTTTCCATGTTATGGCGCCCAAGATACTAGACACCAATGTTGTTTCCTTTTGCACGAGACCCTCCTTTTATTCTGGGGAAGAATAGGACCTCTTTTATTAAAGCATAAAGTATTAGATTTGTAAAGGCAAGGATCCTGCAACGTCAGCGTGAATTCTCATTACCAAAACCACTGACGTTCTTAAACTCTTCGTCCTTCTAGAACTCGCAACCCCAATTCTTCTTTAGTTACCTTTGTTGAAAAGTTGAAGGAGAGGTCGAGCAGCTTCCAAGAGAAATCCTTGGAGCTGAGAGGAAGAAGGTTCTTCTGTGTTTTCCTGTTCCTCAGAGCTCGTATCTTCTTTGTATTCCTCGGGGAAGTACTCGTCTCGCGAGTAATCCTGAGAAGGAGTTTCTCCTCGCGTCTCGTAGTTATAATCCCTTTGTTCCTCAGAGGGATATGCTTCTTGGTGGGGAGGGGGTTCAGGAAAGCATTCTTCCTTCATTTGCTCTTCCTGTTCTGGCGAAGGCGGTCCCGGGGTTTCTCCGAGGATCCGCATGATGCATTCAGCTTCAGGTCCTTGGGATCCAGGGAAGCTCATGTCTCCTTGGGGTCCGTGGAACTCTTGTCCTTCTTGAGGACTGAAGCCACACTCGTCTCCGTGGGAGGGATCCGCGCAGTACGCCTTGCACTCTTCTTCTGAAGAACATCCGCCTGGTCCCTTGGGTGTAAATTCCTCAAAGCAACTCTGCATACTCTCCCCGAGCTTTGGAGTTGGGGTTAGCTGCCCTGACTTAAGCTTTTGGATCGTCTTAGATCCGAGAGAGGATTCAAGGCATGCGACAACTTCAGCGGGAGCTGATTCCATTCCTTCCTGAAACCGCCTGGTCCCTTTTTCAATATTCGCGAGCTCCTCGTCAGATATTAAACCGTGCTCTTTGCCGAACTCAAAACAGGTCTGTTGATTTGCGGGATTGTTGCAGAAGGATTCACATTCGTTCCGGTCTTGGCATCCTCCCGGCCCCCGGCCCCCGGTCTTTCGGAACATCTCCGCCTCCTCTGGGGTCATGACGCCCGCCTTGAGAAAGAATGCGGTGCATTCCTCGGAATGGGAGGGATCTGAACAGTACGCTTTGCAGCTTTTCTCGTTGTTGCAGGATCCTGGCATTTCACCCCTGGCCATGAATCCGGCCATCTGTTTTGCTATCTCAGCTTCTTCCGGAGGAATAAATCCTGCTGCTACCGCAAAGTGCACGCATTCTTCAGCGTGCGAAGGGTTTTCACAGTACGCCTCACATTGGTCTCGGTTTTGACAATTCCCTGGCATGGGGATTCCGGCCTGCTGGGCCTTGAGAACTTGCTTTGCTTCCGCGAGCTCTGACGGAGGGATTATGCCATGTTGTTCCGCGAAAGAAAGGCATTCTTCCAGGTTAGCGAGGGTATCACAGTATGCTTCGCATGAACTTCGACTTGTGCACTGTCCCGGTCCTTCTCCTATTGCGGCAAAGCTTCTTGCGTGAGCGGCTTCCTCAGGGGATAGTAAGCCATTATGCTCTCCAAAGTCCAAACATTGTTCCAGATGGGTTGGATCATCGCAGTATGCTCTGCATTCCTGTTCTGACCCGCAATTTCCGAGCTCTGCGACCGGAAAGGAAATGTCCTGAGCGAGAACTCCCTGTAAGCTCAGGAGACCCGCGAAAGCGAAAAGGGCAAAAAGAATTGTTTTCATACGCGGGTGTTATTCAAAGGGGTTTGTTTTTCCGCTAAACGGGTTTGTCGTCTGAAACGGGTTTGTTTCTGGAACGCGCTCTGCGGGGTTTTTATACAGTTCTCCTCCTAAGCCTCCTGACGTTTCTTCTTTCTCAAGGGGAGTAATGGCGGGAACCCTCTCCTGAGTATTTCGTTGTGCAAACCAGTAATACGTTCCAGCTGCAGCGAGCAGAAGAACAGAAACGATTCCTATGATTATTTTTTGTGACATTACACCATTGTGAATAGGTATCGGTATTCCGTAAAGGAAGAGTTTTCCCCAGGTGCGTAGCAGAAGCTGAAGGCCTGGATTTTTTGGTCAATCTGTTGTATAATAGCGCTATGCTGAAAAGAAAAGCAGAACCAGAAGCGGATCTTACCCAGGAGCAGCTGTCTCTCGCCGCGTTTCTGGAGCTCTACAACAACAACCTTCCGGAGGCCTTTCTTCCTGCTTCTGTGGCAAGATTAAAGGAGTTTCAGAATACGTACCCATCGCTTTTTCGGCACGGAGACACATGGTCTGTTGCCCAGCACCGCAAAAGAGTAATGGACTGGCTTTCCTCATATAAAGGAAACTCATAGCGCGTTTCATGATTCATGCTAACCGATGAAGTAATAATCAGGGTGGAAGCTGGCAACGGCGGAAAAGGAGCCGTTGCTTTTAATAAGAACATGATGAGCCTGGGCCCTGTTGGAGGGAGCGGAGGCAAAGGCGGCAGCGTGTATATTGAGGGCGTGTCAGATCTCAGTGTCTTGGGAAGGTTCAGATACAAGAAAGACGTGAAAGCAAGAGACGGAGAAGACGGAAAACCCCAATTCGCGGACGGGTTTGACGGAGAAGATCTTGTGGTGAAAGTTCCCGTGGGAACCGTGATACAGAACACGGAAACCGGAGAGACGCGGGAAATCGTGAAAATAGGAGAACGGATCCTTGTTGCCAAAGGGGGTACGGGAGGAAAAGGCAACTTTCATTTCAGGTCCTCAACAAATACCAGCCCCACGCAGTTTCAGCAAGGAGGGCTCGGGGAGCGGTTCTGGCTGCGGCTTGAACTTAAATTGATCGCGGACGTGGGTCTTGTGGGCTTGCCCAACGCGGGAAAGTCCAGCTTGCTCAATGAGCTGACGGAAGCCGCCTCCAAGGTGGGGGATTACCCGTTCACGACATTGGAGCCGAACTTGGGAGCGTATTACGGTTTGATTATCGCGGACATCCCCGGGTTGATTGAAGGAGCGTCCCAGGGCAAGGGCTTGGGCGTGAAGTTTCTCCGGCACATTGAGCGCACGAAAATACTCTTTCACCTTGTTTCCGCGGAGTCTGAGGATCCTGTGGGGGACTATGAAACGATCAAAAAGGAGCTAACAGCGCACAGCAGCAGACTCGCAGAAAAAGAGGAACACATTCTCTTGAGCAAAAGCGACACGGTCTCAGCAGAGGAATTAAAGAAGAAGGTCGTCGTTTTCCAGAACATGGGCAAAAAGGCAATTCCGATTTCCATCCACGACTTTAACAGCATGGAAGCTACGCGGAACATACTCAATTCCATACAAAAAGAAAAGACCGAAAACTAACGGAGATGGCGTGCCTCTCCGTTTTTTGGTACAGTGAAATATTCATATGATGCGCGAGCAAGACAAACAAAACAAACCGCTAACCATTGAGGAGATACGAGAGGGGTGCAAACATCTGGAAGGGGGCGCCCGGGTGTGCGTGATGAACGAAGAGATGCGCCAGGGCCTTGAGTTTGTTCA
>JAUYJF010000043.1 GCA_030688685.1 Candidatus Yanofskyibacteriota bacterium | reverse complement strand
GCGAGAGAGCTCAGAAGAAACCCTGCGGCGAGAGATTGAAGAGGAGATGAGTTTTACGCCCACAGGCTATACGTTTCTTGCCAGATATGAGTTTGAGAGAAGCATTAAAGATATCTTTTTTCTGGAGGCAGATGACAGCTTTGAAGATAGAGTCACCACACAAGAAGGAGAATATGGCAGATACTTTACCCAAGAGGAAGTTGCAGCTGAGCCAAAGCTGATCGAGAAGGATAAGATGGTGCTGAGAGACCTGTATAGGGTTCTAGGAGCCCCACATAGCATATGAATCTTAAAGAAACCTACAACAAGATAGCGAAGGATTGGCACGGCGACCATCAAAAGGATAGCCGATGGGTTAAAGGAGCAAATACGTTTCTTTCTTTTCTTCAAAAAGGAGATTCAGTATTGGATGTTGGGTGCGGACCTGGCATAACATCAAAGTATTTTACAGGGAAAGGATTGCGGGTCACAGGAATTGATTTCTCAGAGAAGATGCTTGAAATAGCAAAACAAGAAGTGCCATCCGGCGAGTTTCTTGTGCTTGATCTCAAAGACGCGGACATGCTTGAGGATCTATTTGAAGGCATCTTTATGCAGGCTGTCCTGTTGCACATCCCGAAGAAAGATGTGGCGGAACACCTGAGAAAGTTAACCGGAAGATTGAAAGAAGGCGGATATCTCTCTATTGCGGTAAAAGAGAAAAAGCCAGATGGAGTAGAGGAAGAAATAAAGACAGAGAATGATTACGGGTACTCGTATGAACGATTTTTCAGCTATTATACGGTTGAAGAGATTGAGTCGCATATGCGGACCCTCGGATTAACGATAGTATTTTCTGAAGTTCGCCCTTCCGGAAAAACAAACTGGGTGGAAGTTATTGGAAAAAAGGAATGACAGTAATCAAAAAGAAAATCTGGCCGGAGTATTTTGAGGCGGTGGCATCGGGAAAAAAGAAGTTTGAGCTCCGCCTCAATGATTTTGACGTACATGAAGGGGATACGCTTGTGCTTGAAGAATGGGATCCCAAAACAAAACAATACACGGGAAGAAAAACTGAGAAGAGAGTTTCGTACGTGGGAAAGTTCAAGATTGACCAATTGTTTTGGCCAGAGGAAGAAATAAAAGAGAAAGGCGTTCAAATTATATCTCTTGAATAAGAATATGCCGGCGGAAAAGATTAGCTTACAAAACGCAAAGGAGGACAAGCTGTTTTATTTTGTCGCCAATGTTGTGGTGTATCGGGAATCAGACAGCAGGTGTCTCATCCTGAAACGAAGTGAACAAGAAAAAGTGCATCCGGGGAAATATTGCGTACCCGGAGGAAAGCTTGAATGGAATCAGCTGGATATTGCAAAGCCAACCAGAATGAATGGAGACGTGTTGGATTTTGAGAACGCGGTGGAAACATTATTGGTACGGGAAACCAAAGAAGAGGCGGGAATAGATATTGAAGGGGACCTGAAATACATGAACAGTGTCGCGTTCATACGGCCTGATGGAATCCCCGTCATTTTAGTAAAATTCGCAGCAAAATATAAGAGCGGGGCAGTAGAGTTAGAAAAAGGCTCATTCTCAGATTATGCGTGGGTAAATGAGGATGAGGCCAGGGAATATGAGTGTATTCAGGGGATCCCAGAGGAGATTAAAAAAACCAGAGAAATCATAAATCAATAATCTATCTTTCATATGAACAGAGAACAAGAGAGCTCTCCTGACGCAAGCGAAAAGAAAATGAAATTAATTGAAGAATGTGTTCAGAGCCTGAAAGGCGCTGATACTCCAGAGGAGATAGGGAAAATTCTTGACAACCTTCTTGAGGATAGAGAAGGGGTCTTTGGGGGAGATGAACAAGGAGCCGAGGGAAAGAGGATATTAGGAGATCGCATGAGAGGAAAGATGAAAGATGAACTGAAGAACTGGCTTGGCGAAAAAGCCAAGAGAGAGGATTTGGCAAACCAGGTGGAAGAACACGCGGGCGCATGGGAGCGCCCTTCGCAGGCCTCCAGCTGGGTGACAGAGCATATTATGAGCCAACTCGAGAATCCAGAAGAACTGTTCCGTATTCTTCGTGATCATCTTGTTTCAGAGCTCGAAGACTTTGAAAGAACCGTAAGGTAATCCTTCTATGAATGCCATACAAATTGGGGAATACGAACATTTTAAGGGTCACAAGGCAAAAGTTCTTGGGGTAGCCAAGCATACGGAAACCTTGGAGGATTTTGTGGTATATGAGCACGTAGGAACAGGGGAATTATGGGTGCGTCCTCTTGCCATGTTTTTGGAGGAGGTTGAAGTTGAAGGCAAGCGCGTTCCCCGATTCCGGTATCTTGGCAATTCCTGACCCATGCCTGCCATTGGTCTTATTCTCCTTGGCCTTCTCGCTGCTCCTTTTCTTCTTTTGCTGCTGTTTTTCCGTCTTTCTCAAACAGGGTTGGAGCGCATAGGGCTTAGCTCTGAGCTCGCGATTGGGATTCTGGCGCTCATGCTCATGGGATCTTTGATTAACATTCCTCTTTCCCGGAGAAAGCTTATGGCAGTTGAAGAGCGGCACTTCTTTGGATTGCTGAGAAAGCAGGTGATGCGCGCCCAGGGAGTCTCTCTTAATGTCGGAGGAGGGCTCATCCCTATTCTTCTGGCAGGGTACGCCGCCGTTCTTTCTCCGCTCGTTCCTCTGATGTGGGCAATAGGAATTATGGCAGGAATTTCCCGCGTGTTTTCCCGCGTGGTTCCGGGAAAGGGTATTGGGGTTCCTCTTCTTCTTCCTCCAATCGCCGCGGCTCTCTTGGCGCTCATTCTTGCTCCGGATCACGCGGTATTTGTCGCCTTTGCTTCAGGAACATTCGGAATTCTCATTGGAGCTGATCTTTTGAATCTCCCAAGAATTCAAAAAGAAGCGCACGGCATGCTTTCCATTGGAGGAGCCGGAGTATTTGACGCGATCTTCCTGGTGGGAATTGTTTCTGTCTTGATCGCCTCCCTCTAATGTGGTACACTAGTGTCCATGGCGCAGAGAAAATCATTGGCAATCCTTGCCCTTATCCTCTTTCTTGGAGGCACGGCCGGATTGTTTGTATTTTCTTCAGAAGCGAACAAAGGAATTGGCGCGTTCAATGAGCGCAGGCCGGGCATTCTTCCCGCGCTTCCTTTGCTTCCAGAAAAAGAATTCTCTCTTGGCCTGGATCTTCAGGGAGGCCTTCATTTGGTGTATGAGGCCGATCTTTCCCAGATTAATCCCTTAGAATACAATTCTGCCATGGAAGGGCTCCGCGACGTTATTGAGCGCCGCGTGAACCTGTTCGGGGTCTCAGAGCCTGTAGTGCAGACTGAGGGCACAGGTGATCGGCGGCGGCTTATCGTGGAATTAGCGGGCATTGAGAGCACTGCTCAGGCAGTCCAAATGATTGGCCAAACCCCATATTTGGAGTTCCGGGAACCAAAACCTGAATACCAGGAAATCGTGGAACGGAATCTGAGGATCTTTGAAGGGAGAGAGGAAGGGGAGATTGAAGATCCGTTTGTGCCCACGCAGCTTTCCGGACGGTATCTCCAAAAGACAACGCTTGAATTTGGACAAATTGCTTCAGAACCCATTATTCAGTTGGAGTTCAATCAGGAGGGAGCTCAGCTCTTTGGGGAGATCACTTCGCGCACGATAGGCCTTCCCCTCGCTATTTTCCTTGATGGCCAGCTTCTTTCAGCTCCCACGGTTCAGCAGCAGATTTCCGGGGGAAGCGCTCAGATTACTGGATCTTTTACCCGCGAGGAAGCGCGGCAGATTGTGCGCGATTTGAACGCGGGATCGCTTCCCGTGCCCATTACCATCCTTTCTGAGGAGCACGTGGGAGCAACTCTGGGGAACGTGTCTTTTGAAAAAAGCCTGAAAGCGGGGCTCGGAGGCCTCGTGCTGGTAGGTTTGTTTATGCTGTTTTTCTACAAACTTCCCGGACTTATCGCTTCCCTCTCCCTGCTCTTCTACCTTTTCGTGGTTCTGGCGATCGTAAAGTTCCTGGGGCTTACTCTGACGCTGGCTGGGATCGCGGGGCTCGTGCTTTCCATCGGAATGGCGGTGGATGCCAATATCCTCATCTTCTCACGTCTTCGGGAGGAAGTACGGCAGAACAATGGATTGCCGAGAGCGCTGGAAGACGCTTTTCATCGCGCGTGGCCATCTATCCGGGATGGGAATGTCACTACGCTCTTGGTTGCAGCTGTGCTCTTTTGGATCGGATCCTCATTCGTGCAGGGGTTCGCTCTTATGCTCTCTTTGGGCATCGTGCTGTCCATGTTTTCCGCTCTCTTTGTGACGCGGGCATTCCTGGGCGTGTTTGAACGGGGCAAACTTTCTTCACTTCC
>JAUYJF010000041.1 GCA_030688685.1 Candidatus Yanofskyibacteriota bacterium | reverse complement strand
GTGCGCGTGTTTTCCTGGCCCGTACCCTAGAACCTATCCTAATATTGCCACAGCAAAAGAGGCGTGATACAAAAAAGTATCAACAGAAACGTAAAAACTCAAAGACTCACGATGCCATTCTGGATTCGACATGCGATTGCTCGTGCTACTTACACCATATGCTGGATACTATTACGACCAGTCTTTAGGTTTTTTTTTGACTACAAAGTCATCAACAGTCATCTGTTGCGAGAGATAAACACTCCTGTTATCATTGCGGCAAACCATGCTTCGTCCCTTGATGGATTTTTTATAGGTACAGCATTCCCTCTTTTTTCTCCCGTACTACCCATTCATTTTGCCACCGCTCCCGAACACTTTTGGAGGCCTCATTTTTTTCCTATTTTGTGGTTGCTTGGCGGTTTCCCAATATACAAAAAGATTGGGCTGGAAAGCGCCTTGCGATATCCTCTTGGGATTCTCAAAAGAGGGGGAAGCATTGGCATTTTCCCCGAAGGGAAGAGGGTGATCTATGGAAGACCTCCCCGAGGCAGAAGGGGAGTCGCTTATCTTTCTCTTGTGGCGGAAGCTCCCATCCTCCCTATTTATATTGAAGGTTCTCGCGGAATGACTTTGCGAAGAATGCTCGCACGCGATATAAAAATACGAGTTGTTGTTGGAAATCCTTTTACACTCCCGCCTGCGCTAGCACATCCATCGGCGCTCACAGAAGCATCGGAATATATTATGCAATCGGTTCGGGATGTGCGAAGAGACGACTAAAATATGTTTATCCGTTGGACTCCTCTCGGAAACATGGTAGAATACCTCAAAGATATATGACTTTCTTCTCAAAACTTCAATCACTTTTTTCTCCTGTTATAAGATCGCTATTGTTTCAAGAAGAAAAAAAATTCCACAACATATCAACACTCCTTGCTCTTTTGAAACAAAAAGACTGGATGCCCGAGTTCCATACGATAGCAACCGCAGGAACAGAACCAGAAACAATCATTGAGGGGAAAAGAGTTCTTATGTTCGCTTCAAATAATTACCTTGGACTAAGTACAAGACCAGAGGTAATTGAAGCAGCATCAAAAGCTCTTCGTGTTCATGGTATCGGTCCTGGAGGATCTCGGTTCCTTTGTGGTAATATCGCCCTCTTAGAGCAATTAGACCGTGTGACAGCTGATCTTGTGGGTATGGAAGATGCGATTACATTTCCCGCGGGCTATATGGCAAACACGGCAATATTTAAGGCCCTTCTTGATCCATTCATTGGTCCGTTTCCACACAAAAAAGGAGCTGCTGAAATCTACAGCGATGAATACAATCATGGAACCATCGTCGAAGGATGTAGGATCAGCTATGCGAATAAAGTATCCTTCATGCATAATGACATGTCGGATCTTCAGAGAAAGATTTCTTCATCTTCGGCCTATCCAAAAATGATCGTAACGGAAGGCGTCTTCACACCAGAAGGACATTTCGGGAAGGTCCAAGAAATTGCTTCTATTGCAGAACAACATAGAGCAATCCTTATGATAGACGATGCACACGGCATAGGAGTTATTGGAAAAAATGGAGAGGGAACCGTCGCACATCTTGGTTTATGCGATAAAGTGGATATCGTTATGGGATCATATGACAAAGCCCTTGGGGGAATGGGTGGATTCCTTGCGGGGAAAAAAGAAGTTATTGAATATCTGCGAGTCGTCGCTCGTCCCTATGTTTTCTCCTCGGCAGTTTCGGGAGTTGTTGCGGGCGGAGTTATTGAGGCTATACGAATCTGCAAACAAGAACCCGAGCTTCGTGAACGTCTTTTCCAAAATTCTTCCTACATTCGAAAAGAACTTCACAACGCGGGATTCACAATTCTTGGAACTCCGAATGTACCTGTGGTATGCCTACTCATTGGTGACGAAACACGCGCTGTACAATTTTCTCGGATGTTACTAAAGCAAAACATCTACTGTCCAAGTTTTCGTTGGCCTGCCGTACCAAAAGGGAAAAGCCGATTAAGAATAACCCTCATGGCAACACACACAAAAGCTCATCTCGATCAACTTCTTGAGTCTCTCATAACTATTGGGAAACAAGAAAAACTGATAGTCTAACACATCCATGTTTACTCTTGGAGAAAGCCTAACTGCAGTCGCGGCACTTGGAAATCTTATTCTCGGTTGTGTTGTTGTCTTGAGAATTCCTCGAAACCATCTTCACGTGTCCTTTTTTATTTTCTCATTACTGATGGCACTATGGGTGTTTTCAAATCTTGTATTCTCCATAACTCCGTCTCTTTTGTTGCTCCAAACTCAATATGCTCTCGGTGGACTTGTTGTCCCCGCAGCCCTTGTTTGGATGCTGATTCTCATTTACAACCGCATCTCTCCTTGGATATTGGCTAGCATCGTAATTGCTGGTATATCGCTTTTTTTTGCCTCTTACTTTAACGGTTTGCTCATACGAGGTTTAGTCATAACGGACAATGTGCTACCTCATATTCTGGAAATCGGTCCCTTCTATGATTTTTATGGTATTGTTGTTGGGCTCTTCTTCCTTTCTGTTCTTGCTGTTTTAATTCGAGGGATGCAGATTTCATCAAAAGAAAGGCGAGCACAACTTATTTATATCTTTTTTGGTTCCCTCGCTTTTGGAGGCATTTCTGTTGCCGTTAATTTCATCTTTCCAATCTTCAGCATCGTTCCGGTTGCCCCATATGATGCCCAAAGCTCTTTGCTATTTGTAGGATTTTCCGCATACGCCATCCTCCGACATCATCTATTTAGTGCTCGCGTTGTCGCTACCGAACTTTTTATCGTTGCCATATGGATTCTTCTATTCGCGAAAATACTCTTATCTCAAACCTTGGGAGATGTGTTGATCAATAGCATTATTTTCTTTTCCATTGGATTTTTCGGTATCATGCTTATGAGAAGCATAATAGATGAGACACGTCAGCGAGAAAAATTACAGAAAGCATACGAGGAACTCAAGCGACTGGATAAAGCAAAGTCAGAGTTTGTCTCTATTGCTTCTCACCAACTACGCACCCCACTCACCGCCATTAAAGGATATATTTCTATGATTAGAGAGGGGGTATACAAAAACAATCCTCAAAAACAAGACCAGGCAATGGAAAGTGTCTATGCCTCAAATGAGCGTCTTATTCGACTGGTAAACGATCTCTTAAGCCTTTCTCGTCTTGAGTCGGGCAAGATTGAAATACAAAGAGAAGAGGTATCCATAGAAAAGCTTGTTCAAGACACCCTCAACGAGATCTCTATCAAAGCAAAAGAAAAGGGTATTGAGCTACACATAGAAATGCCAGAAGAGAAGCTTCCCTCATTTTTTGCAGACGGACCAAAAGTAAGAAACGCCCTCTTGAATATTATTGACAACGCTATTCGATATACAGAAAAGGGAAGCGCGACCGTTAAGATCCTTCCCATATACCAAGGAAATAGAATAGACAAAGTACAGATTCAAGTTCAAGATACCGGAGAAGGAATGGAGCAAGAAGAACTACAAGGACTTTTTGAAAGCTTTAGACGAGGAAAAACTGGCCAGCAAACATGGACAGAAGGAGCAGGTCTTGGCCTGTACATTGCAAAACGTTTTCTAGAATTGCAGGGGGGACGCGTCTGGGCCGAATCCCCCGGGAAAGGAAAGGGAAGCACCTTTACGATTGAACTTCCTCTACAAAAGTAGAAAGTAGAATGTAGTAAGTAGAAAGTATAGATCGAATGCCTTGGCCGCGAAAATACCTTTAAAATACCTTGAAATACCTTGTCCGGGACAAGGTATCATTTTGGTATTAGCATTTCACCCTCTGTGCTATAGTAAAAATAGAACACTGACAATCTACCCCCCCCTCCCAAAAACCTCTCATCAGACGCAAAGAAATGAAAAGGAGGTGAGAACCATGAAAATTCTGGCTTTCGGAACCGATTCTTCGGATTTAGGAATCGACCAGGCGGTTGGTTTTTGGACCGACCGACTGCAAAGGCATTTGAAGCATGTTGGGTGCCATGCCCATGCAAAGAAGGAAGATGCGATAAGCATCTCATCTTTTTGGCTTGCAAGGCATGCCCAGATGTCCACACAGACAGAGGATATGTTCCAGCTGGTTGCCGGAACTATCCACCGCTTTGTAGACCCAGAGGCGCAAAGCGCCTCTGATCTGGCCATCCTCTTCGATCAGCTAGTAGAGGATGGGGTACCAGAAGAAACTCTGATTGTGGTCACCACGAGCATCCGAGCGGTGCTTGCACCAGATCAGGGTACCGGACCCAGCATCCGTGGACATGGAAAAAGGGGGTAGGGGGAGCGTGTCAGACGACAATGGCAATAGGGCAATCGCCCAAAACGGCTCTTCCAAACAAGAGCCGTTTTGTCATAAAATACAAAACGCCCATACAATGTCGGATACACAGCAACCCCCCCCAATTTTTTCTTCTTGACAGATATGCTCAATTCCATGACAATATACACATGGCAAAGCTTCTTATCGTAGAAGATGAGAAAATACTCTCCGAAATGTACTGTGATACATTTATAAAACAAGGGTATGATGTATGTGTTGCGCCATCTGCAGAAGAAGGGCTAGATGCGATAGTAAAAGAGCTTCCTGATTTTA
>JAUYJF010000033.1 GCA_030688685.1 Candidatus Yanofskyibacteriota bacterium | reverse complement strand
AGCTGTTCTGCATTCGCCCGCCCAGAGGGAAGCTCCCGGAGTGGCTGATTTCTTCGTTACTTCTCCTCAACGTACCTAAGGGTACAGGTTTCGTCGTCGCGCCTTGAAATCATCTCATCTGGGAGCTTCTCAATCTGATTTGTGCTCGGATCCTCCACCCCTGAGCTTCCCTTTTCCCTGAAAATCCGTACAATGAGGGCCATGGAAGAGAATCTCATGCAGAAGATAACTGCTCTGGCAAAGCGCCGGGGGTTTGTATACCCCGGTTCTGAAATCTATGGAGGCCTCGCGAACTCCTGGGATTACGGGCCATTGGGAGTAGAGCTGAAGAATAATATCAAGCAGGAGTGGTGGAAGCGATTTGTCCAACAGCGCTCTGATGTTGTCGGCATTGACGCCGCCTTGCTTATGAACCCGAAAGTTTGGGAAGCGTCAGGACACTTGGCTACTTTTTCTGACCCATTAGTCGAGTGCAAAGAATGTCAGCGAAGATTTAGAGCCGATGAGATTGATGAGAGCACAATCAGTCAGCGCAAACCAAGGAACGACGAGAGCAAAGAGTGGATTATCGTAGGTGCTTGGCGATGTCCATACTGCAATGCTGAAAATACGAAGAATCCCCCGCGACAGTTTAATCTCATGCTCAAGACATTTCTTGGGCCCGCGGAAGAGTCCGCGAATGTCGTATATTTCCGTCCGGAGACCGCCCAAGCCATGTTCGTGAATTTTAAAAATATTCTTGCTACATCCCGTCTCAGGGTGCCCTTTGGCATAGCGCAAATCGGGAAAGCGTTCCGCAATGAGATTACTCCCGGGAACTTTATTTTCCGTACCCGGGAATTTGAACAAATGGAACTGGAATATTTTGTTCAAGAACGGGAATGGGAGAAATGGTTTGACTACTGGCTCGGCGAAATGAAAGAGTGGTTGTACAAGGACCTGGGCATTTCAGAATCCAGCGTGGAATTTGTGGAAATCCCAGAAAAAGACCGCGCCCACTATTCTCAACGCACCATTGATATTGAATACAAGTACCCCTTCGGGCAAAAAGAACTGTACGGATTAGCATACCGCAGCGATTTTGATTTAAAGAACCATTTCCAGGAGCCTCCGTACAAGGATCCAGAAACAGGAGAAGCGTCATATCCCCATGTCATTGAGCCCACCTGGGGAGTGGACAGGTCTGTGCTCGCGGTCCTCTTGGACAGCTACGCGCAGGAGGGAGACAGGGTCATCCTGAAACTCAAACCAAAACTTGCTCCCTATAAAGCGGCGGTGTTTCCTCTTGTGGCAAATAAACCTGAGCTCACGAAAAAAGCGAGGGAGGTGCATGACATGCTGCAGCCGCGTTGTATGGTCGCGTGGGATGATCGGGGGAACATCGGCAAGCGCTATTATGCCCAAGATGAGATCGGCACGCCCTTCTGCGTTACGGTTGATTTTGAGACCCTTGAGAAAAATGACGTGACGGTTCGGGATCGCGATACCGCAAAACAAGAGCGGGTCTCTCTTCCTGATCTTCCCGCTTTCCTTATGAATAAGATCTATGGTTAAAAAAACAACATTCAAAAGCGGGTTGCGTGTTCTTACCATTCCCCAGCGGGGAACAGGGGCTGTTACCGTGCTTGTGCTCGTGAAGACAGGATCCAAATACGAGGAGAGACGCATAAACGGCATCTCCCATTTTTTAGAGCACATGTTTTTTAAAGGCACCAAAAAAAGACCGGAACCTATCGCTATTCCAGAGGCCATAGATAAAGTGGGCGGGTACATGAACGCGTTCACGGGAGAAGACTATACGGGGTATTACGTGAAGGTGAGCGCCGCGAAAACAGCTCTTGCGCTGGATGTCGTATCTGATATCCTCTGCAATTCCCTGTTGTCCGCAAAGGAAATTGAAAAAGAAAAAGGAGTGATTATAGAGGAAATCAATATGTATCGGGATACGCCAAACAGGCATATCTACGACCTCTTTCAGAAGCTCTTATACGGGGACCAGCCTGCTGGATGGAATATCGCGGGATCCCGCGAATCAGTGCTTGGGCTGTATCGGTCAGACTTGCTCTCGTACATGAACAGTCAGTATATTGCCTCAAAAACGGTGGTATGCGTGGCAGGAAATATTGAAGAGGAAAAGGTGATAAAAAACGTGGGACGCATGTTTTCCCATCTTCCCAGAGGAGACTTTCTGGATAAACAGCCTGTTGTTGAGGCTCAGAAAAAGCCGCAGCTTCTCTTGGAAACCAGGAAGATAGAGCAGACGCAGGTCGCGCTCGGAGCGCGCGGGGTGAATCTCGCCGACCCGCGCCGTTTTGACCAGGAACTTCTCGCTTCCCATCTCGGGGGCATGATGAGCTCAAAACTTTTTGTGGAAGTGCGGGAAAAGCTGGGGTTGGTGTATGATATTTCCACTTCCAGTGAATCAAACCCGGATACCGGATATATCGTAACAACAGCGGGGGTAAAGCATGGATTTGAAGAAAAAGCGATCACGACGATTCTCCGTGAATACAAAAAACTCAAGAGCACCCTTCTTTCCGAACAAGAGCTGAACAAGGTAAAAGAGCACGAGATGGGCAAGCTTTCTCTGCGCTTGGAAACCTCAAACGCGCAGGCAAATTTCTATGGCATGCAGGAGCTTTTGGAAGAACGCTATTTCACCCCACAGCAGGTCTATGATAAAATACAGAAAGTAAGGGCAACGGATATTCGCCTTCTTGCCAAACAGGTATTTCGTCCTGAGAATCTGAATCTTGCGGTGCTCGGAAACTTCCGCGACAGAGAACGTTTTCGCAAGCTCCTGAGCGTATAAAACAAGTTCATTGGGTTTCAATATATCATGCGAGAACAAGTTTTGGATATTTCGTGGGGAACTATTTTCAAGCTGGCGGCAGCAGGATTAGTTGTCTATGTGTTCTTTTTGGTGCGGGATCTGCTGATCCTGCTTTTGTTCGCGATTATCATATCCATATTATTTGAACCTGTCATTGATTTTCTTCGCAAACGCAGGATTCCCAGAGTTGTTGCCGCAATCTCCGTCTATATGTTTGTCTTTGGCTTGGTTGCTCTTGTCCTCTTTGGAACAGCCCCCCTGTTTATCCATGAAATTCAGCGATTTACTCAGGCATTTCCTGGATATTTTGAGACCTTGGCTCCCGTATTGGGCGGTCTGGGCGTCGCGGCGTTTGCGGATCTCCCGGAGTTTACTGAAGCGCTCATCGGGGATGTGGAGCGCCTGTCCAAGAACATTCTAACCGCGCTCTTTGCGATTTTTGGGGGGATCTTCGCGACCGTGTTCGTTGTTTCTTTGGCTATTTTCCTTTCCATTGAAGAAAAAGCCATGGAGCGCACCATCGGGATCTTGTTCCCAAGGCGATACGAGGCGCTTGCTTTGGACTTGTGGGCAAAATCCCAGCGCAAGGTATCAGGATGGTTTCTCTCGCGGCTTCTCAGCTCCCTGTTTGTCGCGGGGGCAACTTATTTCGCTCTTATTCTTTTTGATGTCCAGTACCCGGTTTCCCTGAGCTTGATCGCGGGACTCACCAACTTTGTCCCGATTATTGGACCCTTGCTTGCCGGTCTTCTCATTGCCATGCTCGTTGCGGTGGATTCCACGCTCAAGGCAATCTTTGTTGTTCTTGCCTTTGTGCTGATTCAGCAGATTGAAAGCAGTATTCTCACCCCTATGCTTTCTAAGCGCTTCATTGGGCTTCCCCCCGCCCTTGTTCTTATAGCCCTTGCGATCGGCGGACAGCTCTGGGGGATTGTGGGAGCCATCCTTGCCATTCCTCTGTTTGGGATCCTCTTTGAATTCCTCCGGGATTTCCTCAAGAAGAAAAAAGAGGAAACTCCTGTTGTCCTGTGATAGGCACACTTTTTGTTGTGGCAACTCCCATCGGGAACCTGGAGGACATAACAATTCGGGCTCTTCGCGTGCTGAAAGAGGTGGACCTTGTGCTGTGTGAAGATACCCGCGTTACCAGAAAGCTTCTCTCGCGTTACGAAATTTCCGTTCCAACGATGAGCTATCATCAGCACAGCGGGGAAGCGGCGCAGAATCGTATCTTTGAAATGCTTCAGGAGGAAAAAAACATAGCGCTCGTTTGCGACTCTGGTACCCCCGGTATCTCAGATCCCGGGAACGAACTCATCTCTTTTCTTGCGCGTCACGATCCCGATATTCCCGTGGTCCCTATTCCGGGGCCTGCGGCTCTTTCTGCTTTGGCCTCTATCGCGGGCACCTACATGAGCCAGTTTTTGTTTCTTGGTTTTCCTCCGCACAAAAAGGGAAGGAAAAAGTTCTTTCAGCAGGTTGCTTCTTCTCCCTACCCAGTGCTTTTCTATGAATCTCCGCACCGCATCTTGAAAAGCTTGCGGGAACTCAAGGAAGCCCTCCCCCATGCTTCTCTCGTGGTAGGCCGAGAGCTTACCAAACAGTTTGAGACCGTGTACCGGGGTACCATTGACGAGGTGGAAGAAAAGCTGCAGAAAGACAAGGTACGAGGTGAATTTACTGTTCTCGTCGCGAAGGCATGAACAAATTTTATATCACAACCAGTATTCCCTATGTAAACGCTCCAGGACACATCGGCCATGCCTTAGAGTTTATTCAAGCTGATGTTGTCGCCAGATACCGGCGGCGGCAGGGAAAGGACGTCTTTTTCCTGACTGGAACAGATGAGCACGGAACAAAGATCGCCAAAGCCGCTCAGGATGCGGGCGTTTCTCCCAAAGAGTTCACCGACAAGATATCGGGAAAGTTTTTTGAGCTTACCAAAGCTCTTGGTGTCTCAAACGACGATTTTATTCGTACGACCGATAGCGAGCGTCATTGGCCTGCCGTAAAGGCGGTATGGGAAAAGCTCCAAGCGAACGGGGATCTCTCAAAAGCGATATATGAAGGGTTGTATTGCTCTGGGTGCGAGGCCTTCATTACGGAAAAAGAGTTGGTAGATGGGGAGTGTTCTATCCATAAAAAAGAACCAGAGCGGGTGCAAGAGGAGAACTGGTTCTTCCAGCTCTCAAAGTATCAAGACCGGCTGAGAGAAAAGATAGAAGCAGACGAGCTTCGTATTGTTCCTGAAAGCAGAAAGAACGAGATTCTTTCTTTAATCAATCAGGGCCTTCAAGATGTGAGTTTTTCCAGGCCCAAAGAGAAACTGCAATGGGGCATTCCCGTTCCCGGCGATGATTCCTCAGTCATTTACGTTTGGGCGGACGCTCTCGTGAACTACATTTCTGCCTTAGGATATCCTGACGGCGAAAGCTTTAAAAAGTATTGGCCGGCTGATGTTCATATCGTGGGCAAAGATATCCTGCGCTTCCACGCGACCATTTGGCCTGCCATACTCTTGTCCCTTGGCATTGATTTGCCCAGAACGATCTTTGTGCACGGGTTTATCACCGTAGACGGGCAGAAGATGTCAAAATCCTTGGGCAATGTTATTGATCCATTTTCTCTTATTGAAAAGTACGGAGCAGACGCGGTGCGCTATTTTTTCCTGCGAGAGCTTCCTCCCACAGAGGACGGAGATTTTTCTTATGAGAAGTTTGAGGCCCGCTACAACGGAGATTTGGCCGCGGGGCTTGGGAATCTGGTAGCCCGCGTGCTTACTATGGCGCGCAACCACAATCCGGAATTCGCTTTGCCGGAGGGAATCGCGGATGACGCGTTGCGTCAGGCAGAGCAGGAGACACAAGACGCAAGAGAAGCCGCGCTGGAATCTTTTATGTTTTCTGACGCGCTGGAGGCCATATGGACGTTTATCCATTTCTGCGACCGATACATTGAGGAGAAACGCCCGTGGGAAGATTCTGAGCATCAAGAAAAAGCGCTCGCAAGTCTGCTTGGAGCCGTAATGGCAGTCACTGAACTTATCCGTCCCTTTCTGCCAGAAACCTCAGAGCAGATTGCCCGACAGCTTCAAGAGCGGAAAAAGAATATTCTCTTTCCCCGTCTTGACAGAGCATAACCTGGGTTGTTACAAAGAGAGTGTCCTATGACAGGAAGCTCAGCAACATACGCATCCGCATACTTTTTCGCCGACATGGAGTCGGTTGGGCTTTCTGATGGGAAATAGTTTTCTTCCTGCAATCTCCAGAGCCCGGCCGACAGACGGCCGGTTTTTTGTGGGGCAGGAAATGTTCCTTTAAAAGTTCACCAAAGGAGGGAAACATGGCCTCATCCAGCAGGGCAAAAGAGCGCAGTCCCCAAGAGCTATTTAATCTCTTGCGGCAATATGAGGAGGAGAGCGCCTCGCTGAGAAAAAAACTGAATCGGGGTGAGCGATCTGTTTCTGAACAAACGCGTCTTCAGAATCGGCTGGATGCATTGCAAACACAGCTACTCCCTGATGTAAGGAGGCAGCTTGATGCATTCAGAGCGGCAAAATCTCAAAAGGAGCAGACGCAATGATGAATCTCTGCGAGCTCCCGGAACAGGAAATCAAGAAGGGAGACCCAGTTGAGTTCGTTCTGAGCGGTCTTCACTACAAGGGTGTGGTGGTTGAAGAAAAAGAGGGCGGGTATCTTGTAGTGGATGTTGTGCAGGGGCGTGAGAGGCCAGTCCGGATCCTCATGCTGGTAAGCAGGAGATTGGCCTTTGGGGACTAAGGGGGAGCGTTGGCATAGCGCTCCCCCTCCATTTTTAGGTTCTTGACAAGAAATTTGGATTTTGATACAAGCAAGGTAACAATATGCAAGGCACCAATCGGTTTTTCTTCTTTACCTTTTTTACCGGCCCTCAGAAGAGGCTGATTGCTTTGCGTTAAAGACCATCGTAAAGAAATTTGACCAGCCTCTTCTCTGAAGGGGCTGGTTTTTTGATGTTCTTTGCGGGGAGCTTCGGAAATATTTCCGGAGTTGCCCGTCAGGGAAAATCGAGCAAAGCTCAATTAACTGACGTTGCTCTTTAACGTGGAGGAGAAGATGATGCAGCGTATAGCATTTTTGGGACCCGAAGGCACCTTCGGCCACGAGGCGGCTAAAACTTGGTTGCTGAAGGCCGAACACATCCCATATTCGTCGCACCTAAAGATTCTGGAGGCAGTCGAGCGACGAGAAGTTCCGCTTGGCGTGGTGGGCGTGGAGAACAGCGTGGCTGGACCCGTTTTAGACGTCCAGGACTATTTCATCCACGACGCTAACGCCATCCGCGTACTGGGTGAAGTGGTGTTGGCCATTAACCAGTGTGCCTGGATAAAGCTGGGCACGGACCCTGACGCGGTGCGCGTCGTCCTATCTCACCCGACCGGGCTCGAGCAGTGCGCAAAGAATATCCGGCGCATGTTTCCGAACGCCGAACTGAAGAAGACGGATTCCACGGCTGAGGCGGTTCGGGAAATGCTCGCCATGAGCGTTCCGGCCGTTGCCATCGCGGGGAAGGCGGCAGCCCAAGACGGCGCCGTCGTCCTGCAGGAGAACGTCCAGGACCGGCAGCGCAACAGCACCAGATTCTGGGTCGTGGGATGCCGCAGCGCGCGGCTCACGGGCTGCGACAGGACGTCGCTCGTATTTGAACTCTACGAGAACGCACCGGGCGCACTCATCGCAATCCTCGCGCTGTTCGCGTCGCGCGGGCTCAACCTGTCCAAGGTGGAGTCCCGGCCGAACAAGGAAGCGCTCGGGAGATACGTTTTTCTCGTGGACGTGGAAGCCCATGAGAAGGACGAGCATCTCAGGGACACGCTCCGGAAGGTCCGGGCGTGCACGCCTCGGATGAGGGTCTTCGGCTCCTACCCTAGGTGGCAGAACGGAGTGTAGCACATTTTAGGCGGAGGGGGAGAAAGGTTGCGTGCGCGACTTTTCTTGCCCCTCCGCCAGTGTGTTTCTTGACAAGGTATTTTGGTATTTGCTATACATACTCAATTACAGTATGGAACGGTCTAACCAACAGAGGAGCATTTCTGTTTTGGGGATTATTACCCTCATTATTAGCTTCCTTAAGAATGGGAGACTTTCGCGCAGTTAGAGAAACGACTAAATAGAAGCGAAACCTCCCACCCGGGAGGTTTCTTCTTTTGCGGCTCAAGAGATGAAAATGACGTTTTCATCTCTGGGGTCGGAAAACTCCGATTCCAATTCAGTACCTTAAAGAGGTGTAACATGAACGGAGGTTCTGCGGATCGGCAAGCTACAATTACGTATCTAGAGGACCAAGAGATCAAAAAAATCGGGCATATTATGACCGAGTCAATCATGACCGATGCGACCCTCTCATATTGGGCCGGAGCGAATGGAGACGAGGCCCAAATCTTAAGGGTCGCAGCCGAAATCCGTCTCCACTTTTGTGCTACGGATGTAGTACAAAACGCGGAGAACTGGATACTAACCGAGGCGGCGCGCCGAGCGCTTCGGATCCGGCAGCAGCCCGTTGCCAGATAAGCTCTTTGTTCAGGGAAAGGGAAAGGCGCTCTGCGTAGAAACAGAGCGCCTCCCCTCCCATATTCTCTTGACACGCTTCTTTGGATGAATTATACAAAAAACAATATGAGTATGCTCCCAGTTAGAATGAATATCTTGTTGGTCTTGATTTTGATCCTCCGGAATCGGTTGGGAGCATTTTCGCGTACGTAAACCAAACAAAGAAACATACCGCGAAACCTCCCAGCCAGGGAGGTTTCTTCTTTTCTGTCTTGAAAGCTGTAAAGCGCATATGCCCTATATAGCTTCCAGGCCAGAATTACCTTCTGGTGCTGGCGTTGCGCTTTACTGCTGGCGCGGCGTAAGGGGCTGCCTCTTGGGAACAACCCGAGGGTGATTGTCCCTGCGGGGGCGTGGGAGACGGATCTCAAGGAAAGTCCGTCTCCTGCGCCCAACTCATCTCACAAACCGAAAGGAGTTCTTTATGCCGCTGGACGACGAAGTTGAACCGGTAGCATACCTATCCCAGCCCGGGCTCCTAAGGGCTCTTCAGGAAGAGGAAGAAAGGAGGAGACTTCTCGAAGAGCAGAAATTGCTCAACAAGAACAACTCTCCGTAGATCTCCTAATGTAGTACCTTATCAATAGAGGGTCCCGCCAAGGGACCCTCTTGATTTTGACACTGTTTTGTTCTAGAATGCTTTTGGCCTGAGAGTAAAGAGAAGGAGGGATTCTCAAATGAGCGGCAATGGCGTTACCGTAGTGGCGCTTTTTGTTAATACAGACCAAAATCTCCTCAGACTCAGGTATGAGAGCGGAGAGGAGTTCAGTAGCGCAAGTTTTCATGAAGTTTTTTCCGCTCTTGAGGGGGAGGCCAACGACGGACAGGTTGGGGGGTGCGATGTTCTTGTTGTAGACGAGAGCCTCGCAAAGGTTATCCACAAGAGGGTGCCAGATGCTCAAGTCTTAGTGTTTCGATCTGGTACGGTGCCCACTCGCTATGAGGGGCAAGATGTTGCCGAGGCACTTCTCGAGCTTTGGCAAAAGGAGCCCGAGGAATTCAAGCCCCTTGAGAACGACAAGAGAATCTCGCGGGGCAACGCGCCAAAGCAATGGACCCTCAGGATTCCCAGGATTTCCATGCCAAAGGGTTGGTTGAGTATTCCCTTTGGATGGAGTGTGTGGCGGCGTCAGTAGAGTTCTTTAAAGGCTGTCCGGGAGCGCGCGTGAGTGCGCTTCCCGGGCAGTCTTTCTTTTTTGTTGAGAATATTTTGCTACAATGCTCTTATGCTCGTAGATACTCACGGACATATAAATTTTGCTGCCTTTCAGAACGACGCTGCCAAGGTGCTGGAGCAGTCGCTGGCACAAGATATTTTTGTTATTATGCCAGGCACCAAGTATGAAACCTCAAGGCGCGCGGTTGAACTTGCCGCAACGTATGAGCGGGGAGTTTATGCCGCGGTTGGCCTCCACCCGATCCATCTTTCAGAAAAGCGGAGAGTGGATGTGCTGGAAGTCCAATCAGAGCGGGTGGAAGAAAAATCTTGGATGACCTTTGAAACAAAAGCAGAGGAATTTGATTACCCAGTATTCAAAGAACTCGCTCAGAACGAAAAGACTGTTGCCATAGGAGAAGTTGGCCTGGATTATTATTATAGGCCCAAAGGGAAGGCACGGTTGGAAGCGTTCAAGGAGAAACAGAAAGAAGTCTTGCGAGCCCAAATAAATCTGGCTCTTGAGGCGCATTTGCCCGTTATCTTTCACTGTCGCGTTGCCCACGATGATTTGCTGGATATGCTGGAACAAGAATATTCAGACTCCATGCCCCGAGGCGTCATTCACAGTTATACGGGAAATCTGGAGCAGACAAAACGGTTTCTTGAGCTCGGATTCTCCTTTGGATTCAACGGCCTTATTTTCAAACAGGTGCAGGGGCTGAATCCCCAGGAGGTCATTTCGTTTCTTCCCTTGGAGAGGATTGTATTGGAAACAGATTCCCCATATCTCAAACCGCCTCAGGCAAAAGGGGAACGGAATGAGCCTTTGAACGTCAGGTACGTGGCAGACGAGATCGCCCGGATCAAAAATATCTCTCTTAAAGATATTGCCTCTGCCACCACCAAAAACGCCAAAACTCTCTTTCGCCTAAACCAGGTTTAAGCAGAGAGGGTTAGAGAGAGTAGGATTTTCCTTTCTTCTTGATTAGCCCGTCCTTTAAGAGAGATTGGACGATATTGCCTGGGGAGTACAGGGTTTCAGCGTCTCTCAGCATGCGCGCAATCTTCATGGAAGATGCTGTTTGGTTTGGCTGGTCCAAAAGAAAACGCACCACTTTTGTGCGGAAAGAGCGAAAAGATCCCTCAAACTTGCTTTGCTTTGCGTAATGCCTGCTTCTTTTGTTGATGCTTTTATCTTTTAGTTCAATCGCTCCATAGTCAAAGAGGGCATAGTGCCACTCCCGCGGGTTTCTTTTCCACACTGCTTTTTGGGCTATCGTGAGAATTTCTTTGTCTGATACGTTTGTCGTATTGGCAAAAAAGAAATGCAAATACACTCTCCGGATGTTGGTATCAAGAAACGCTTCTTGATGCTGAAAGGCAAAGCAAGCAAGGGCCCTGGCAGTATACGGCCCGATTCCCGGCAGAAGCTCCAATTGCGCGGGGATTTTTGGAAATTCCTCCTGCAGAAGAAAGGCTGTTTCTTTGAGATAGCGCGCGCGTCTCCAATAGCCCAGTCCTTTCCAGACAGAAAGGAGTTTTGCGTCCGCGGTTTTCGCAAGAGCTTTTGGGGTAGGGAACGCCCGCAGGAATTCCTCGTACTTTGGAAGTACCCTGGATACCTGGGTTTGCTGCAGCATGATTTCTGATACCAGGATCTTGTAAGGGTCCTTGGTGTTCCGCCAAGGCAAATCTCGCCGGTTTTTCCTGTGCCAGGCAAGAATATGCCTCTGGAAAGAGGGAATGGTCATGCATCTTTATGCTAGAGCAGGGAAGTGGACAGGGCAAGGAAAAATGCTATGCTGGAGGGGAAATGGGCAGCTACAATCCCAAGGAAATTGAGCAGAAATGGCAGCAGATTTGGGAGGAAAAATGCATGTACCGGGCGGAAGACGGGTCTCCCAAGCCCAAGCTGTATGTACTGGACATGTTTCCCTATCCCTCGGGAGACGGGCTTCATGTTGGGCACGTTGAAGGATACGCGGCCACGGATATCTACTCTCGGTATATGCGCATGAAGGGATACAATGTGCTCCATCCCATGGGATGGGATGCTTTTGGCCTGCCTGCGGAAAACTACGCGATCAAGACGGGTATTCACCCAAAGGAAACAACAGAAAAAGCTACTCGTACGTTTTGCAAACAGATCAAGTCTCTCGGGCTTTCGTATGATTGGGATCGTGAGATAGGAACTCATACCCCTGAATATTACGCATGGACCCAGTGGTTTTTCCTTCTCCTCTATAAAAATGGACTCGCGTATAAAGCAAAGGCGTCAGTAAACTGGTGTGAATCCTGCAAAACGGTTCTCGCAAACGAGCAGGTGGTACAGGGGAGATGCGAGCGGTGCAAGAGTGAGGTAATCCAAAAGGAACTGGAGCAGTGGTTTTTCAAGATCACGGATTTCACGGAAGATCTCGTGAAGGATCTGGACGCTGTGGACTGGCCGGATTCCACGAAACTGAATCAAAGGAATTGGATTGGCAAGTCAGAGGGCGCTCTTCTCAAGTTTCCAGTTTCCAATTCTCAGTTTTCCATTGAGGTGTTCACAACAAGGCCCGATACGCTGTTTGGGGCAACCTACATGGTGTTGAGTCCTGAGCATGCAGTAATCGCAAACCTCAAATCTCAAGTCTCAAATTGGGAAGAAGTGGCTGGGTATATTGAAGCAACGAAAAAAAGAACAGAGCTTGAACGTACCAAAGAGGCAAAAGAAAAAACAGGGGTGGAGTTGAAGGGGATCAAGGCAGTAAACCCTGCCACCCAAGAAGAGATCCCGGTTTTTATCGCAGACTATGTGCTTTCCCATTATGGCACAGGAGCTATTATGGCGGTTCCCGCGCATGATGAGAGGGACTTTGAGTTTGCGAAAAAGTATAATCTTCCCGCAAAACAAGTCATTTGCGGGAATTACCCTGAGCCAACGTGTCCTGTCCTGGAGAATTCCTATACCGGGCCCGGTCACCTCGTGGGGTCGGGGCAGTTTGATGGGATGGCCTCAGAAGAAGCAAAGCAAAAGATCGCGGAGTTTGCGGGCGGGGTAATGAAGACAACGTACAAGCTTCGTGATTGGCTTATTTCCCGCCAGCGCTATTGGGGAGCTCCTATTCCCGTTGTGTATGATCCTGAAGGGAATCCGCACGCGGTTCCCGAAGAGCACCTGCCATGGATGCTTCCCACCGACGTGGAATTTAAGCCCACCGGCACCTCTCCCCTCGCAGAGTCAAAGGAACTCGCCGAGCGCACCGAGAGAATCTTTGGAAAAGGATGGAAGCCGGAAGTGGACACTATGGACACTTTCGTATGTTCCTCGTGGTACTATTTCAGGTTTGCGGATCCGCGTAATGAAAAAGAGTTTGCTTCAAAAGAAACAATCCGGCAATGGCTTCCCGTGGACGTATACATGGGAGGGGCTGAGCACACGGTGCTGCATCTTATGTATGCCCGGTTTTTTACAAAGGTTCTGCGAAAATTCGGATACGTGAACTTTTCAGAACCATTCCTTATGTTGCGGCATCAGGGGCTTATTTTAGCTGAGGACGGAAGAAAAATGTCAAAATCCCTGGGGAACATCATCAGCCCGGACACCATCGTGAATCAGTACGGAGCTGATTCCCTCCGTCTCTATGAAATGTTTATGGGTCCCCTCGCGTATCCAAAGCCGTGGAATACCAAAAGCATTGCGGGAGTCCGGAGATTCTTGGAAAAGGTTTGGCGCGCGCGAGAGCGCGTTGGAGAGTCAGGGGATTCAGGCCTTGATCTTATTCTTCACCAGACCATAAAGAAAGTGGGAGAAGACATTGAGCGTTTTGACTTCAATACCGCCATTAGCCAGCTTATGATATGCGTGAACGCCATGGAAAAAGCAAAAGCTGTCAGCAGGGAATCCTTTGAGATGTTTCTCAAAGGAACAGCTCCCTTTGCCCCGCACATCACAGAAGAGCTTTGGAGTGAGTTGGGAAATAAAGAATCCATCCATCTTCAGGGCTGGCCCGCCTACAGCGAGGAGCTCGTGAAGGAGAAAACTATTCGCCTTCCTATTCAGGTCAACGGAAAAGTGCGAGACGTGCTGGAAGTGTCTCCTGAAACTTCAGAAGAAGAAGCGCGAAATCTTGCCTTGGCAAGCGAGAAAGTCCGGAAATGGACGGAAGGCAAAGAAGTGAAGCAGGTTATTGTGGTGCCAGGGAAATTAGTGAATATCGTCTTCTAATATAATCTATGTGTGGAATTATTGGATACGTGGGAAAACAAAACGCGACTCCGCTTCTGCTTGAAGGGTTGCGGAGAGAGAGCTACCGGGGATATGACTCCTCCGGTATTACTGTGTTTGGAAAAACAACAGTGTACCACGAGCGGGCGGTGGGGAAGCTGGCCGTCCTTGAAGAGAAAATTGAAGGAAAGCTCATTGAGGGAGGAGTCGGTATCGGGCATTGCCTTTCTCCGAATACTCTTGTTCAGCTTGCTGATGGCAGAGTGAAGCCGATTTCGCGCATAACAGGAGAGGATCATGTTTGCGCTCTAAACAGTGTCACTTTGTCCCAAGATTCAGGACAGGTGCGTGCCTGGAAGCACGTTTCTCCCAAGCATATATATGAATTACGGACCCCCTCCACGGTTATTGAGGCAACCGGAAAGCACAAAATGTTTGTATGGACAGAAGAGGGGCTGGTCGAAAAAGCAGTCCAAGATATCGTACCGGGGGATGTCTTGCTCTTCCCGAAGCGCATTAAGAGATTGGGCGCGGCGAAACGGATGCGCTTTCAGCGCGTGGCTTATCCTGTGTACTATCAAGTTGCAGAAGAGGCGTATGACATGATTCGCGCGCGCATGAGTTCACTCAGCATTACAAACTCAGAGCTTGCCTCCCAGACTGGAGTGTATAGTGATGACATAGGGCACATGATAAATAATGATAGAAATATGCGCGGGGATATCCTGGAGAGGGTTCTCCCGGTTCTCTCCCTGCCGTTTCCCGGCGAGGGGTTCATCCCGCGGCATTCAATTCATGGAAACTTTCTTACTCTTCCAACCAAAAGTTCTCCTGAAATTATGCAAATTATTGGTTACTTTTTGGGGGATGGGTATGCTGGCATTAGGACAATAAGGTTTAAAGATCCGCGGAGAGATGTATTGGAGAAATACCAGGAACTTTGCGAACGTGTTTTTAACCTAGCTGGGCGTATTGCTCCTATGAACGATACGAACGCTTATTTGCTCGAGATCAATAGCACTCCGCTTGCAGAATGGTTTCATAAGAATATACGAGATCGTAAACATGAGATTCTAGAAGAAGTAGGGTGTCTACCAAAACAAGAGCTTGCGGCGTTTCTCCGCGGACTTTTTGATGCTGAGGGGTATGTTGGGAAAGATGCTCACCAAATAGGAATTTGCATGACGGATGAGCAAATAGTTCGTACCATGCACCTCCTTCTGCTGCAATTCGGCATTCTGAGCTCTCTTACCGATAAGAATACCAATAGGCCGGCGCACTGGAAGCGCCCCTACAAACTTTCTATCAGCAGTCAGGATTCACTCAGGATATTTCTTACGGAAATTTGTTTTACGTCTTCAGAAAAACAACGGGCTGCGCAAACTCTTGTTGCCAAGGGGGCTCTGAATGTTTCAACCAGCTTCAAGGCACTTCCTTACCGAAAGAGAGTTCTCTGGAATAAATGCGCACCCTTTCTTTCTGGAGCCACGTTGCGTTCTATCCTTGGGCATGGGGGGAATCTGGAAAACTTTGCCTTTGAAACAACAATTAAAAAAGTTATTTTAGCTCTGAAGGCGCAAAACACGGAAGCAACTAAGCGGATTGCCCAGGAATTGAAATCTTTTCTCCATGGAGAGGTCGTATTTCAAGAAGTTACATCAAACAAAAGGAAGAATTCTCCCTATCCTTTTCTTTATGACCTTGAAATAACGCCCCAGCAGAATTTCTTTGCAAACGGACTGCTCTCGCATAATAGTAGATGGGCCACGCATGGAGGAGTAACAGAAGAGAATGCTCATCCGCACTGTGACTGCAAGGGAAATATCTTTGTGGTGCATAATGGGATCATTGAGAACTTTCAGATACTCAAGAAGAAGTTGGAAGAGCACGGGCATGTGTTTTTATCCCAAACAGACACGGAAGTGCTTGCCCATCTCATTGAGCATTTCTTTAAAGGCAACTTGGAGAACGCGGTCCGGTCCACCCTGAAGCTGGTGCGGGGGAGTTACGGCATTGCCGTTATCGCCAAAGACGATCCTGAGAAGATTGTGGCAGCGCGCCTTTCCAGTCCCTTGGTGCTTTCCATCAATGGAAGCGGAGGGTTTGTGGCATCGGATCCCTCGGCTCTCATTTCCCATTCAAAGCGCATGGTGTTTCTGGAAGATGGGGAAATAGGAGTCATTAAGCATGACAACTTTTTCGTGACCGATCTGGCGAACAACCACCTCGCCAAAGAAGTGACAGAGCTTGAATGGTCAACAGAGGAGGCTCAAAAAGGGGGATATCCTCACTTTATGCTGAAAGAAATCATGGAGCAGCCGGAAGCTATCGCCAACGCCCTGCGCGGACGTCTCCTTCTTGAAGAGGGAAACGCGAAACTGGGGGGGCTCGCTGAGGTTGAAGACCGTCTCAGAACGATTGATCGTGTGTGCATTCTTGGGTGCGGGACTGCGGTGTACGCGGGACGGGTGGGAGAATACATGCTGGAAGAGTATGCGGGTATTTCTTGCGAAGTTGATATCGCTTCTGAGTTTCGGTATAGAAAGCCGATCATCAAAGAAAATACCGCGTTTGTGATTATCTCCCAATCCGGAGAAACCGCAGATACATTAGCTGCGTTAAAAGAAGTAAAGCAGAAGGGCGGGATAACTGTGGGTATTATTAATGTGGTTGGTTCTTCCATCGCCCGGGAGCTGAGCGCGGGTATCTACAACCACGCGGGGCCTGAAATCGGAGTCGCTTCCACCAAAGCCTTTACTTCCCAGCTTTCCCTGCTTGCGCTCCTGACGTTATTCCTTGGAAGACAGAGAGAACTTTCTCTGGTTATGGGCCAGAGAATCGCCCGGGAATTGGAAGAACTCCCAAATCTTCTCTCGCGGTGTTTGGAGCTGGCAACCTCCATTGAGAATATCGCGAGAAAATATCAGCATGCTCCCAACTTTCTTTATATCGGAAGAAAGTATAATTTCCCCCTTGCACTGGAGGGAGCTTTAAAACTCAAGGAGATCGCCTACGTGCACGCGGAAGGATATGGAGCTGGAGAAATGAAGCATGGCCCCATCGCTTTGATTGACGAAAACTTTCCCACTGTTGCTATTTGTCCCTCAGACAGTATGTATGAAAAGATGGTTTCCAATATTCAGGAGGTGAAAGCGAGAAAAGGGCCTGTTATCGCGATTACAACTGAAGGAAACGAGGAGATGCGGATGCTTGCTGATGACGTTATCTACATTCCAAAAACCATAGAAATGCTCACTCCCATTCTTGCCGCCATTCCTCTTCAATTGTTTGCTTATCATATGGCGGTATTGAAAGGATATGACCCGGACTTTCCGCGCAACCTCGCAAAATCCGTGACCGTGGAATAACCTTATGAAACTTCTTGAATACCAGGGGAAAGAGTTATTCCAAAAGTACGGGATTGCGGTTCCCAAGGGAGAACTTGTGAGAAAAGGAGAAGCGCTCCCAAATATATCTTTCCCCTTTATGTTAAAGTCCCAGGTTCTCGCGGGAGATCGGGGGAGGCAGGGAGGAGTTCTTGCGGTTGAGCGCGCGGAGGATTTTGAGCGCGCGCGAGCCCAGCTGTTCCAGACCGCGATCGGGGGAAACGTGCCAGAAATGCTTCTCGCGGAAGAAAGGATTTTGGCAAAACAAGAACTCTACGTGAGTTTGAGCTTTAGCACTGACACAAGATCTCCCGTTCTTTCTCTGTCTTTACGGGGCGGAAGCGGAGTAGCAGAGGCAGGCGTATACGCGGTAAACGAACTCTGGGGGTTGCCCGACTTCTTTCTCCGAGAGGCGTGCCAGAAAAGCGGAATACCCATGTCTTCTCAGCTGTTTTCTGTGATTCGTTTGCTTTGGAAACTCTTCTCTGAAGAGAAGGCGCTTCTCTGTGAGATAAACCCTTTGTTTGTATTAGAAGACGGAAGCTGCGTCGCGGGAGACGCCAAGGTGATTCTTGATGACACGGTAGTGAATCCGGAATTTCGTCCCTATGTGGAATTAGATGGGGATCTTGGCATCTTAGCCTCCGGAGGGGGGGCCTCTATGCTGAATCTGGACACGCTCGCCCATTACGGGGGCAAACCCGCAAATTACGTGGAATATTCCGGGAATCCTCCTGCTTCTGTGGTAGAAGAGCTCGCGATTCGTGTGCTCTCAAAGCCTGGCCTGAAAGGATGCTGGGTCATTGGGGGAACCGCGAATTTCACTGATATTTATGAGACGTTGACCGGATTTGCTCAAGGATTGAAAAAGGTACATCCAAAGCCAAACTTTCCCATCGTAATACGCCGCGACGGCCTCAGGAGGGAAGAAGCATTCAAAATGCTCAAGGAACTCGGGGAACGGGAAGGGTACAATTTTCACCTCCTTGGGCCTGAAACAGAGATGGCAGAATCCGCAAAGATATTGGTGGATCTCGCGTACGTCAAACCTTGATTTTTTGTTCACAATACGTATTCGCGTACGAGTGCTGGAACGTATGGCTGACTGAGGGAAAGTATGGTATGAAGGAAGCATATGCAGCGCAATATCGGTATTCACAACTGGGATTACAATCTCCCAAAGGACTGGAAACCTCAGACGGAGATTCAGTGGCTTTGGTATTTGGAGCGGAAGATCAACTACGATGATTGGGAAGGACTCAAGCGTGAGTGGATTAGGCGGTACTTTCCAAAGCTCAAGAGGCGCTTGGATCCGGGAAAGCGGCAAATGATTGAGCTCTACCTCAAAAACCATGAATGAGTTGACGCCTGTGCAGGGGAAAGTAATTGAGGCGCTCGCTGCCTCGCCGCTCCGAGAGCAGTTCTATTGGACCGGAGGCACAGCCCTTGCGGTAGTGTATCTCCATCACAGAAAATCTGAAGACCTTGATTTCTTCAGCGATGAGCCAGTCCCCTCAGAGGGGATTACTCAGTTTATAGAGGGATTGAGAAAGTCCATCCCTCTTGAATCTGTGGAAACCAGGAAGATATTTGACCGGCGAGAGTTCTTTTTGCACAATCACGAAGAGGTCCGTCTGGAGTTTGTTCACTACGACCATCCGCAAATCCATCCTCACGCAGAATGGCAGGGCATTTTCGTGGACTCTCTTGAAGATATTGCTGTAAACAAAGTAATGTCCCTGGTTGACCGCAATGAGCCGAAAGATGTCTTTGACCTTTACTTTCTCTTGACCCAATCGGGATACGAAGTCGCCGCGCTTCTGCCGCAGGTCGAGAAGAAGTTTGGTGTGCGTTTGGAGGAGAGTATGATATGGAGCGAAGCCCTCACTAGGGCAAACGCGTTGGACGCGCTTCGGCCTCTGATGACCAGTGAAGAGGCGCGGCAGGACGAAGAGATACGTTCTATCAGAAGGTACTTTGAGGAAGGATCTAAAAGGTTTTTGAGGCAGACCTTGGAATAGGGCGAATATCCAGCAAAGATATTGGTGGATCTTGCGTACGTCAAACCTTGACTTTTTTAGTGGAGCGTGGTATAAACGTGTTTAGCACTTGCTGGGAGGGCCAAGGGTCCTAAATTTAACTCAGCAAGGGAAAGAAGGAGAACGCCATGGCAGAGCATGGTAAGGCCTCAATGTCGATCGGTCAGTTTCGGGAGTTGTCGGGGATGGTGATTCGTTGTCTCCCTGGCGATATGGACCCGAGTGTTGCGCAGGGCTGGATTGATAACCCTGAATCCTTGCGTAAGGCGCTCCGCGAGGCGCTTACGCCAGCAGCCAAGGGACACGTCATTGACCTGGACGCCGACCCGTTCTGCCCCAACGGCTGGACCGTTGAGAAGCACGTCAAGGGCGGGAAGATAGAGTGGGACCCCGCAAGGGTCGCCCTCTACCTGCCAGAGGCCCAGCGGGGCGGCAAGGCAATCCAGGGCACCCAGCTCCGCAAGGAGCTAGAGGGCAAGCTGGCGTACAACGCCAACCTGCTGGACTACCTCCTTGCCCACCCAGAGCTGATCCCGCAGGAGTGGAAGGACAAGGCAGTGTTCTTCTGGGGGACGATCTACCGCAACCCGGACGGCGGCCTCTCTGTGCGTTACCTCTACTGGTACGGCGGCAGGTGGTACTGGTTCTTCCACTGGCTTGACTACGACTTCGGCTCCAGCAACCCCGCTGCGGTTCCTGCAAGTATCTAGGCCTTAGGGCTTGGGATCTTGGGTCTTTTTGATCCTTTGCCCTAGCCCTTGAGCCAATGGACCCCGCATCTGTCTTCACCGCGAGGTGAATGATGGATGCGGGGTCTTGTCTTTGTTATAATACGGGTGGCAGTAGGTGAATATGCGAGAGGTCACGACTTCTTGCTACCGAACCCAGTATCCATACATCCAGAGTATCTCCGACTACGGTTTGAGATAGAGTGGTGTATGCAGAAACTTCAAAAAATGAAGGTACTTGGTATAGCGCGCTAGGGCATTGCAGATGCCAAACACGATACAATTCCAAGAGTATTCAAAGGATGGTGGTAGAGATGGCGCGCTGTACGCAACCGCAACCCGGACGGCAGCCTCAATGTGCGTTACCTCAACTGGAACGGCGACAGGTGGAACTGGAACTTCAACTGGCTCGACAACGACTTCGACGACCAGAACCCTGCCGCTATCTCCGCCAGTATCTTCATGAAGACGCTC
>JAUYJF010000031.1 GCA_030688685.1 Candidatus Yanofskyibacteriota bacterium | reverse complement strand
AAAATTTATCACCGAAAAGGCCGAGCTTTCCGAAAAATCAAAGAATTTTGAGCGAAACGGCAATCATTGGCTCGAACCGGCCCGACAATTCATTTTAGCGGCTCAACAAGCCAAAATTATCGCTTTGCAAGAAAATCCCGTTGCGGGACGGGATTTTCTCAAAAGAATTGGCTCGAACCACGTTTTGCGCTCGCAAGCGATTTGCTTTGAATCCAAAAAGTCGTGGAAAATTCTCGCCGATTTGCCCGCCGAGGGGCGAAGCCCCGAGGCGGTGAACTCGTATCATCCTATCTGGCTCCGGTGCCTGGATTCGAACCAGGAACCAAGCGATTAACAGTCGCTTGCTCTACCATTGAGCTACACCGGAATGGCCCCACTCATTTGCCCTCTTGTGAGGGAGAGCGGGGCTAAAACATGTCCATTGACACGTTTATTCTTCAAATAAAAAGTGCCGTCTTTTATAATAAAGAATCTTGGCTGGGTTTGCAACATCTGATTGAGAAATTAATACCCCTTGAGTGTCTTCAGGGACCGGTGCTGGCGAATCTTTTCTAAAGCTTTGGCCTCAATCTGCCGAATGCGCTCCCGCGTCACCCCAAATTCTTCCCCTACTTCCTCAAGGGTGTGGGTAACTCCGTCTTCCAAGCCAAAACGCAAGGCAAGAATTTTCTGCTCACGGGGCAAGAGATCTACCAAAATATCCTTAATGCGCTCGCGCAGCAGATTGCGGGCTGCTTCAACAGAAGGAGGAGCTACCTTTTCATCCTCCACGAATTCCGCGAGAACGGAATCCTCGTCATCTTCTCCGACCGGGGTCTCCAAAGACACGGTCTCTTGGGAGATACGCTGAAGCTGGCGCACCTTGTCCACCTCCAGCCCCATTTCCGCCGCGATCTCCTCAGCTAAAGGTTCCCGCCCAAGATCCTGCAGAAGGCGGCGGCGCACCTGGGTATACTTGGTAATGGTTTCAATCATGTGAACCGGTATGCGAATGGTGCGGGCCTGGTCAGCTAAAGCTCGGGTTATGGCTTGGCGTATCCACCACGTTGCGTAGGTGCTGAATTTGTACCCTTTTCTCCAGTCAAACTTCTCCACGGCTCGGAATAACCCCAAGTTTCCCTCTTGGATAAGATCCAGCAGGGTGAGATGCGGGGAGCGTCCCACGTATTTTTTGGCAATAGAAACCACAAGGCGCAGGTTGGCACGAGCAAGCTGTTTCCTTGCTTCGTCATCTCCCTGTTCAATGCGTTTTGCCAATTCCCGTTCTTGCTCTCCCGTGAGAAAGGGGACTTTCCCGATTTCCTTCAGGTACATCTGGACAGGATCCAGGGGAGCATCCTGCCTCTTTGAACGAGAGGGAGAAAGTCGCTCTTCCTTTTGCTCTTCTTCCAAGTACTCTCGCACCTCCTCTACCTGGATGCCTTCCTGTTCCAAGCTGTCAAAAAGGGATTCCAAGCCATCCAAGTCGCGGTCAAAATCAGGGAAGCTGTAGAGAATCTCAGAATGTGTTATGAACCCGCGGGGCTTGCCCTTCTGCAGGAGATTATGCACCTTTTCCTCGGTGAAAATCCCTTTATCCCTTTTCTTGGGTACCCTCTTTGCGGATGCTGAGGTCTTCCGCGCTCGAGAAACCGCGATCGCAGATTGAGTCCGCATTTTTCGCGTTCCGGCCTTTTTGGATACCTTTTTTGCTTTCTTTGTCAAACCAGTTTTCTTTTGCTTTGTTTTCACGAGTCTTTTTTTTGTTGTATGATCCCTCTTCCTTTTCCCGGAAGATGTTCGTGAATGTGCCATAAATGAATGGGGGGTTATGATGCGTGAAATTTCCTGCTTACCTCGTCAAATTCTTTCAAGAGAGTGCTCAGACGATCTGTGTCCTTCGCTTCTTCCGCGTTCTTAATATGCAAAGCAAGGTCGTTGAGACGGGCGCGCAGAACAAGTTCCCGAAGCTCTTCCAGACAGAGAGAGAATTCTTTCTCTCCCTCATATTCCTCCTGCTCAACCTCCCCCCGAAAGGCGAGGAGCTTAAGGAATTCCGCTGTTTCTGGAGGGACAACCCGCTCTATCTCATCCAGAGAAGAAAGACCTCGGATCTGGGAAAGAAGCTGCGCGTTCTTCTCAGAGAACAGGGTATGGTCCTCTTCGGTCAACTGGGAAAGAAATTCACCGCGCGCCAAGGCAAGAGCAAAGATCCGCTCTTCCAACAGCTCCTTTCTGGTCTTGGGAAGAGCTGCCGCCTCCTTTCCTTCATTCCATGACGAGTTATCCTCCTCATATCTGACCTTTTCCATTTCCTCCTGAATAACCTCTTCCCGCACCTGAAGCTCCCGGGCCAGACGCTGAACCCAATGCGCCTGTTCTATCTTATTAGGTATTTTCTTCATAACTGGCAAGAGCTCCTGGGAAATCTGCCGTTTCCCTTCTGCGGTTGTTTTATCATAAAAAGCAAGAGCGGTGTCAAAATAGAAGTCATAGGCGGAACGCGCTTCCTTGACGAGCCGTTCCCATTCCGCGGGATTCTCTGAAGCAACATCCGCGGGATCCTGGCCTTGGGGCATCATTACCACCCGAATGGCAAACCCCGCCTGCTGGGCCATCATAATAGAACGTTTTGTCGCGTGCTCTCCCGCGGCATCATGATCAAAGGAGGCGATAAGATTCATGGAATGGCGCCGTATAATCTGCAGATGAGCATCTGTGAGAGCGGTGCCGGAAGTTGCCACCACGTTTTTGCACCCTGCCTGATGCGCCATGAGAGCATCCAGGTACCCTTCTACCAGAATACAAGCGTCCTGCTTTCTGATTTCCATCTTTGCCAGATGCAGTCCGTACAGCACGCGGCTCTTGTCATAGCAGGGAGTGTTGGGAGTGTTCAGGTACTTGGCGAGCTCTCTCCCCTCTTTCATCTCAAAGATTCTCCCTCCAAATCCTATAACCTGGGAGTTCGCGTCGCACACCGGAAACATAATCCTCCCCCGAAACCGGTCAAAGGTCTTGCCTTCAGAATACGCGAGGAGCCCCGCTTTTCCAATATCCTGGGAAGAGAACCCTTTCTGCAAAAGAAAATCGCAGAGAGCGCGCGTGGACTCAGGAGCATACCCAATGCGCCATATCTTCATACTCTCCTCCGTCACCTTCCTCTTTGTGAGATACTCTTTTGCCCTCTTTCCTGTGGGAGAACCCTCAAACTGAGCCTCAAAAAATCGTGTTGCCCATTCTAAAAGTTCCAGGAGCCGCTTGCGCTCTGTCTCCCAGCGTACCTGGGAAGCGTCTCGTTTGGGCAGCTCCACTCCGGCTCTGGCAGCGAGGAATTTTAAGGCCTCCGCAAAGCCAACTCCCTCTGTTTTCATAATGAACTTGAACATGTCTCCTCCTTCTGAACACCCTCCAAAGCAGTGCCACATTTGGCGGGAAGGTGAAACAAAAAAGGAAGGGGACTTCTCCGCGTGGAACGGGCACAGTCCGCGCCAGTTTCCTCCCGCTTTCTGGAGCTGGGTATATTCCCTCACGATATCCAGAATATCCAGCTTATTCTTGATTTCTTCAACAGGGGAATTATACATGGCGATTACGCCTATTCTACGGTATTTTCCCCTGGTTCTCAACCCCCTTACTTTGAGAGTGAAAAAAGGGCTAAGGCGGCAAAAAACAGCCCAATGTCCCGGAATATGAGATCCATGACCCCCAGATTTGGAAGTATGATGGCGAGAAGAGCCACAGCTGAAAGGAGGGAAGCTGCCCGCAGACCGCGTCCTGAAAACAGCCAGAGTGCCAAGGCAATTTGGAAAAGAGAAAAAAGAAATAGCATGGCTTCCGGAGACCCAAACCTGCTGGCTTCCGCGGGAAGATATCCA
>JAUYJF010000029.1 GCA_030688685.1 Candidatus Yanofskyibacteriota bacterium | reverse complement strand
GAGCCATGACGATAAAACCGGACAGGGAATACTACCCTCTTCTTAAGAGTGACCGCGTAGTAGGAGACGTCTCGTCTCTACCAGAGGCACAGCGTCTCTATACCGCGTGGCGCAATGCCGCCCAGCGGGCGGCACGCAAGAGCATCGCTCTCGCATACGGCGGGAACGACTTTACGGAGCTCGAGCGCCTCAATGCTGCGGTAGAGCGCGCCCACGCGGAACTGGAGGTCTACCTCCGGAAGGAGCTCTCTTTGCCGGAGGGTACTCGCCTCAAGATCAAAGAGGGCTGGAAGGTGGTCATGGCCTAGCTTCGAGGCCGCCTAGTAAGAATCCCAACAGGGAAACCGAACGGCGGCTTTTTATTTGAAGTTATCAGATTGCGTTGTGGAATCCGGTGGCTTGCGGTACAAAAGTTGGAAACCTTCTCAAAATTGCGGTATGATGGAATGTATGGTAAGGGCTACATTGAGTTTGCGTCTATGAAAGCTGATTCAAAAACCATCGCGTATATAGACGGCGCGAATCTGCACAAGGGTGTTGAGTCCTCCTTGTGGAAGCTGGATTATCACAAGTTCCGTTTCTGGATCCGTCAAAAATTCAATGTTGCGGACGCCCATTTATTTATAGGTTTGATTCCGAAACACGCGAATCTTTATACCGCGTTGCAAAACATTGGGTATACATTGGTTTTCAAAGAGGTTGTTTATGACGGAGACGGAAGGGTGAAGGGAAACTGTGATGCCGATCTGGTACTGCGGGCGACAAGAGATTATTTTGAACAGGGGATTACTTCGGTCGTTCTTGTTTCAAGCGACGGCGATTACGCGCCACTTATTAAGTTTTGGTTAGAGAAAAAAGTTCGATGCGCGATTATCTCTCCCGCGCCTACAAACAAATGCTCTGTCTTGCTTAAAAGAACCGGGGCGCCGATTGTGTATCTAGAAGAAGTAAGGCATAAATTGTGGTATCAACCAAAGCCAAAATGAAAAAGCCCCCGGCATGGACGTATCCATGTAAGGGTCTTTTCCGTGGTGATACTATAATGATACCAGGAACTATCGGGAGCTGTCAAGGGTTCGTATCGTACGCTCTAAAATAACACTCGCAGAGTGAAACACTTGTAGGGGCGCTTGCCCGCGGAGAGATTTGCGGGTATACTATCTAAAGAAAGAATCATCTGTCACATTAGTTTCTTTCTTGGTATGATAACGAATGGGGGTATGTCGCCACCCTCGCAAAACACATAGAAGCTTTTGCAAAAACACTATGAGCATACAAGTATTTGTGGAGATTCCAAAGGGTTCAAAGAATAAATATGAAAGAGACGAGAAAACGGGGGAGCTTATGCTAGACAGGACCCTGTACGGAACAGAGACGTTTCCTTTTGATTATGGATTTATAGAGGGAACATTGGGTCAGGACGGAGACCCTTTGGACGTTGCTTTATTAGTGACCAATCCTACCTTTCCGGGTTGCGTGGTAAATGCGGAAGTTATAGGATATTTGGAAATGGAAGATGAGGGAGGCATTGATCATAAGATTATTGCGGTTCCCATGGCCAAAGTGGATCACAGATGGGCAGAAGTAAAAGACGTTTCTGATATGCCAGAGCATCTCAAAAAAGAGATTAAGAATTTCTTTGAAACATATAAGATGTTAGAACCCAATAAATGGGTAAAAGCAGGAGAGTTTAAATCCCGAGAAGAAGCAGAGAAAATCGTTGAGGAAGCTCAGAAACGAAAGAAGTAACGGGACGATGAAAAAAAGTCTCAAAGAGTATTTTGTTAGAGCAAAGGAAGAAGGATGGGCCCTCGCCCAGTTTAATGTTTCTTGCGCAGAGCAATTGCAGGGCGTAGTTGAGGCAGGGGTTCAATCACACTCCCCTCTGCTTATAGGCACCTCGGAGGGAGACGCGGGGTTTTTCACTCTTGCGTTTGCGGTGAATCTCGTAGCGTTCTGGAAGAAAGAGACCGGCCTTCCCATATTTTTAAACTTTGATCACGGAAAATCATTTGAGGTGCTAGAGCGCGCCGCACAGGCAGGGTATGACGCTTTGCATTTTGATGGATCAAGATTTCCCCTTGAGGAGAATGTTGCTATCGCAAAACGGGTAGTGATATTAGCGCGAAAACATCGCATTTCTGTGGTGGAGGGGGAATTCAGCGAAGTGCCTGGCGGACACTCTGATCTCCATGAACAGGAAGCGCCGGTCTTAACCGATCAAGACTATACAAATTCTGAGGATGCCGCAGAGTTTGTGAAAAAGAGCGGAGTAGGCAGTTTGGCTGTTATGGTTGGAACACTGCATGGGATATTCAAAACTACCCATCCTTTGAATATAAAGAGGTTGCAAGAAATATCTGAACGTGGTATAGAATTCCTTGTGCTTCATGGAGGTTCTGGAACTCCAGAGCAGGAGTTAAAGGAGGCAATCCAGAACGGAGTCGTGAAGATAAATGTGAGTACGGACTTGAGGATTGCGTTTACCAACACCTTAAAAGAAACACTAGAGGAGAATCCCACAGAGATTGCGCCATATAATATATTGCCAAAGTCAGTTGAGGCAGTAAAGCGAATAGCGCTCTCATGGATTGAGATAGTGGGGTCAGCGAACAAGATATAACTATGCTGTCTTTAAAAGCAGATACAAGAAAAGAAAAAGGAAAGAAAGCTCGCACGCAAGGAGCCGTGCTTGCGGTATTATACGGCCCTAAGGTCAAGCCAGTAT
>JAUYJF010000036.1 GCA_030688685.1 Candidatus Yanofskyibacteriota bacterium | reverse complement strand
CAGAACAGAGGTTTCGCACAGAGCTTGAACATCGGCTCTTTTTCTGTATAATATGAACGGTAAGGCCCCATCGTCTAACGGTTAGGACATCACCCTTTCACGGTGTAAATAGGGGTTCGATTCCCCTTGGGGCTACTTCCATTATGTCTGTTCCGTACTACCAAAGGATTTCTCGATATTCAGAACTTGAGGATCCAAAAGAGCGCGCGATCTATCGGGTCTTGGAAATATTTCCCGGGGCGCTTTCTTGGGGGACTATCCTTCTGGGGGTTCTTGGAGCTTGGCTGTTTCCTGTCGCGACGGCATTTCTCATTGTTGTGTTTGTTATGTATTGGGTGTTTCGCCTGGTGTACCTCAGCATTCACCTCGCGGCTTCCTTCCGGCAGATGCGAAAGAACGAAAAGATAGAATGGGTTCAAAAGCTTCAGGAACTTCCCAAAGACCGGTATACGCTCCCGCTTCCCGCATGGAGCGATATGCATCATCTTGTCCTTCTGCCCACGTACAATGAATCTCTTCCCATACTGCGCGAGAGCCTTCGCGCCTTGCGGCAGAACAACTATCCCAAAAACCACATGATTGTGGTTCTTGGAATTGAAGAACGCGCGGGGCAAGAGGCAAGAAACATCGCAGAAACCCTCAGGCAAGAATTCAGGAATGATTTCCTCAATTTTGTAGTGACTGTGCACCCCGCGGATATTCCGGGCGAGATTCCGGGAAAAGGATCAAATGAAGCATGGGCGGCACGGCGCGCCCAAGAGCTTATTGATCAGATGAAGATACCTTATGAAAGCGTCTTTGTTACTTCCCTGGACGCTGACACGGTTGTGGGGCCTCAATACTTTTCCTGCCTTACGCACCACATCCTCACTACAGCTCGTCCTCTCCGCGTCTCTTTCCAGCCTGTTCCCGTGTTTCTCAATAATGTATGGGATGCGTCCGCCATATCCAGGATTTTCGCGTTCAATTCCACCTTCTGGCACATGATGAACCAACAGAGGCCAGAGCGGCTCATTACCTTCTCGTCCCACTCCATGAGTTTTCGGGCGCTTGTGGACGTGGGGCTCCACCAGCCGAATGTGGTTTCTGAGGATTCCCGGATCTTTTGGCAGTGCCTGTTCCGATACGACGGGGATTACCGGGTGCAGCCCATTTCCTATCCAATTTCCATGGACGCGAATGCTGCTCCAACGCTTGTAAAAACAATCCAAAACATATTCAAGCAGCAGAGAAGATGGGCATACGGAACAGAAAATATTCCATACTCTCTGTTTGGGTTTTGGAAAAACAGAAACATCCCCCTATCAAAGGCGATCTCTTATGAGATAGAACATATCTTCGGCTTCTGGTCGTGGGCTACGGCCTCCGTTCTCATCTTTTTGCTGGGCTGGCTCCCGCTTGTGCTGGGAGGAAGCCAGTTCTCAGATTCTCTCGCCTCCTATAATCTCCCTCGGTTTGTGAGCATTACGCTGCGTTTTGCCATGGTTGGCATGATTGGATCCATGTTTCTGACCATCTTGCTCGTGCCCAAGGACGGAGGAGTGCAAAAACGCAAGAAGCTCTTTCTTGTGCTTCAGTGGTTTCTCCTGCCTTTTATCATGCTTTTTGCTTCTTTCCCCGCTTTGGAAGCGCAAACACGCTTGATGTTGGGCAAATACCTTGGGTTCTGGTCAACGCCAAAATACAGGAAAGCTACTCAAGATGAAGACGCTTTGCCATTTCTCCCAGCTTCTTCTTCACAGAAGGGTATTTTGTAAGGGAAATATCTTCATCAAGGATTTTATTCGCGTATTCCCGCGCCTGTTCCACGAGCTTCAGGTTTGTTAAGCTCCGCATGGCAAAATCCGGGAATCCCCACTGCTTTACTCCGGCAAGATCTCCCGGTCCGCGGAGCGCAAGGTCGCGCTCCGCGAGCGTGAACCCCGAAGCTGTTTCCTGAATAGCAGCCAGGCGCTCCTTTGTCTTTGGGGATCCTGAGTCAGTAAAAAGGAGACAATACGACTGATGCTCTCCCCGCCCCACGCGTCCTCTGAACTGATGAAGCTGGGCCAAGCCAAAGCGCTCCGCCCCTTCAATCAGCATGACGGCCGCGTTGGGAATATCTACGCCAACTTCCACCACGGAAGTAGACACGAGCATGTCTATCTTTCCTCTTTTAAACCTGTCCATGACGCGCTCTTTTTCTTTCTGCTGCATCTTTCCGTGAAGCATTTCCACACGAAAGGAAGGGAATATATCCTTGGAGAGTTTTTCGTATTCCTCTTTCACGGTTTTCATTTCAAGGTGGTTTTTCCCTTCTGTAACTTCAATACGGGGACAGATCACAAAGACCTGCCGTCCCTTTTGCATTTCTTTTGCAATGAATTCATAGGCTTGTTTCCGTTCTTCCGGCGGAACGATTCTGGTTGTTACTGCCTTGCGCCCTTTTGGAAGCTCTGAAATAAGGGTAAGATCCAAGTCCCCGTACAAGGTGAGCGCGAGGGTGCGGGGTATGGGGGTCGCAGTCATGGAAAGAAGGTGAGGGACCAGGGGGGTCTGTAGTTTGTAGCCTGTAGTTTGCAGGTGGGCTCTCTGCCTGACTCCAAAGCGATGCTGTTCATCCAGCACGATAAGGCCAAGATTCGCGAATTTCATCTTGTCTTGAATCAGCGTTTGTGTTCCGATCACCACCTGCATATCCCCCTCCCGCACTTTTTCAAGAAGTTTTTTGCGGGAAATCTCAATGGGTTCTTTTGGAAGTTTCGGTGAAGTCCATACATCTGTTTTCCCGGTAAGCAGGGCAATCTTCAGGCGAAAAGGGGACAAGAGAGAGCTTATGGTTTTGAAGTGCTGCTGAGCCAGGATTTCTGTCGGGGCCATGAACACGGCTTGTTTGCCTGCTTTCGCGCACGAAAGGGCCGCTATGGCTGCGACCACGGTTTTTCCGGATCCCACGTCTCCTTGGAGAAGCCGGTTCATGGGGCGGGGATTTTCCATGTCTTTTAAGATATGCCAGGCAGCTTTTTTTTGGTGATCGGTCAATTGGAAAGGGAGTTTTTCCACGAATCTCTTTATAAGATCTGCGTCAAAAGGGATTCTGGGGGATTTTTCTTTTGCTATCTTCTTGCGCTCTGAAATCATAAAAAGCACGATGGAGAACAGCTCCTCAAACGCTATGCGTTCCTGGGCCGCCGCGGCGTGTTTTGAGGATTCAGGAAAATGCAGGGAAAAGATCGCCTCCTGCAGGCGGGGGAAGTTTTTTTCTTCGCGTATGAATTCAGGAAGCGTGTCCTGCTCAACGCTTACCGTGCGCAGGAGGGGAAAGATAAGGGAGCGCAGGAATTTTGAAGATATTCCGGCGGTTTCCTGGTACACAGGCACAATTCTTCCGGTATGAATCAAGGGTTTCTCTGAAACCTTTTCGTAGGAGGGGCTTGCAAGGTGAATCCCTTCTTTATCCCGCGATACTTTTCCCGCGAACATGAACTCTTCTCCTTTTTTGAGAGTGTCAGCCAACCAGGACTGGTTAAACCAAACAACGCGCAGGGCGCCTGTTCCATCCTGAATAAGAGCGTTGGTAACGCTCATGCGCTTCTTGAATGTCCGCGCGTGATGTGTTTCCAGTACGGTTCCGCGAACACACGCGAAGCTCTCTTCCCGCACGTCGCAAATAGGTACAACCTGGGTCCAATCCTCGTAAGTGCGGGGGAAATAAAAAAGAAGATCGCGTACGGTGGTGATCCCCAGTTTTTTCAAACGCTTCTGATGCACGGATCCTACCCGCGGGATTTCAGAAAGAGGGGTAGAGAGAGTCATAGAACGTGTTGTGCTCCCGGGAGGAATCGAACCTCCATCAAAGGCTCCGCAAGCCTCCGTTCTGTCCGTTAAACTACGGGAGCTGGGTAAATACAGCATAGCGCTTTTTGGTTGATTTTTCAAGGATTTCTGCTTATACTATTATTATCGCCTGGTGGGTTGGCAGAGCGGTAATGCAGCGGGTTGCTAACCCGTGAGGGCTTCAAAACCCTCCGCAGGTTCAAATCCTGCACCCACCGCATTACGGAGGAATAACCCTAATTGGTAAGGGCCCTGTCTTGAAAACAGGTGGGAGAAATCCCTTGCAGGTTCGAGTCCTGCTTCCTCCGCATTGGAGGGTTCGCCCTATCATTTTTACCCTGTCGAATGACAGGGCGATAGGGCGGGGTATCGAATGATACCCCGAATCCCACCTCCTCCGCCTTCGTCGCGACGTAGCTTTAGCGAAGTCGGGTTCTATGAAAGCTTACGCTGCGGCTATGGCGTGATAAATCCGCTACCATGACAAGCGAAGTTGAGTTTCAATATTCTGTCTTTCCTAAGAAAGGCATTTTTATTTGTGCGCGAATGCAGTATGATGGAATAATACAATATGGGGAAAACTTGCATGGTGAGCACGCGTATTAATGTGATATACTACCAATGATTTTTGGATCTTTTCAATTGGTTCCCAAAGTTTCTTTGGGAGTGGATATCGGGACCTCGTCGCTCAAAGTAGTGGAGCTCTCAAAGTGGGGGTATCGCAAGACGCTGAAAAACTATGGCGAGATGGAAGCAAAGGCACTGTACGAAAAACCCTTTCGCACGTTTGAAAAGAATAGCCTCCTTCTTTCAAGCGAAGATGTGGCGCGCGCGCTCCGCGGCGTGATTCAGGAAGCGAAGATGGAGTCCCGAAAAGCGGCATTCTCCATCCCGGCATTTGCCACTTTCTTTACGAATTTTGAACTTCCTCCCATGACAAAGGAGGAACTGCCGGATGCCGTGCGTTTTGAGGCGAGGCGCCATATCCCCGTCCCTATTTCAGAAGTGGTGTACGATTGGCAGCTTCTGGAAGGAAAGATTGGGCAGAAAACTCCCTTGAAAGTGCTTTTGGTCGCTGTTCCCACAGAAGCGCTGAATCAGTATCAGGAAATCGCCCGTCTTGCCAAGATCCAGCTCATTGGCATGGAAGCTGAAGTATTCGGATTGCTGCGAGCAGCTCAGATTACCACCAAAAAAGCCGTTATCCTCGTGGATATAGGAGCGCAATCAACCACCGTAAGCGTTGTTTCAGGCAAGATGGTTCATTTATCCCACAGCATTGAATCCTCGGGAAACAGCCTGACTGCCCGCCTCTCAGAATCGCTCTCAATTCCTTATGATGCCGCGGAGCGGGAAAAAAGGAGCAAGGGATTGCGTGACGCGCTGCAGGCACGGGTTCTTGCTCCGCTCTTGGATCTCATTGTGCTGGAGATCCAAAAGGTGTCTCGGCAGTTCCAGCAAAGCACGGCAAATCCCATTGAGCGTGTTATACTTACAGGAGGCACGGCCGTGCTCCCGGGATTCCGGGAATATATGGAAAAGAACATGGGAATACGCGCGGAAATTCTGGATGCCTTTGGTGATATTTTTACCCCCCCTGTTTTAGAAGACGTGCTTTCCGCGCTCGGGCCTTCGTACGCGGTAGCGGTAGGCATGGCGCTCAAAGGCATTGAATAACCATGATGGACATCATACCAAAAGAACACGCAAGGGATTCTCTTCTGGGGAGAGCTCTGTTTTTTGGCGCTATCCTTATTCTGCTCGCCACGCTCGGGGTGGGGCTCGTGTTTACTTCCCTTGCGTCGGAGGCGGAAAAGAGAGGAGCGGATCTTGAAAGACAGCTGACGGCGATTACCACCCCTGAAGAACGAGCGCTGGAACAGGATGTTCTCAGGGCAAAACGCAAAACCGACGACTTCTCGAGTCTCCTTTCCCAGCGCAAAAATCTTCTTGGGGCTTTTCGCGTCCTTGAGGATGCCGTGCATCCGCAGGTTATCTTTACTTCGGTGGATGTGCGCGCGGCAGACCGAACAGTCCAAGTTTCAGGAAGAGCCGCGGGATTCATTCCCTTAGAGCAGCAACTTCAGATTTTTAAGACGCATGAGGATATCAGCGCCATTGAAATTTCCAGCTTTTCGCTTCAAGAAAACGGAACCGTGGAGTTTGCCGCAGTAATAACGCTCCCCGCGCGCATCTTCTCTTCTCTATGAATTTTATCAATCAGCCACTCTTTATCATAGCTCTCCTTGTTGTATCGGCTCTTGCCGGATTCTTCTGGGGTTGGCCTCAGTACCAGCAGTTTGAGTTCGCCACGCAAGACGCGGAGAGAAGGGGAATTGATCTGAGAAATCGGGAGCAGTACCTCGCCCAGCTTTCCCATCTCCGAGAGCGACTTTCAGAACACGAGGGAAAACTGGCCCAGATCCACGAGGCGCTCCCCGATGAGCTTTCTCTCCCTCTTTTGTACAGCAGAATGCAGGCCTTAGCCGCGGAATCCGGCGGCACATTTCAGTCAGCAACCACCACGGAAGCCGAAAAAGCCCAAGGAACCGCCGGAACAACTCTTCGGGCAGTGAGCGTTTCTTTCTCTTTTACGGGATCATACGAGGATCTCAAAATATTCGTAAACAACATCCACGCCTCATCCAGATTTCTTGAAATTGATTCCATTCAATTTGCTTCAGATTCCAGACAAACAGCAGAAACGACAGGCGAGCAATTCAATTTCCAAATTACCGCAAAAGCCTATTCCTACTAATACATAAACCATGGAACAGCTTCTCAGTCAGCAAAAAAAGCGTCAGCGCGTACTCACCATCGTTCTGGGTATTCTTGTTGCCGTGATCGGAGTTGTTGTATGGGCCGGGTTTTTCCGCGCGCCGTCTTCCTTGCCCGTTTCCTTTCCGGTCGCGAGTGAAAGCGAACTCAGGCAGGTGAACATTAACTTTTCTGTGTTTGAAAATCCGATCTTTGAAACACTCAGAACCCCCCCGGACCCTATTCCATTGCCAGAACAAGTAGGGCGGAATAATCCTTTCGCGCCGCTTTCCCCTTGATCCTATGGACCTTCTTTCCGTTCTGATTCAAAAAAACGTTCTTGACCAGGAAAAAGCAGCGGCTTTGCGGTCGCGGGCTGCCACTGAAAGCCGGCCCGTTGAGACTTTTATTATTGAAGAAAACATTCTAGATGAAGAAACGCTGTTTCAATACAAAGGGGAGGCGCTCAACATCCCGATCAGAAACGTAAAGGGAGAAGATATTCCCGGTTCTGTTTTGGATCTTATCCCGGAAGAATCCGCCAAATACTACTCCATGGTTCCCTTGAAAGAGGAAAAGGGAAAGCTGGAAATCGGCATGGTGTACCCAGAAGATGTCAAGGCGCGGGAAGCCCTTCAGTTTTTGGCCCGTCAAGGGAATTTTTCCTACGCCATTGTTCTCATATCCCCCAAAACCTTTGACGCGCTCATGCGGAGAAAGCGTGACGCAAAACAGGAAGTGGAGCAGGCGCTTGAAGAATTGCAGGAGGATATCGCGAAGGAAAAAAAGAACGTTCCTTCAACAGCGGAACTCTCCCGTCTTGTGGAAGAAGCCCCTATTACCAAGATGGTGGCAGTCGTTCTTCGAAATGCCGTGGAGGGCAAGGCGTCTGACATTCATATTGAGCCCACCAAAAAGGATCTGCGGGTGCGCTTTCGGTTCATGGGACAGCTCCACGCTTCCCTGGTCCTTCCGCTCAAGGCGCATGCCGCCATTGTCGCGCGCGTGAAAATTCTCGCGGATATGCGTATTGATGAAACCCGCATTCCGCAGGGAGGGCGGTTCTCTACGACCATTGAAGGAAAGGCCATTGATTTTCGTGTTTCTACGCTTCCTACGGCAATGGGAGAAAAAGTCGTGATTCGGGTTCTTGACCCTGAAACAGGACTCAAAGATTTTGAACAGCTGGGCCTGGAAGGTGTTGCCCTAGAGAAGATCAAGGAGGCGGCAAAAGCTCCCTATGGGCTTCTCTTTGCCACAGGGCCCACGGGATCTGGAAAGACAACCACGCTCTATGCCGTTTTGAGGTCTCTGAATAAGACGAACGTGAACATCGTATCCCTGGAAGACCCGGTAGAGTATGTTATTCAGGGGGTGAATCAATCCCAGGTACAGCCGGAGATTGGATACGATTTCGCTCAGGGGCTTCGGGAAATTCTTCGGCAGGATCCGGATATCATTATGGTTGGAGAGGTGAGGGACGCGGAGACCGCTTCCCTCGCCATCCACGCCGCCCTCACCGGACACCTGGTCCTCTCAACGCTTCACACGAATAATGCTATTGGGATTATTCCCCGTCTCGTTGACATGGGCGTGGACAGGTACCTGCTTCCCGCGACTTTGTCAGCCGGACTCGCCCAGCGCCTGGTGCGGCGTCTGTGCGAAGAATGCAAAGAAGAGGTAAAACCAAAGAAAGCGATCCAAGGGCTTCTGGATCGGGAAGTCGCCTCTTTGCCAGAATATGTGCGCAAAGAAATGGAGCCGCAGATCGCGCGAGGCACCATCTTTGAGCCGAAAGGATGCGACGCGTGCGGGACAACAGGGTACGCGGGGCGCATTGGCGTATTTGAGGTGCTTGTGATGACAGAAGAGCTGGCCGGGATTATTCTGGAAAAACCTTCAGAACACGAAATTCAGAAGGAAGCGGAACGCCAGAATATGTTGAACATGCGCCAGGATGGAATCAAAAAGGTGCTGGAGGGAATAACAACCATAGAGGAAGTATTGCGCGCAACCGCGGAAAACCAGTAGAATAGAGGAAAACCTTATGAAACGCATTCTTCTTGTGGAGGACGATCCGCTTTTGATCGAAATCTACCAAACCAAACTCAAAGCATCAGGATATGAAGTGCACATTGCGCAGGATGGAGAAAAAGCGATTCGCGCCCTTCAGCAGGAAACTCCGGATGTTATGATTTTAGACCTGGTGCTTCCCCGGAAAGACGGGTGGGAAGTGCTGGAGGCAATACGGGGGGCAGGCGCCCGTCCCAAGATTCTCGTGCTCTCCAATCTCGGCCAGAAAGAAGAAATCAAGCGGGCCATGGAATTGGGTGTTGACAAGTATCTGATCAAAGCTCACTTTACGCCTTCCCAAGTTGTTGAAGAATTAGAAACCCTTTTTTCATAATTATGGCTCAATCATCTGTCTCTTCAGTTCAGGATCTCCTCTTACTCGCCATTCAGGAGCAGGCTTCGGATATCCACCTTTCGCTCGGCCATCCTCCCGTGCTTCGTATCGCAGGATCCCTGGTTCCTCTGGTCAAATATCCCGTATTTGAGCGGGAATCTCTTCAAGAGACCATCTTTCAGCTTCTTGATGAGCCGAAAAAAGAACGCCTCGCGAAAGACCTGGGAATAGATTTTTCCTATGAATTCAATGAAGAAGCCCGGTTTCGCGTCAATGTGTTTTTCCAGCGAGGGGTACTCTCTGCGGTTCTCCGCCTCATTCCCGCGAAGATTCGGAATCTGGAGGAACTCAGTCTTCCCCCTATACTCCATGAATTCGCGAAAGCGACCCAAGGGTTTGTGCTGATTACCGGTCCTTCAGGACATGGGAAATCCACCACGCTGGCGGCTATCATTGATGAAATAAACCGTACCCGAGGAACCCACATTATTACCATTGAAGACCCTATTGAATACGTATTTCAAGACGACAAGGCGCTTGTGGACCAGCGGGAAGTAAATCAGGACACGCACAGTTTTGCTTCAGCGCTCCGCGCCACGTTCCGCCAGGACCCGGACGTGATTATGGTGGGGGAAATGCGGGATCCTGAAACTATCTCCACTGCCATTACCGCTGCTGAAACGGGGCATCTGGTATTTGCGACGCTCCACACAAACTCAGCTGCGCAGACTATTCACCGGATCGTGGATTCTTTCCCCGCGGACCAACAGAGCCAGGTGCGCGCGCAGCTTTCAGGATCTCTCCTAGGGGTGGTATCCCAGCGCCTTATTCCCCGCCTCCAGGGGGGACTGGTGCCTGCGGTGGAGATTATGTTCAATAATGCGGCGGTCGCAAACCTCATTCGGGAGAATAAGATTCACGAACTGCCTCTGGTTATTGAAACATCAGCTGAGCGTGGCATGATGTCCCTGAATCGGGCTCTCTCAAATCTTGTGAAAACCCGGGAAATTTCGCTGGAACACGCGCTTTCCTTCTCCTTGAATCCTTCTGAATTGCGTGCCCTCACCCGGTAAAAAGCATGTAGAAAGTAGTATGTAGGAAGTAGAAAGCAGCAGAATACAGAAGATTCACACGTACTACTTACTACTCAATACTTACTACTATTTCATGAAATTTCAGTACCAGGCACGGAACAATGAAGGCCAGGCGCAATCAGGAGTTGTTGAGGCATCCTCACGGGATGCCGCTCTTCAGATTCTTGACCGCTACGGGCTCTATGTGACTGTTCTTGAGGGAGAGGCATCTTCGCTCTTTTCGCGCAAGATTGAAATCTTCAGCGGGGTCTCGCGGAAAGAAATCATGATCTTTGCGCGCCAACTCGCCATCATGTTCAAGGCGGAGGTTCCCCTGATTGAAGCATTGCAGGCCACAGCTCAGCAGACGGGGAACAAGAATTTCAAGGAAAAGCTTCTCACCATGTCCCAGGATGTGGAAGCGGGAGTGGCTCTTTCGCAGGCCCTTTCCCGATATCCTGACGCGTTTTCCTCGTTTTTTATTAATATGGTGAAGTCAGCTGAGGCATCGGGGAAGTTGTCTGATGTTCTTGAATACCTGGCTCAGCATGAAGAACGGGAATACGAGCTCAACAGCAAGGTGAAGGGGGCATTCGTGTACCCCGCGTTCGTCGTCTTTATCGCGGGTTCCGTGCTGTTCATGATGATGTTCTTTGTGGTGCCCAATATTACGAAGGTGATCGTGGATGCCGGGGGAGAGCTTCCCGCGATAACGCAGGCTCTCGCGCGGTTTACGGAAATCGTGCGAACATTTTGGTGGCTGTTCCTTTTTGTGGGCGGTGGGAGCATTGTGTTCCTTCTACGCTACTTGAAAACGCCCGAAGGCAAGCGGTTCTTTGGGATATACGCGCTCAAAGTCCCTCTCGTGGGATCGTTCCTGCGCATGATCTACCTTACGCGTTTCGCGGAGAACCTCTCAACCCTGGTTTCAGGAGGAATTCCCATTGTACAAGCGCTGGAGATTACAGCGAATATTGTGGGAAATGAAGTATACAAGGAGCTTATTCTTTCTGCGCAAGAAGGAGTAAAGCGGGGAGAACGCATTTCAACGCTTCTCAAGGAGCACCCGCGCGAGTTTCCCCCTCTGTTTACCCAGATGGTTTTTGTGGGAGAGAAGTCGGGAGCTTTGGACCAAGTACTCTCCAATGTGGTGGGGTTTTACCAGAAGGAAGTGGAGCGCACCATCACTTCCTTTATAGGACTCCTTGAGCCAGCTCTTATCGTGGTTCTTGGAGTTTCAGTTGGGGGGCTTATGGCTTCATTGCTCCTTCCACTGTATCAAGCAATTTCATTCTAGCTCTTGTGGATTGTACATTTCTTGAACACGCTCTATAATGAATCAATCATGTTTCAAAGGTCGTGCTGATAACATAACATTCAATACTATGAACCAACAGAAAGGATTTACGCTCATTGAGTTATTGGTGGTAATCGCGATTATTGGAATTCTCTCCGGTATTGTGTTGGTTTCTTTGGGAGGAGCGCGTTCTTCCGCGCGAGACGCGAGGCAAATCGCGGAAATTCAGGCGATCGGAAAAGCATCAGAACTCTTCTACAATACAAGAGGGAATGGCGCGTACCCGGCAGCGGCAAACATCGGCGCGGTGGCGACTATCTTGCTGCCCGAATTCCCTGTCTTTCCTGCGTCCCCAACGTCCACCCCATACGCGTGGGTAGATAACACCGGAAACACGCAGGAATACTGCGCATACGCGACCCTGGAAGAAGCAGCAACAGCTCCGAACGTGGTCTATTTTGTCGCAAATCCTCGCGCAACCGGAAAGCGGACCTCAGATGCCGCGCCAACGCTTGGAACCAATTGCAACCCACTCTCACCATAAGTTTACGCGATACGCGACAGCAGTTTCATAAAGGACCTCCCGTTTTGAGCGGGAGTTTCTTTTTGTCCAGGAAGGAGACTTTACACCCACCTTACACCCCGGGGGTGTAAGGTGGTATAATCACAATATGCAGCGAAAAAATCCCATCATTACCGGTAATGTGTATCATGTAATGAATAAAAGTATTGCCGGTTATCAGATTTTCAGTTCAGATGTGGAGTATCAACGCATGATGCAGATAATCCGATTCTTTTCTTATAAAGGAAACCTTCCAAAGTTTTCTCAATTTACTAATCTTTCTATTGTGCAGGAAGAAGGTTTTGAGAAGTGTCTAAAAGAACTGGTCAATGAAGAAACTAAGTTGATTCAGGCTATCGCTTACTGTTGTATGCCCACACATGTTCACCTTGTTTTAAGGCAGCTTCGGGACAACGGCATAGCAATAGCTATGGGCAACATACTTAATGCGTACGCTCGCTACTTTAATACAAAACATAAGCGTAAAGGACCTCTCTGGGAAAGTCGATTCAAAAACGTCCCAGTGGATTCGGACGAACAACTACTCCATCTCAGTAGATATGTACACCTTAACCCGGTAAGCGCGGGCCTCGTAGAAAACGCGCATCAATGGCAATATTCTTCATATGGCGAATACACAGCACCAGAAGGAATTTCCCATCCCCTGTGTGATTTCCGAGATTTTATTAATGAGCAGCCCTCCGCTTATCAAGCGTTTGTTGATGATCGCGCTGGTTATCAGCGAGAGCTTGCAAAGATCAAGAAAATTGCGTTAGAGTGACTGGCCTTGTGCTCAAACCTTCTCACCCCCTTACACCCCCGGGGTGTAAGGGGGTTTGGATGAGGACAAAAGGCAAGGAACGGGATATAGTAGACGAATGTTTGAATTATTTTGGGTAGGAATGATTTTTGGAGTTGGTTTGTCCGCGGGCAGCTTTGTAAACGCGCTCGTGTTTCGCTTAGAGCATGGCAGATCCTTGCTGGGGAGATCGCAATGTCCACAATGCGGCCAGCAGCTTTCCTGGACAGATCTAATTCCCTTCATAAGCTTTTTACTCCTGAGGGGGAAGTGCCGCTCCTGTAAGAGTACGATCTCCTTGCAATACCCAATTGTGGAGTTTGCCACCGGCCTTCTTTTTCTTCTTTTGTATATACACGTAATCTCCCTCAGTTTTCCTCAGATTGTGGTTCTTTTCGGGATCGTAACTCTTCTGGCTGCGATTTTTCTCTATGACCTCAAGCACATGCTCATTCCGGACGTACTCTTGTATCCTGCGATCGGGCTTGCTCTCCTCTGGCGCTTTTTTGAATCTTGGCCGCTTTCCCATGGAGAATGGGCACATCTTGCGGCAAGCGCTCTTGGGGCAGCGTTTTTCTTCTTCCTCATATACGCGCTCTCAAAAGGACGTGCCATGGGGTTTGGCGATGTAAAACTCGCCTTCTTCATGGGATTGTTTCTTAGCTGGCCTTCTCTTCTTGTAGCCTTGTTCTTTGCGTTCTTTTCAGGAGCTTTTGTCGGAATAACTCTTGTCGGGAGAAAGAAAAAAGCACTCAGAAGCGAGATTCCCTTCGGTCCCTTCCTTATCGCGGGAACTTTTTTCGCGCTCTTGTGGGGAAAAGATATTTTTGATTGGTATCAGAGTATGCTTTTGGTATAATAGGACAATATGCGAAACCCTATCCTCCATCATATCCTCTTTGCGGCAGTGGGAGCCGCTGGCTTATACGCTGGTTTTCTCTTTGTGCAAGAGCAGCCTTATGAGGCAGAAGCAAGCTCCTCAGACAATGTGTCAGGATACGCGTGGTCTTCAAATATTGGATGGATCAGTTTTAACTGCACAGACGGGGACTCCTGCGCGGAAAGCAACTACGGAGTTCACGTTGATCCTAACACGGACCGGTTTTCAGGGTACGCGTGGTCTTCAGGAATTGGCTGGATTAGTTTTAACCGGAGCGAGACAGGGGCTCCGCCGGGGCAGTACTCCTATTCAACTCATCTCGCTCAGATCCAGCAGAATGGGGACGTGCGGGGATGGGCGCGCGCTCTGGCCGCGTGCGATGAAATCCCCTGCGCGTCTTCTGGCCCTGGTTCCAATTCCGGAGGATGGGATGGATGGATCAAGCTGCGGAATCATCCCTCGGATTCTGGTCCGTCATACGGAGTAACATACAATATAAACACGGGGGAATTTGAAGGATGGGCGTGGGGTTCCGACGTAGTAGGATGGATAAGCTTCAATTGCGGGAACGCGGGAGAGGACTGTGAGCAGTCAAATTATAAAGTGTCGTCTGGGGGAGGAAGCGTGAGCGCGGCATTTCACTGTGAAGGTTCATGCGAGGGGTTTGCGGGAGAACTAAAACTCATCAATGATTCAACTCCTGTCGCAGGTCCCAATCGGGTAAAGGATTCTTACTGGATCATCAACACTATTGAGCATTTCCCCTGTGATGGGGTATGTGATTGGACGGTTTCCAGTCCGAGCGCGCCCGGCACCTACCCGGCTCAGCTCCGGGTGGAGAACCAGAGCGGGGCGACCGATACTTCAGAGGTACAGGATATTCGGATTAAGCAGGATACGCATGCCGATTTTGAATGTTCCTTGGATGAGCAAACGTGGGTTGCGTGCCCTACGCTTTCTGGGGTCATAAGCCAGGGAGAGCTTGTCTATCTGCGCGCGGTTGACGCTGGCAATCTTTCTCTTCCTTCTGAGGGCGCTTCTCTGACGACCTATGAGTGGCAATTAAACGGAAATATCTTTGCGAACACCGCGTCAGCGTCAACGCAAATCGGAAGCGGGAGCAACGTGATTCGTTTAGAAGTCCAGGATAGCGCGGGGCGCCAAGATGCTCAGTCCTATACGATAAACCCCCAGTTTCCGTTCCCATTCTGGCGGGAGATATCTCCCTTCTAATTCATGAGCAAGGGATTTACGCTCATAGAACTGTTGGTCGTGATCACAGTTATTGGAATGGTAAGCACGGTTATGGTTCTCAGCTGGCGACAGGGACAGGACTCCCTGGCTCTTCAGAGAGCGACCCAAAAGCTTGCTCAGGATATCCGACGCGCATCCGAACTTGCTTTGCGGGCGCAAACAGATGTTTCCCAGCTTGAAAGCCCGTGTGGTTCAGGCTCTATCACAGGGTATGGGATCTCTTTCCCCTCTGTACCCGCGGAATCCTACGTTCTCTTCGGGGACTGTGACGGGAGCAGAACCTACGAGGCGGGGACGGACGCGGTTCTGCGGACAGTTTTCTTAGAACAGAAGACTACGGTTATAGAGAGCCCATTTTCTGTTATGTTCACTCCTCCAGAACCTAAGGTATACGTGAACGGGTTTGAAATGACGGTAGGATCCGCAGAAATAACCCTCCAATCAGGAGAAGAAGGCGATACAAGAATAATTACCGTATATCCCACGGGAACCATTGAAGTGCAATGACACACAGAGGCTTTAGCATCATTGAGGTTCTTGTCGCGCTGTTTGTCCTTACGATGGGAGCTGGGGCTGCCTTTGTGCTGGCAACAGGGGTGAGTTCCTCAGGTTCATTCGTAAAGTCCCAGCTCACAGCTTCCTACCTTGCGCAGGAAGGCATTGAGATCGTGAGAAATATCCGCGATTCCAATTTTCTGAAAATGCGCGCGCAGGGCGGCTCCTGGGATGAAGGGCTGGAAGGGTGCGAAGGAGGATGCGGCGCGGATTACCAAGACGCCCAGCTCTCCCCAGCTCTCGCCGCGGCGTATCTTGCCTTTGATGCTGAAGAGGGATTTTACTTGTATGGCGATTCCCCCGCGAGCTCTGGGTTTCGCAGGGTGATCACCGTAACGCAAGATGAAGGAGTGATGCGGATCTCTGTGGCAGTGTTCTGGGAAGAAAAAGGACAGGAATATGACGTGGAAGCATACACAGAGCTCTATAACTGGATTGAGCCTCCCCTATGAAAAAACATTCATATCTCCAAAAAGGATTTACGCTGGTAGAGCTTCTGGTCGGAATGGCGCTTTTTGCTTTTATGGGAGGAGTTGCGGCTAACTTTTTTATTTCCGCTCTTTCATTCCAACGAGAAACCCTTGCCGCGGAACCCTTGGTTGATCGCCTGTCCTTTTCAGCAGAATACATGAGCCGCGCTCTTCGGGGAGCGCAGAAAGAATTAAACAGCCCCGCCTGCCTTTCTTCTCATGGAATAAACTACGAGCCGCTGGGGGAAAACGGAATCAGGTTCATCAATGCCGCGGGGCTATGCAAGGAGTTTTTTCTGGAAGAGAATCAGATCAGAGAGCGAACCGTGGGAGGACAAAGTACGCCTCTTACGCCAAAGGAAGTGTATGTTGAGGGATTGAAATTCGCCCTTTTGGGCGCGTCTCAAAGCGACACCCTGCAGCCGAGAGTTTCATTTTCCATCATAGGAAAGGCTCAAGGGACAGGTCCTGAATCCCAGCATGTTCTCTATCTGCAAACCACGATTTCCCAAAGAAGGTTTGATATTCAAGAATGAACCGTATGCGTATAAAATACCAAAAAGGCGCTTCCATATATATTGCGGTTATCCTGATGGCGGTTTTACTGGGTATTGCCGCCGGAGCTTCAAGCATCCTGGTGGGGCAGCTGAACATTCTTCGCGGCATCGGCCAATCTGTTGTCGCCTTCTCCGCCGCTGAAGCCGGCATTGAAAGGATCATGATGATTGATAGCTGCACGCTCATTCAGGACGAGGAATCTCGTATGGATTGCCTTTATGCGGCAACAAGCAACCCCAGTTTTTCCCATGGAAGCTGCAATGGCGATGAGGGTCCAGACGACCCGGTAGAGTGTATCAGGAGGGCGATAGAAGCGGTTCCCGCGTCCGCCCGGGAGCTGCAAAATGATGCTTCTTATGACCTGGAAGTGGCTCTCTCGGGAGCAGGATCCTGTGTCTCAGATAACTACTGCGCCGCTTCCACAGGGGATTTTCATGGAAGCAAACGAAAAGTTGAAGTTGCCCGCTAGGAATATGTTTCAGGATAGAGTGCGTTGCAGGTAGAAAGGAACTTCTCTCTGTTTTATAATCTGAATATGGATAAGAAAGAGGCAAAAAAAAGAATTGAGAAGCTCAGGGAAACAATAAACCGGCATCGGTATCTGTATCATGTGCTGGATAAGCCTGAGATATCCGATGCCGCGCTCGACTCGCTCAAGCATGAGCTGTTTTCGCTGGAACAGAAGTTCACAGAGTTCATCACTCCTGATTCTCCTACGCAGCGGGTTGGAGGAGAAGCACAAGACGTGTTCAAAAAAGTTGAACACCGGTTTCCCATGCTTTCCATTGAAGATGTCTTTGAAGAACAGGAACTGCGAGATTGGGAGCAGTATATCAAAAAGCTTTCCGGCCCAAAGGAACTTTCCTATTATGCGGAGCTTAAGGTTGACGGGCTTGCGGTATCTTTGAGGTATGAGAACGGTGTTTTTGTTCAAGGGGCAACCAGAGGAAATGGCTTGGTCGGAGAGGATGTAACGCAGAACCTGAAAACCATTGAGAGTATTCCTCTGCGCCTTGAACTCCATGGTGATCTTAGCTTTGCAAAGGGTATATCCTTTGTGGAACTTAGGCGGACGCTGGAGCGAGGAGAGGTGGAGGTAAGGGGGGAAGTATATATGCGGATCGCGGATTTTGATCGGTTGAACAAGGAACGACAAGCCCAAGGCAAAGAACTCTATGCCAATCCAAGGAACCTGGCCGCAGGATCCATACGCCAGCTTGATCCGGCACTCGCTACTTTGCGCCCGCTTAAGTTTATTGCCTACGATATCATAGGGAATGGTGGATTACGGTTTCATTCACAAGAACATGAAATTTTGCCTATTTTAGGGTTTCCAACAGATAAAACAGCCAGAAAGTGTGCAACATTGGATGATGCAATTTGGTATTGGCATGAAATAGGGAAGAAAAGAGAATCCCTGCCTTTCCAGGTTGATGGAATAGTGCTGAGCGTTGATGAAAATGAGGTTTTTGAACAACTTGGGGTCGCAGGCAAGAGCCCCCGGGCTGTCCGGGCGCTTAAATTCTCAGGCAAACAGGCGACCACAAAGATACTGGATGTGCGCTTTCAGGTGGGAAGAACAGGCGCTATTACGCCGGTGGCCACCTTAGCTGAAGTTCAGGTGGGCGGGGTGAAGGTATGTCACGCGACGCTTCATAACCAAGACGAGATACAGCGGCTACAGATCATGCAGGGAGATACGGTGATTGTGGAGCGGGCTGGAGATGTTATTCCCGCTGTTGTAAAAGCGCTTCCTGAACTTCGGGACGGCACGGAACACCCTATTCGCATGCCGAATGTTTGTCCTGTATGCATGAGTAAACTTGTTCGTCCGCAAGGAGAGGTAATCTGGCGTTGTCCAAATCAAAATTGCCGCGCGAAGCAGCGGGAATACCTGTATCATTTTGTTTCAAAAAAAGCGTTTGATATCGAAAAGCTAGGTCCAAAAATTCTGGATAAACTCGCGGAAGAACACCTGATTTCTGACGCATCAGATATCTTTCGCTTAACGGAAGGAGATCTCGTGGTTTTAGAGCGGTTTGGTGAAAAATCCGCTCACAATATTATATCCTCAGTACAAAAGAGCAAACGTATTCCCTTGCATCGGTTTATTTATGCTCTTGGTATTCGCCACGTGGGGGAAGAAACAGCGCTGGATATTGCTGAAAAGTTTAAGACTCTCGCGAACTTTCGCCGCGCTTCCAAAGAAGATTTAAATTCCATAGAAGATATAGGTCCAATTGTGGCTGAGAGTATTCGTACATGGTTTCAGTCAAAAGAAAATCAGAATTTTATTGATGATTTGCTGAAAGTCGGAGTTCGTATTGTGCCAAGTCGCAGCCTCACAGCAAAGCCCAAAAGAGGGCTCAAAGACAAGACTTTTGTGCTTACTGGCGCACTGGATACTTTGTCGCGCGAAGAGGCAAAAGAAAGAATACGCGGGGCAGGAGGAAAAGTAACAGAAAGCGTCTCAAGAAAAACTGATTATGTGGTAGCAGGGAAGGATCCCGGGTCTAAATTTGAACAGGCAAAAAAGTTTGGTGTTCGTATTCTGAGTGAGCAAGAATTTCTTGCTCTTTTGAAAGTGCGTTCCTAAACCAGGTTTAAGCAAGAGTTGCTTAAACCTGGTTTAGGCAACGGTGTGTGATATCGCTTGTTTACCACCCTGAGGTGGTATTATTGTTTTTGCTGTCGTATACTGAACCCATGAGAGCTCAAGATAAAAAACCACATCATGTAGTGAGTAGAGCGGTAGACGGGAAACCTGTCTTTGGCACAGAACAAGATCGCTCGCGTTTTATTGTGCAGATGTTTGCTTCAAATACCGGCAAACCCGCTTTTAATATCTACCGGACGGATGTTTCAAAGCTCGCGCGGAATCTCTTGGAGGGGAGTCCGTTCCCCGATAGATATATTATTCAAGAGCATGATCCGCTTGTGCAGATCTTCAGCTTTTCGCTTGCTCAAGACCATTACCATCTGGGAGTTATTCCTACTACAGAGTCTGGCCTCTCAAAGTTTATGCAGAAGTTGAATATTGGTTTCTCTAAGTACTTCAATATGAAACATAAACGCAGAGGGACCCTTTTTGAGAGTCGCTTTCGCGCTCTGCCCATTCGTCACGCAAAGCAGCTTAATGAGATCGTGCGACATATCAATATACGGGGTGTTCTTGAAGCATACCAGCCAAACTGGACAGAGGAGGGGTTAGATGATGTAAAGACCGCTCTAGAGTTCCTCCACAGCTACCCATTCTCAAGTTTTCAAGATCTCTTTCAGGGCAGGGAGTCACACATCATTTCCAGCACGAGTAAGGCGAATCTCCGCCAATTACTGGGAGTGGATTATTTCCACAACACAAGTTCCTACCTAAAAGAGTTTAACCGGGACTATCAAAGGAAAAAAGCGGTACATTCTAAGCTTTTTCTAGAATAAAACGATGTTAAACATCATGTGTGATATCGTTATAGTAAATATATGAGCTCAATACTCCGGCATATTATGCGCTTTGATCTCGTTATAGTTGGATCAGCGCTTCTCCTTTCAGGAATTGGCCTTTTGTCGCTCTATAGTTCTTCTTTAAGTAATGGCGACTTCTCAAATTTTACCAAACAGGCGATATTTCTTAGTATTGGTTTGCTTTGTATGGTTGCCCTTTCTTTTTTTGACTGGCGACTTTTAAAAAATGAGCCTTTTTTGATCCTTCTACTCTACGGCATTGGTATTGCTGCCCTCCTTGGATTATTCTTCTTTGCTCATGAAGTTCGGGGAACAAAACGATGGTTTAGAATATGGGAAATATCGGTGGATCCGATAGAGTATGTAAAGCTAATTCTGATAGTTTTAATGGCAAAATTCTTCTCTTTTCGCCATATTGAGATGTATCGGATTCAACATATTATCTTATCTGGGCTCTATTTTGCCATTCCAATTGCGTTTGTTTTCTTTCAGCCAGATCTGGGTACGGCAATGCTGCTTGTTATCCTTTGGATTACCCTTCTTCTTGTTTCGGGAATAAAGATCCGCCATTTTCTTGCTCTTGTTGGTATGGGCATTCTCATTGTCGCGCTCGGGTGGACCTTTTTTATGCATGATTACCAAAAAGACCGTATTTTTGCCTTCTTAGAGCCGGAATTGGACCCTTTTGGCATTGGCTGGAGCCAACTTCAGTCAAAAATCGCCATTGGAAATGGCGGATTACTCGGGGCTGGCTTTGGGAAAGGCACGCAGACCCAGCATAGCTTCCTTTCAGAGCCTCAGACGGACTTTATTTTTGCCGCTATAGCCGAGGAATTCGGGTTTCTTGGGGTTTTCGCACTCTTTACCCTCTTTATTATCCTTACGGGGAGAATCCTGAGTATTGGCATTCATGCCAAGAATAACTTTCCCCGCCTCTTTGCCACCGGTATTGCGTGCCTCCTTGTTGTGCAGTTCGCGGTCAATATTGGCATGAACCTTGGATTACTGCCTATCGCGGGGTTGCCCCTGCCTCTCGTAAGCTACGGAGGGTCCTCTCTTATTCTCACATATGCGGGATTGGGGATTCTCCAGAGCATTCACACCCATTAACGGGGCTGTATCGGTTATTCACAGTCTAACCCCCTTGACGGGGGTTTTTACTTGAAAGATAATAGTATAACGTGTATCGGACAAGATAACCGATACAGTAAATAAGAGTTTTTTTTGAAAACAAAATCCCCTCACTTCCCGGGGCCGTCGAAAACCTCAAGAATTTGTTGGGGATTTTGTATTATTTTTGTAGCGCATTCTCGGGTGCTTGTCAAATGAAAGACGATCACGCAATACAACTCATTTCTCTTTGCGAAGCAGCGAAACATTGCCAATACACGCAAGAGTATTTGTCTCTGCGTGCTCGCCAAGGAAAACTCAAATCCCAGAAAGTCGGGAGAAATTGGTTTACCGCAAAAGAGTGGATTGCCGAGTACGTTCGTCAGACAGAAGAATACAAAACAAACGGACACGCGAAGAAAAACGCTTTACCGGAAGAAGTATTCGGAGGAAAGTTTGTTGCTCCTCCGGAAAACTTGCCTATAGAGTATGTTGAGCAGTTTGTCGCGCCTCGCTTTTCTTTTTTGAATCTTAGAATGGCGGCTACCGTTGCTGTGCTTGTGCTCTTTGCGGTTTCAGGATCTGCTTTTGGAAAAGACGGATGGCAGGATATGTCAGCGGCGATGAGCGAGTCATTTCAGAACCTTAAAGATGATTTGAAAACCGCGGGCGCGCGAACAGCGATTCGTTTCTCTGAGGGAGCAGCGATATTCTCCAATGATTTTGAGAAAGGATTTTCCCAGGTTCTTTCTCGCGCGGACGCCGCGCTTGTTACGGGTGCAGAATCATTTGATTCTCAAATCTGGCAGGCCGCGCAGTTTGTTCACGAGAGCGTAAATGAATTTGGAAATGGATTTTCTTTTGCGGTCACTCAGCCGGAAATCGCTCGGGATTCCGTAAAAAATTCCGCGGAATATCTCCACGCGCGCATCCAATCGTTTGCAGGAGGGTTCTCCTACGGGGCGCAATCTCCCCATCTGGCCACAGCCCTTCTTCATGAGGGGAGTCGCGCGGCGCTGGAACGCGTAGCGGGCTTCTATACGAACGCGAACAACTCTCTTGAGAAAAATTTGCAAGAGGACTTTCTCGCGCTTTCTGGGCTGTATCGCGACGCGAACATACAAGTGAGCGGCATTCTGAGGAGAGATACAAAACGCATGGGGGATGGCATTGGGGTTCTCACAGAACCCATTACGCCTCTTGTTTCCCGCATCACGGAAACCACCGCGCGATCCAAAGATGGGTCTGTCGCCTTTATCCAAGAGCAAATTGAGGAAACAAAAGGAGGCATTACCCAAGGGATTGAGTATGTTCTTGTGCCTTTCCAGAGCGTGAAAAGATTTGTTACCGCTCCCTGGCAGTCCGATCCTGATCTTGGCGAAATTCCTCAGGCGGAACTTGGCACGCAAGAGCTGCAGGAAAGAATCGCGGAATTTGAGTCAGAGCTGTTTCAGATTCGGAGATTAGGCGGCATTCCCGGCCCTCAAGGACCTCCAGGGCCCCGAGGGGGGGGCGGGCCTCAGGGTCCCGCAGGTCCCCAAGGTCCCGCGGGAGAGCGCGGTCTCGCGGGACCGGCAGGGGAGGGCACGACCATAGTCCAGCGAATTGGGGATACAGTGTATATATCCGGCTCTAACGTATTTGAGGGGCATGGAAGTTTTCAGTCTCTGGGAATATCCCACGATCTTTCTGTTGGAAGATCACTTTCTTCCGGGGGAGATACGTTTCTTGGAACGAACGCGAGCGACGTATTGCATGTAAAAGCTGTTTCAACCTTTTCTTCGTCAGCTACCTTTGAGAAACCTGTTACCCTAAGCGCGACAGGCACAGCGCTTACTATTAATAACGACACCCTTATTTCCGGAGACACCACCATATCAGGGACACTCACGCTGGGTTCTTTGGCTGTTGGAGGTATTGAGTCTTCCGCTCTTACCGCGGATGGCCATATTACTCCTCAAACAGATAACGTATACGACCTCGGTTCTCCTACTGCCCGTTGGCAGGATGCATATCTTGGCCCGGGATCTCTTCGTATCTACGAGCAAGCGGACGCCACGAACTTTTCCGCCACCAGGCTGGGCTACACAGATAATGTAGCCATTCTTCAGTCTGTCGCGGGAGGTACGGGCACGGTGCGGCCTCTGCAGGTTCGCACCGGTGATAACGTTGGCTTGTATATGGCAATTGATGGAAATGTTGGATTGGGCACTGCTTCCAATATAGACGACACCTTCTCTCTTGTTGGAACTTTCGGAATTTCGGAAGCGGACGGAACGGCTCCCGATGTTCGTTTCCAACGCGGAGGCGCGGCAAACTTGCAATTTATTGGCGCTCATACGGTGAGCACCTCAGCGGGAGCGTTGACTCTTCAGCCCGCGTCAGGAAGCAGCCTCAATATCTCTCTTGCCACGACAGGGAACTTTGTCGTGAACACCAACCAATTGTACGTGCAAACTTCCACAGGCAGGGTTGGCATTGGGACTGCTTCTAATATTGATGACACGCTCTCGCTTGTGGGGACAATGGGCATTGCTTCTGGAGACGGTGTTGCTCCGGATGTGCGTTGGCAAAGAGGAGGAGTTGCCGACTTCCGATTCATTGGAGCCCATACCATAAGCACAAGCGCGGGCACTCTCACCCTGTCCCCCGCGGGAAACCTCATTGTTTCCAGCAACATCACAGCTCAAAGTGATATTTCTGTTGATGGAGAAGCCACGTTTTCAGGTGATGTGCTCATGGAGGGCACCGCTACCTTCCAAGGACTCATTGCGGCTGACGGGGGAACCATCTCTACTATCTTGGAAACCTTTGACTTGGTGAATGACACCGCCACCACCGTGAACTTCGCGGGGGCCGCCACAACCCTAAATGTGGGAGCCGCGAACTCCGCTCTTATTCTTTCCGCGAATTCTCTCGCGTTCCAGCAAGCCACCACCATGAGTACCACGACAGGAGCGTTGACGATAGACGCGGCCACGCAATTAACCATAGATACCGCCCAGACCGTAGCTTCCGGAGCTTCAGCTACCTTGGATGCTTTTCAAGTAGAGGGAGACACCATTACTCTTACGGGAGCAACCAACATTACCACAGCTACCGGGTTTAACTTGGTGCATATTGGGGCTCCAACCTATTCCGCGGGTTCCGGTTTAACAATTGATAACGCGGCAACCGTATACATAGCGGGATCTCCCACGGGAGGGGGAGATGGACCGGCAACCATTACGAACGCGTATGCCTTGTGGGTTGATTCTGGAAACGCTCGGTTTGATGGGAATGTAAATGTCACCGGAAACCTCACGGTGTCAGGGCTGACTACCACGGAGGGTTCCGTTGTGCTGGGAGATGCCGCGTCTGACACCATTACCTTTACGGGCGTGGTAGATTCCAACATTGTTCCTGAAACCACCAACGCGCACGACCTGGGGTCTGCCTCCAAGGTGTGGGCGACAGGGTACTTCACAAACGTAAATGCCACCAATATTGAAGGAACGCTGACGTCCGGGAGTACGGAGGCGGCAACCTGGCTTATTAATTCTGACAACGCGACAAACAACGCTGAAATCGCGTCTCTTGCTTTCTCGGTTGGCACGGCTCCCATTAACGCTGTGATGCAGTGGTCGGCTGCCGGAGATGCCGGCAGGGTTGTTGGATACGACAACAACTTCGTGTTCAACTATCCCATTTCTCTGTTCTCTCAGGTTTCAGGGGTTAATGAAACGTTTACCTCAGGGTCTCTTGTAAACTACGGCCAAAACGCAACGCATGCTATCACGCAAACGGGAGCATTCGTTGGTTTGGATCTTGACTTCTCTTCCAACATCACGGTTCCTGATACATCTTCCGGCAACCAGACCGGAGTGCTCATTACCCTGAAAGACGGGGGGACTTCCGCAAGCTCCATTGGATTCCAAACAGCAGGCACCCTTGATTACGGCTTGGACATTGGAGGGACTATTGGAACAGCAGACATTCGGCTGAGCAATGGGGAGGTTATTCTCAATACCACAGACGGAGTCATATCTTTTGGAGACGGAACAAACGTCCACCATATTCTTTCCATGAACACCGGAGAGGCGGTTGTCTTTAATGAAACCGGAGCAGACATTGATTTTAAGATTGAATCAAATAATGGCGCAAACCTGTTCACTCTGGACGCTGGGCTTGATTCTGTAGGCATTGGAGCTGCAGCTTCAGACGGCAGTATCTTTGAGATTACCCCCGGAGCAGTTACAAGAACAGCAGTCACATCAGTAGGAGCATTCAATATTCCAGCAGACACCATTAACTACGACAACGCCTTGGGAACCAATGCCATCTGGGCTGCTCAAGCCATAGGTATACAGACCCTCACCAACGACAATGCAACTCTTACCTTGACGAATGCTGCCACCCACTACATCGCGGGAGCTCCCGCAGCTTCCACGAACGTGTCCATTGGCACTGCCTACTCCCTCTGGGTGGACGCGGGAGTAAGCAGGTTTGACGGGGAAATCCAGATTCTCGGAGATAGCACATCTCTGGTATTTGGAGCAGGGCAGGACGCAGACATCTACTATGACGGCACCAACTTGGTTATTGACCCTCAAGTAGCAGGCACGGGAAGCGTTGTTCCCGGAGGAGATGACGGAGGAGGGTTGGGAGTATCTGGCACTGCCTGGAGTGACCTGTTCCTTGCTTCTGGAGGAGTCATTAACTTTAACGAGGGGGATGTGACGCTCACTCATGCCTCGAACGCGTTGACGATCGCGGGAGGAGATGTGTTTATCGCAAACGCTAATGGGTTGGTTGTTGGCCATTCATCCCAAATAGCAGTGGGTAGCTACATTCCAGAAGTTCAATCGCTAGACACGGGAGCTGAGGGCGCCATTATGACTGGCCGGTGGAGCGCCGATGGCGCAGCGAATGAATTCATTGTGCTCAAGTCCCGCAGCGCAACGATTGGATCCTTTGGTATCGTGCAAAATGGGGATGCCGTAGGATACCTCACCGGCTATGCAGACGACGGCACCGATTACGTCTCTCAGGTAGCTTCCATAGCCTTCAATATCGACGGAGAGCCTGGCGCTAATGACGTGCCTGGTCGCATCTCTTTCCTCACCACTTCCGATGGTGCCGCTGTAGTTACGGAGCGTGTCCGGATTGACTCTCAGGGAGCGGTGGGTATTGGAGCTGCAGCCACTGATGGGTCTGTGCTGGAGGTAACCCCAGGAGCCTTTACGAGGACGGCGGCGTCTGCGGTAGGGGTGTTCAATATCCCGGCAGATACCATCAATTACGATAATGTTTCTGGAACCAACGCAATCTGGGCTTTAAGTGCGCTAGGTATTCCAACCATTACCAACGACAATGCAACTCTTACCTTGACGAATGCTGCCACCCACTACATCGCGGGAGCTCCCGCAGCTTCCACGAACGTGTCCATTGGCACTGCCTACTCCCTCTGGGTGGACGCGGGAAACACGCGATTGGACGGAGACTTACAATTAGCCAGTTCTACGGTTACATTATCGCAAAATTCAGGTGCTTTTAGAGTAACGGGAACAACGAGCGGAGTAACTGATCCATTTATTGAATTAATAAGTGATGCAGCTCAGGCTCCGATATGGATTTATACAGATACTTCTACGCTATCGGGCGCGCTCAAAGGAGATTCTTCAGGAAACTTCGTAGTGGATTCTGCCGCCGGAAACTTAGTTTTACGTACAGGGGCAACCACGGAAGCTGAAGGGACAAGCAGAGCTGACTTTAGTTCTTCTGGCGTAGTATTTAATGAGCCAGGCAATGATTATGATTTCGGGATAGAAGGCGACAACAACGCCAACATGTTTGTGGTGGACGCTGGCACCGACAGCATGGGTCTTGGAGGAGCCGTCACCGCGGGAGGCTTCCTTACTCTGAACGGAGGGGAAGTGAACCGAGCCGGAGTAACCTCAGTAGGACGCATTCTCCATGTTCCGGCAGACACCCTCACCCAGACCAACGCTGACCCCACCACCCTTGCCGTGAGCGCGGGTTCCTTCTTTGGCATCCCCACGTTCGCTGGAGCCAACGCGAACCAAACATTAACTTCAGCCGCAACTATATACATCCAAGGCGCCGCGGCGGCCGGAGCAAACACAACCATAGACAATGCTTACGCCCTCTGGGTGGACGCGGGAACCAGCAGGTTTGATGGAGACCTCCAATTAGCAGCAGACGATATTGGATTAGTCCTGGGAGCGGGCCAGGACTGGGACATTGCCTTTGACGGCACCGACCTCACGCTTGCGGGAACAGGAGAGTTCCAGTTCCAGCAGGCTCAGACCATCAGCACCACGACGGGCAACCTCACCCTTTCTGCCGCGGCAGGAGCAGATGTCTTAATTGGAGATGACACTATCATTCTGTTTGTGGATGGTGGGGAAAATGCGGTAGGAATTGGATCGGCCCCCGGAACTGGCGTGGGGAGATTTCTGTTAGTCGATGGTCCGGCAACTACTATAGATGCAAACGAGGATTTTCATAGGGTCTTTATAGACAATAACAGTGCGCTCACTACAGCGGCTTCTGGAACACATGCGCTTGTAGCCAGTTTAACTTTGGACGAACCAAATATCACTATTGGTACGGCGGGCGTCACTAATGCAGCGACCTTGTATATTCAGCGTGCTCCCACAGAAGCAAGCACAGGCAACTACGCCCTCTGGGTAGACGCGGGAAACACGCGATTGGACGGAGACTTGGATATCCAAGGAGGAGACTTAACCGCGAGCGTGGGAGGAACGTTCAATCTCATTAACGCCGATGTTACCACTCTGAATATTGGAGGAGCGGCAACCACTCTTGCGGTTGGAGCGGCAACAAGCGCCACTACTTGGACAGGGCAATCCTTCTCTCTAACGGGTGCTAACTCCACTGATAACACCACGCTCCTTGTGCAGAACACAAGCAACGCCGCTGCCGCTTCTCACTCCATTGTGGATATTGCGGTGGGAGGAACTACCTCAACCGGTGATCCTCAACTTCGTCTCACTATTCCAGGCGGTAATAGTTACGTCCTGGGCGTTGATAACTCAGTAAGCCAAGACCCATTTCTAATTTCTTCCGGGACTGCACTGGGCACAAATGACCTCTTTCGGCTGCATGGCAGCGCGAGCGTTGGCTCTGGCGGTACTGACCTGGCTCGTTTTATCCCGCCCGCTACGTCTAAAGTCACTGGCGATGTTGCGTCAGTTGTCAGAGGTCTGGCACTCGTGGCCTCTACTCAGGTTGTGGTCTCCACTAACGCTCAGACTGGCCTGTGGGCATACTTGGGAGTCGATGCCATGACTCTCGGCGCTGGCGGCGCTAGCGCTGCCTACAACAAGGCCGCTGGCGTTGCTGCAACAAGTCCGATTAGTGGAGCCGATACTACCCTCACCCACTCCTCTGCCTTCCGCGCCCTCACCGGAGGAGCAGCTGTGAATGCCTCAGGATTCTATGCTGAAGCCCAAACAGCAGGCACCACAGGAAACTACCAAATCCTTCTTGCCAACGGAGGAGGATCCGCTCCTGCGTTAGCTGATCACGTCGGTATCTACTCTATAGATACGGCGGCAGGAGACGCCAGGCTGTATATTCAATCGGAAGCTGGGTCAGCTATCGCATTAGGGAATGACAGACTGAGATTCGCAGCAGCTACCTCCTATATCCAAGTCAATGGGGCAGACGAACTTACCCTTACCGCCACAGCTCTTTCTCCCGCAGCCTCTGACGGCAATGCCTTAGGCACCTCCTCCCTCATGTGGTCTGACCTCTTCTTGGCTTCGGGAGCTGTGGTGAACTTCAACAATGGAGACGTGACGCTGACTCACGCAAGCAATGCTCTAACCATTGACGGGGGCGATTTCCACATCGCAAACGCAAATGGGTTGGTTGTTGGCCATTCAGCGCAGATAACGATCTCTGATGGCGGTGGTTCAACAGCACTAGTTCCAGAGGCGCAAGTTATTGGCGGCGGTAGGGCAGACTCTACTCTCCTGCTGGCCACCTTTAAGGATTCAAGCGCCAATCCAACGTTCTGGTGGGAAAGCGCCAATCTCGCGTTTTTGAAAAGCAATACTAATACGGTTGGCAGTGCTGGCGCTGTAGTTGATACCATGTCTCTTGGAGATATTACTTGGTATGGATCTGATGGAAATGATCTGCGTTCTGTCGCGGCCAAGATCAGGGCTCAAGTAGACGGCACTGTTGAGGCCAACGTCATGCCAGGTTCCTTGCTGTTCCAAACTACTGCAGCAGGCGCTGAAGACAGCGGCACAAGAATGGTCATTAGGAGTTCAGGCAATGTGGGCATCGGGACGACTGCCCCGGACGCCCGTCTTGAAATCAACCATGGTACGGGAGATATCCTCAGAATGACCTACAATGACGCGAATGGTTCCGCGACAGACTACACGGACTTTGCTCTAGCTTCCACAGGAGCGTTGACCGTCACTTCAACTGGGGACTCAGGAGGAAGCCTCATTGTTGACAACGCGGCAGCAACTGTTGTGGTCAATCAAAACCTGCACCGTCTCATGGTTGAAAACACCAACGCTTTAACCACGGCAGCATCAGGAACCCACGCCTTGGTCACATCTTTGTATGTGGATGAGCCAAACATTACCATTGGAACTGCGGGAGTCACAAACGCAGCCTCCTTATATATAGCCGCAGCTCCAACTGAAGCAAGCACGGGCAACTACTCCCTCTGGGTGGACGCGGGAGTAAGCAGATTTGACGGCCAGGTAATATTGGACACTACAGCAAATGGCGAAGCTGTTCTCTCAACAAATCAGGAAGATAGTTTTATGCGTATTACCGGGGGAAGTAATGGGGCAACAAAAGCTGGGGAGATTGTTCTCTATGGGGACACTCATGCTTCAACTGGAGCCGTCGAACTCCGGAGCACGCGGGTAGATGGCGCAGCCGCACTGACACGCCTGTGGCTTCCCGGGAATCTTGGGACAACCGGTACAGCAGAATGGCAAAACGTGTCCACAATGTCCTTTGATCAAGCTGCCACTATTAGCACGAGCACCGGTAACTTAACCATAGATCCAGCCGGCGCTGTTTCCATCACCGGGAGTTCCGGAGATACCTTACTTGCAACCACCACAGGAGACATAGGATCATGGTCTGCCACAGAAGCTCTCGCGCTTGCGAGGCAGTATGCTTCCGCGGTTACCGCGAATGGATATGTGTATGTGATTGGAGGGGATAATGGAGCGGGTACTGTCGCCACTACCGTGTACTACGCAAGGGTGAAGACAGATGGAACTCTTGCGTCCTGGGCCTCCACGACAGTGCTTCCGGAAGCGAGAAATATTCATTCGTCGGTCATAGCGAACGGGTACATATATACCATCGGGGGGCATACCGGTGCAGCCGCGAGAGATACTGTATATTACGCAAAGCTGAATTCTGATGGAACTGTAGGGTCTTGGGGCACAACCACAGCTCTGGCGGAAACAAGACAGTATCACTCATCTGTGGTGGCAAATGGCTATGTGTACGTCATTGGAGGGTCAGAGGACAACACTGCTAAAGATACCGTGTACTACGCAAAGCTTAACCCTGATGGAACTGTGGGCAGCTGGTCTACCACAGAAGCCTTGCCTGCTGTCAGATATTATCACTCATCTGTGGTGGCAAACGGGTATGTGTATGTGATTGGAGGAGCCAACGACCTTGGCGCTTCGCAGACCACGGTGTACTACGCAAAGCTCAACGCGGATGGAACCGTAGGGTCTTGGTCCACTACAGAAGCCTTGCCCGCTGCGAGAGCCGTGCACAGCTCGGTGGTGGCAAACGGGTATGTCTACGCGATTGGAGGGCTTCTTTCTGAAGGACAGACCACAGTATATGCCGCGCGGCTCAACGCGGACGGAACCACAGGCGCTTGGGCTACCACAACAGTTCTCCCCGCGACCCGATTCGCTCACCGCTCCGTTATTGTAAATGGCTATGTGTATCTCTTTGGAGGAAGTGTTTCCGGCTCCGCTTCAACGGATGTCTCCTACGCCTCTGTTGCCAGAGTTTCCTGTGCGGCAAACCTTGACCTTATGGGACTCACGGGGCGAACCATTGGAGACGGCACCTCTGATTCCTCTCTGGGATCCGCGAATTCCACGCTGTACGCGGGAAACATTCTTTCCAATGGAACATTGGAAGTAGGGGGGTCAGCTCAGTTCTGGCAGAACCTTTCTGTGAACGGGCAGTTTGCGGTAGGAAACTCTCACATACTCTCCACTACCGCGGGAACCTCAGTGGTGTTCAATGAACAAGGAGCAGACATTGATTTCAGGATTGAGTCGGACACCAACGTAAACTCATATATTATGGACGCTGGTCTCTTTAGTGGCGTTGGGGCGCACAGTTTTGGTGCCACAGCTGTTTCCAGCGTCTATCTCACTGTCAATCCGCCAGCGCACACTATCGTTGCCAATGATTCGGGTTCAAGAGTGAACATCGCGAACTCAAGTGCGGTGACAATTCCTGCTGGCACAAGCAATATCTATGCTAGCTTGCGTGTGGACGAACCAAACATCACTGCGACAGGAACGTTGAATTATGGGGTCACACTGTATATCCCTTCAGCTCCCACCGAAGGGAGCACAGCAAACTACGCCCTCTGGGTGGACGCGGGCTTAACCCGACTGGATGGCGATTTACAGTTGGGCACCACTCCCGCAACCACAGGACTTATCCGCATTCCTCACGGCCAGGCAATTGTGGGACGCAACAACGCCAACGACGCTGACCGGACTCTCTTTGGGTGGGGAACAAGTACTAATGATACTCTCAAGATTGGACTTAGCGTTGACTCTATATCCCTTCGGGCAACAACAAGCCCGGATAGTGGATTTGAAGTTTATTCGGGCGCATTTCAGACAACCCAACTGCGTACTCCCACCATTAACCCGGCAGGCCAAATCTCGGTGGACGGAGCAGCCAGAACGGTTACTGCGGTTACCCAGCGAATGCTTATTGACAACACCAATGCCATTACCACCAACACAGGAGCCACCGCAGTGTATGGTTTAGCTATAGATGAACCCAATATTACCGTAGGAAGCCTTACTCCAACGAATTCCGCTTCTTTGTATATTTCAGGAGCGGCAACCGAAGCCAGCAACAACTACGCTCTCTGGGTGGACGCGGGAACAAGCAGGTTTGATGGCACTCTTAATCTCCAAGATGATGTGATTCAGCAGTTCGGAGCAGATGGAGATATTGCTATGATTAACCGCTCCACTGCCTTGAACGCCAACACTGCCTTAACAAATGTTCTCATAGGCACTCCTGTTACCGCGGCAACCCCAGCCAATTCTCTTCTTACGAGTAATATAACAGCTTCAGGCGACATGGCATGGTTCCTCAATGACGGCTCTGGTAACTCGTGGGAGTACTTGAGGTTTGACGGTTCTGCCAAGACTATTGTCTTCAACGAAGCAGGTTCAGACATTGATTTCAGGGTTGAGTCAAACGATGTAGATGATACTTTCGTTGTAGATGGCGCACAGAATAATGTTAGGTTTGGACAGCTTGCAGCGGATGCAAACTTAGCATCTGTAGGAATTTGGATTGATGCCGGTTCAACAGGCTTGGGGACAAATGGGAGAACACGGGTTGCCAACCTTGGTGGAGCCATGCACTTTGCCAACGTAACCCTAAACGATACTGCTCCTTTAGCAACAAATATCACCCATGCTGCCTGGGTTGATATTCTGCAGCCGACGTATACCGCCACCAATGCCCAGACCTATGGGGCAGCTTCAA
>JAUYJF010000024.1 GCA_030688685.1 Candidatus Yanofskyibacteriota bacterium | reverse complement strand
CCACAAAGAAAAAGGGGTCAGTAGTAGTGATAGGCGTCGTAAGCCTATCGCTGCTTATTGGACTTCTGGTAGTGACGCTGGGAGGAAGATCGGATCCAGGTGTTCCAGTTGCTGGGGAAAGCCCAACACCAACCATAGCGCTGGCGCCCACGGTAACGCCCACGAGGGCTCCTGTGGCCACTCCAGCAGCCTCCACAGCAACACCTACGAGGGCTCCTGTAGCAACCTCTACGCCCACAAGAACTCCTGTGGCCACTCCAGCCCCCACAGCAACACCCACGGCCGCGCCAACGCCGACCCTGGTGCCAACACCAACTATTCCACCAGGGTGTCAGCGGCTCGATGAAGATCGGGCCGTATGTGATGGGCGGGTGGTATTTCTCAGGACCCCCACTCCAGCCCCCTCAGCAACGCCTACGGCGACGCCTGTCCCGGTGCCACCGCGGCCGGTGACAGCTACCTGTAGCCCTGTAGAGGGACGGGTAGTCTACTACGGTCGCATCTATGATGCGGCCAAGGGGCCAGAGGACGCACCATTGCGGGGGTCTGTGGTTGTCTATGTGGCTACAGACCAAGGTGTAAAAGTGCGAGACTGGTCTCGTGTGGCGCAGGCAAGCGCCTCCGGACTGTTCTGCGCGCGCTTGATGCCGAACGAGTACTACTTGGTGCTCGTTCAGGCGGCAGGTTACCATGACACTGAACTCCTGGTCCGTATTTCAGCGGATCAGAAGTACTATACAGACTTCGCCCTAAAAAGGAGGTAGGGCAATCGACAAGCTCAAGGCGGGAACAGAGAAAAAAGATATCTCCTGTTCCCGCCCTTCCCAGAGAGGGGACATTCTCTCTTTTCTGGGAAGGGCAAATTGTCGACTGTCCTTCCATAAAAGCGAATGTCCTACTAGTGTCCTAGTATGTCCTACTGCTCCCAGAAACAGGAGAAGTCCGTCTTTCTTTGGCGTAAGAAGGCGGTTTTTGCGTTTCTTGTGGGCACCGTACTTTGCGTGTCTTTGCTCTTTCCAGCACCTTTTCCTATAGCTCTTTCCGCAGAGGACGTGCCAGCAGAAGATGTTCCAGCTGAGGATGTTCCAGCAGAAGACATACCAATGGAGGATATTCCATTAGGAAGTTTCCCAAGTAGCGATGTTCCCTTAGATAGCAATCCAGTGGGAGATACTCCTTCGGAAAATAGCCCACTTGCCGAAGACTCATTTTCTGATAGTGCGCCCGCAGAGAGTAACCCACCCGAGGATCTTGCGGCAGAAGACGTACCGGAAGAGGACGTATCGCTTGAAGAGCTTCCGGCAGAGGATATTCCGGTTGAAAATACCCCTTCAGACGAGGCTCTCCCTGAGGATAATCCAGCCGACGATACCCCTGTTGAAGACGTATTAACAGAGGATGTTCTGGCAGAAGATACTTCTCTGGAAGATATTCCCGCAGAGGACAGCTCTTCTGAGGATATTTCAGCCGTGGATACGCCGACAGAAGAGGATATACCAGCTGAAGATGTGTCAGTAGAAGGCACTTTAGCTGAGGATATTCCAACAGAAAACGCGCCAGCTGAGGATGTGCCGGTGGAAGACGTGCCAGCCGAGGACGTTCCTTTTGAAGGTATTCTAGCTGAGGATGTGCCTTCCGATGAAGCGCCAGCAGAAGATGTCCCAGTGGAAGACATTCCAGCTGAGGATGTGCCGGTGGAAGACGTGCCAGCCGAGGACGTTCCTTTTGAAGATAATTCGACAGATCCAGGCCAAGATCCTGGACCAGGTTCCGATTCCAGCCCAACGCCAGGCTCAGATCCGGATCCAGACCCAGCAGCATCTTCCCACTCCCTGAGCGTAGCTCTTTCCGCGAATCCCAGCTCTGGGACAGCACCTTTTACCAGCACCTTACAGGCAACGGTTTCAAGCACCGTGTCTGAAGCGATCCTGTATCGCTTATTTTGCGATGCGTCGCAAAGCGCTCCGAATGAAGCGGGCGCAACGGCCGCGTCTTCTGAGATTCAGTTTGATTGCGTCTACGAAAACGCTGGTACGTTTACCGCAAAGGTCGAGGTTGAATGGAGTACCTTAAGTGCCTCTGACACTGCTGACATTATTGTCACAGATGCGGGCACAGAAACCGATACCGGAGATTCTCCCGGATCTCCAAGTGTTTCTTCCGGATCCTCAGGATCTGGCGGGGGCTTTAGCTCCGGATTCTCAAGCACGCCGGTTGTACCGGAAAACTTTGATCTTTCCGTGCGCGTGCGGAATATCACCGCGGATCACGCTGAATTTCAGAGAGAAGTCTCAGCGGAGGCGGGCGATGTTCTTGAGTTTCATGTTACTGTTCTTTCTACGGATGAGAGGCCCATCAGCAACCTTGTAGTGCAAAATATCCCGGGCAATCTGGAATATTTGCATGCTTCAGACACAACTTTGCTTGAAGTGCTTCCGGCACGAGAGAGCGCCGTACTTACTTTTTACGCGAGGGTTCCTGCCCAGGAACACCTTTCAATAGGACAAAACACATTTTTGTACCTTGTTTCCGCGTCTACTCCCAATACGGTTCTTGTGGATTTTTCAACTATAGACGCGTATCGCGCTCCAGCTCCTTTGCCGGTTCTGCCAGAAGCACCTTCCGCTCCTTTGCTTCCAGAGCAAGTGGGTCAACCTACTACTGAATCCTCAGGTTTGCACGCCATTGTCCTACCCCCTCTCGCAGAGGACAGGGAAGTATTGGGTTTGCGGCAGGTTGTCGCTGCCGCGGTACATGCTTTGGCCACGATGTTTGAGGACACGAGGTATGCTATGGTATTTCTTCTGCCCATACCTCTTACGATCCTCATTCTTCTGGTGTCCATATGGGGCGGGTCGTTCTTGAGACAGATGCGTGTTCCGCGAGGAAAGCAGACGGAGCTGAGCGCGCATACGCAAGAGAATCCCCCGATTTTTCTGGGCCCTGGATCTTTCTCTTAGGAAATCATTGACAGGGAAAGGAGATTGTGGTAATCTTCAATCTCATCTTGAGAATTGAATCTGGGACTCTGGATGAAGCATATTATTCCTGAGCCAGATTTCATTTCTCACCCTATGTATAAACGTTTCTCAGGACCCTCACGGCAGGGTTCCCCAAGCGGCCCCCATGGCCGTTCCAACCAGGCGCGCGGTCGCTTCTCCTCATATAACCGCTCAAGTCCAAAAAGGCTGGCTCCCAAGAGGGGGCTCAACATCTCCGCTTTCATCAACAAGGCGGTAGAGACAAAGGAAGAGGCGCAGTCTTTTAGGCCTGAGCACTCTTTCGCGGATTTTGCGTTGCATCCGATTCTTTCCCGCGCGATCACAGCCCGCGGATATGACCAGCCAACCCCTATCCAGGATAAGATTATTCCTCGTATTCTCCAGGGCCTTGATGTGGTTGGACTCGCCAACACGGGCACAGGCAAAACAGCGGCGTTTCTCATTCCGCTTATCAACAAGGCGCTCGCGAATCGGCAAGAGCAGGTTCTCATATTGGCTCCAACGCGCGAGCTCGCTCTGCAGATAGAGCAGGAGTTCCTGAGCTTCGCGAAAGCGGCTTCCCTATATTCTGTGGTGTGCGTTGGGGGAGCAAGCATGGGATTGCAAATTCGCAAGCTTCGCCTGCACAATCATTTCATTATTGGCACTCCCGGGCGTATCCTTGATCTCATGCGGCGCAACGTGCTTGTGCTTGATAAGGTTCGCGCGGTTGTGCTTGACGAGGCAGACCGCATGCTGGACATGGGATTTATTAACGATATCCGGTTTGTCTTGAATCACGTTCCAGAGAAGCGGCACATGCTTTGCTTCTCTGCGACCATGTCCCCGTCCATCAGGGCGCTCGTGAATGATTTTCTTTCAAGTCCGGTTGTCATTTCCGTGAAAACGCAGGAAACGCCAAAGAGCATTGACCAGGATGTGGTGCATGTGCGGGGCCTTAATAAGATTGACGCGCTCCATGAGCTTCTTTCACTGGAGGATTGCAAGAAAGCGCTTATCTTCGGGAGAACCAAGCACGGCGTTGAAAAGCTTTGCTCCCAGCTTCTGCAGAGGGGCATTAAAGCAGACTCCATTCATAGCAATAAATCCCAGTCACAGCGCGAACGCGCTCTGCAGGGGTTTAAGGCGAACAAAGTGCAGGCGCTTATTGCCACTGACATTGCCGCTCGCGGTCTGGATATTGACGGTATTACGCACGTGATCAACTACGAACTTCCCGCAACCTACGAGGATTACGTTCACCGCATTGGCCGCACGGGACGGGGAACGCAGAAAGGAAAAGCGCTTACCTTTGTTGAGTAGGAAAGAGTGTGGTAAGGTATGTTCTGTACTTCCTATGGCAGAACAGAAAAAAATCTTCTCTGTGCTCGGCATGCTCATCCCCGTTCTTTTGCTTGGGGGATTTTTTTCTGTCGGTCTCTTTTCAGATCAAATGAAGTCGTATCTGAACCCAGAGCCATACCCGGAGGAAGAAACGCGTGAAGATCAGGAGCAGGCGCCCGCAGAAAGCGCTGGGCAGGATCTTCGCGATCTTACTTGGAATAGGCTCGCGGATGCTCCATGGTCGCCCCGGGACACGCACGCTGTCATGGTATTTCAAGACAAGCTCTGGCTTATGGGAGGCCTTTCTGGCGCAACCGCGACTCCAGGATACGTGGATTATTGGCTCATGCCAACCTTCAATGACGTGTGGGCTTCAGAAGACGGCGCGCATTGGGAACGTATCGCAGAAGAAGCGGCGTGGAGCAAGAGAAGGTCAATTCCCGGTATTGTGTGGCAGGATGCCATGTGGATTATGGGAGGGTATGAAGGGGAAACAAGCAGAACCAAAAATGACGTGTGGCGCTCTGAGGACGGGAACCAATGGACGCTCGTTGCTGAGTCAGCTCAATGGGCGCCTCGCGAAGGACACTGGACAGTCGTGTATGACGACAAGCTCTGGGTATTTGGCGGAGTGGATTTTGGAGCGCGCCGGGCAATGAATGATGTTTGGTATACGGAAGATGGCGCGCGTTGGATCCAGGCAACACAAGAAGCTCCGTGGTCTCCGCGTTACGCTCACCGGGTTATTGTGTTCCAAGACAAGATGTGGCTTATGGCGGGATTAGCTCCCGGTCAACCTGTGTCAGAAGATATTTGGGTGACAGAAAACGGCAAGGACTGGGAATTGGTAATGGCCAATGCTCTGTGGCCGGGCCGGCATGACCCCGGTCTTGTTGTGTTCGGCGATCATCTGTGGCTCATTGGAGGATGGTCAGAAGAGAAGGCGCTGAACGATACTTGGTTCTCCGCGGATGGAATCCACTGGGAGCAAACAGGAACAAACGGCCCGTGGGAGGGACGCGAGGATCATGGAGTGGTTGTCTTTCAGGACAAGATTTGGATTACAGGAGGCATGGACGCAAACTGGAAATGGAGAAACGATATCTGGTACTCGGTATTCCCTGACGAGGAGCAAGAGGCTGAATACAATCCAGAAGGATAGGCGTTCGCGGAGCTCTGTTTATTTGAGCGCTCCTTTCCGTATGGATCGTTCCCAGAGCATGCTTATGGCGACCGATGTTACGAGTATGGTTCCATAGGTTGCGAGAAACACCATGAAATGAAACCCGGGAACATGGTTTGTCGCGAAAGCAAAATACCAGGAAGAAAGCGCCACGGCTCCAATGATGAACGTGGGTTTTCGCAGTGAAGCGAGAGAAGATTGCGGCCCGTCGGTGAACGGAATGACCGACAAAAGGGGAGCGAAGATGATCATGAGAACTGCTCCGGCGACCGCCACCACAAAGAGCGAAAGGATCTGAGCGAGAAAGACCGAAGATTGCGCCAGGGCCTCAGGATTGGTGACGTATTGGGCAAAGTTGCTCATGAGAATGAGAACCAGCCCTACCCATACGAGTTCTGAGACGCCCTTCAGCACGCTCAGTTCCTTACTGTCAATATCTTTATCCTGAAGGAATTTTGAAAATAGAAACACCGCCGCGGTTGACCCCCCCAGCCCCAGGGCGAATCCCAAAGATTGCAGCATGGCCAGAACCTCCCCTCCATTCGCGAGAAAAGACACCGCTATTGCTTGGCTGATTAACGAAATGAAGAAGATCGTCATGGAAAGCATGGCAGCAAGAATGCACCAGATGCACCACTGCCTGAGGAGGAATGCCTGGACGAACAGCAGGTAGGAAGAAAAGAAAAACGCTCCCGTGGTGAGCAAGGCGACAAACGACAAGGCAATTCCGGAAATGAGGCCCGGCAAGAAGAGCATAATGCCATAGACGAAAAAGATCGCGGCAAAGTATGTCATGCCGAGATACTCAAGGTGAATGCCAAAGAATCGCGAGTACTTGCTGGTGACTACGGCATTGCAGTCAGATCCAACGGGGCACACGAGATGTTTTCCGCTCCTCTTTGTGTAGGCAATCATGGCGGAAACCCCAAATCCTCCGAGAGCCGCTATGGCGACAAACCCATAGAATCCCGCGGGCTGCGGGAGAATGACGGTAAAAGAGAATCCGCTTATTCCCAGAAGCAGAAGAGCGAAATACACGAGGATCCTGTTTGAAATAAATTTTCTCATTGCACCATTTTTACAGAAATGCACCCATGACACAAGTATCCCAGAGATAGGGTGTGGAAAACTGTATCGGATTTTGTTTGCGGGCATGGTATACTATTCCAATACGAATACGAAAGGTCGAAGAATAAAAAACATCATATCTTGTTTATGAAAAATATTGGATTTGTCGCGCTTTTGCTTGTTGTGATCGGAGGATTGAACTGGGGATTGGTAGGACTTTTGAACATGAATCTTGTCACCACTCTTTTTGGTGAAGAAGGAGTCCTTACGCAAGCGGTCTACGTGCTGGTGGGAGTTTCCGCGGTCTACGTGGGAGCCACCCTTCTCCCAAAGCAGATGAGCAAATAGGGTTTGCTCAGCGAGGGAACCGCCCCGGGTATTCGGGGCGGTTTTGTTTTCTTGGAATTTATTCCATAGTGAGGTATGATAAAAGCATCGGCATGAAATATGTTATTTTTCTTCCCGTAATTGCAGTGTTTTCTTTTGCCGCGATTTTTGGATTCGCGGGAGCCGGAGTGCAGGGAGAGCATGAGGCGCATACTGGCAGTTCGTTTTGCGCTGCCGCGTTCGCGCAAGGAAGTGTTTGTCCGGGCAGAGAAGATGGAGTCGCGTTTGCCAGCTTTCATATCGGAGGGCTCAGGGTCTTTACCACCACAATTTTTCCAAGCTTGATCTTGTTGATCGCCGCGGTGGAGTCGTCGAGATAGGCCTGACGACCCGCGTCGGTGTCCGGGTAGTAGTAGACCGGGTTGTCCTTGTTGTCGCGGAGCTCGGCGAAGAACGCGGGCAGGTCGCCCTTGAAGTTCACCTCGTCCTT
>JAUYJF010000023.1 GCA_030688685.1 Candidatus Yanofskyibacteriota bacterium | reverse complement strand
ATACAAAGCGTATTGAATATCTTGCTCTAGGATCTCAAAGTCAGCGCGAACGTAGGAAAAGAGAGGTTGATGAAATTATAGAAAAAGCAGAGATGGAGGTAAGCTCTTTTCAAACCCTCGCGGCCTATAAGCTTTTTGGCGCTGCGCTCTACTGGGCAGAGGGGAACAAGTCAAATGGGTGTGGGATCGCAAACTCCGACCCGCATCTTATTCTATTTATGACTCAGTGGTTCAGGCGTATATTTGGAGTTTCTTCTGCCCAGATGACTGCCCACCTGAACATTTATCCCCAGCAAAACGAAAAAGAGCTAAAATATTTTTGGTCGAACCTTACCGGTATCCCCCTTGAAAACTTTGGCAAAAGCTTTATAAAGCCCTTAAATAAAGGATATAAGAAAAATACGCTTTACTACGGGACGTGCAAGGTACGCATACAAAAGGGAACCGATCTGAGAATACGCATATTTGGATGGGTGAAAGGCATGTTAAGAGAGCTTGATCCGCAAGTCGAACTAGCACAACGGAAATGGGAAAAGCTTCGTGAGGTCCCTCGTCCAATCAATCTCATAGCAAAATAGGCCTCCATAGCTCAATTGGTAGAGCAGTGCGCTCTTAACGCATTGGTTGCAGGTTCGAGTCCTGCTGGGGGCACCAATTTCACTTTCCCCAAAGGGATTCTTCGGCAATTGCCCGGTCCTCACACAGGATAATCCCGATATTTTGAAGTAATTCCTTTTTCTCTTGGGAAAGATTCATTCCTTTCTCTTGGACCTCAAGGAGAGCGGACTCCTCATCGTCTCCCGCGATCCTGTTCTTGGACACCTTTTGGCATACGCCGCATTGATGCACGATCATAAGCTCCCCGTCCTTTTTTAAGGCAAGGCCAACCGGCTCCATAAGGCCCTGACACGCAGCTTTTCTGTCCCCCCGATGCTCATCCACGTGTTTTGACCACAGGCAAAACGGGCAGTGATTGCGATGAGCCGTTCCAAGAGCCTCGCGGGGTATTGGTTTTTTACAGGAAACACAGGAAATGGGCCTCATATGGAAGATTCTTGCATTTTTTCCTGTTTTTTGATAGCATGAAGTAATGCTAACCACAAAAGAAAAGGAGAAGGTTATTGAGAAATTCAAGGTTCACCCAACAGACACAGGATCCCCCGCCGTGCAGATTGCCGTGCTTACAGAGGAGATCAAACAGCTGCTGGCCCACCTCAAGAAGAATGCCAAAGATATGCACTCAAAGCGCGGACTTTTAAAAATGGTGACGAAGCGCCGCTCTCTTCTCCGGTACCTCAAGCGGGAAGACGCGGATCAGTACGCCCAGGTGGTAAAGAAAATCGGACTTAAAAAATAAGAACTGTGGCAGTCAGCCCAAAAACCAAAGACCAGCGCGTTACCGTATTCATAGATGTTCAGAACCTGTACCATTCAGCAAAGAATCTCTACCAGGGAGCTCGCGTGAACTTCCAAGAAGTTCTGAAAACCGCTGTCGCAGGACGCATCTTGATCCGATCATTCGCGTATGTAGTGCGCACCAAGACAGGCGAAGAACGCCCTTTTTTTGACGCGCTTTCAAGCCTGGGAATTGAGATGCGCGTCAAAGACCTGCAGGAATATTACGGGGGTCTCAAGAAAGCGGACTGGGATGTAGGAATTGCCGTTGACGCCATCAAAACATCCGCGAATATTGACGTGGTCGTTCTCATTTCCGGAGACGGAGACTACGTGCCCCTTGTGGAATATCTGGAAAACCAAGGAAAACGCGTGGAAGTTATTGCTTTTGGGAAGTCCACCTCATCCCGGCTGCGCGAGGAAGCTGACGAGTTTATTGACCTGGGAGAAAACGCGGAGAAATATCTCCTGCGGCAAAAACAGGGTATTGCCTCAAGATTCGGTGTCACCAAACTCTATCCCGCAAAGCAGAAAAGACAAGCTAAACAAGCAGAAGAGACGTATGAAGAACCAGAAAATTGATATTCAGATTGGAGGAAAAACAGCGACCGTCTTTTTGGACTCCTGGGCAACACAAGCGTCAGGATCAGTACGGGTACAGATTGGGGAAACTGTAGTGTTAGTCACAGCCGTCATGGGGAAAGAGGACGCGCAGGGCCAAGGGTTTTTTCCTTTAACCGTGGATTACGAAGAACGCTTTTACGCGGCGGGGAAAATTCTCGGATCCCGGTTTGTGCGGAGAGAAAGCAGGCCAACAGAGGAAGCGGTGATTACCGCGCGTCTCATTGACCGCGCCATCCGCCCTCTCTTCCCCAAGCATCTCATGCGCCCGGTTCAGGTGATCGTGACCTGCCTTTCTTGGGATGGAGAAAATGATCCGGATGTCGCGGGACTCCTTGGAGCGTCCTTCGCGCTTTGCCTTTCTGATATTCCCTGGAACGGCCCCTTGTTCGGGGTCAGGGTGGGGAAAACCGGAAATTCCTTTACGCTCAACCCAACCTATTCTGAGCGGGAAGCGTCTGAACTGGATTTCGTGATTGCCGGCATGGAGAATGAAGGCAAGATACTTCTCAATATGATTGAAGCTGAATCTTCCGAGGCCGCGGAAGAATCCTACAAGCAAGCCCTCCAGTTCGCTCTTCCAACACTCTCAGAACTCATTGCGCTCCAGAAAAACGCCCAGAAAGAATTTGGAAAAGAAAAGACGAGCGTTCCAGAACCCGCGCAGGATGAACAGCTCAATAAAGAAATGAGTTCGTTCCTGGAGCCGCGCCTTCAGGAAGCTCTGTTTTCAGGAGATCCCGCGACGCGCATGGAACGAGCGGGAGCTTTGAAAAAGGATGTGCTTGCTTTTGCGCAAGAGAAGCGCCCCGGAGAAGGAAGAGAAGGATACGCTCTGGCGTTTCTGGAAGAAGAAATTGACCGGGCGGTCCATGAGGGAGCGCTCAAATATGACAAGCGCGTGGATGGGCGCGGTTTGGATGAGATCAGGCCTCTTTCCGCACAAGTCGGCGTTCTCCCCAGGACCCACGGGTCTGGCATGTTTAGCCGGGGACTCACCACCACTCTTTCCCTGCTCACTTTGGGAGGGCCTGGAGACCACAAGCTCATGGAAGGCATGGAGATTTCAGGAAAGAAGCGCTTCATGCACCACTACAATTTTCCTCCCTACGCGCCAGGAGAAGTAAAACCGCTCCGGGGCCCAGGGAGAAGAGAGATTGGGCACGGCATGCTGGCAGAAAAAGCGCTCCTTCCTGTTATTCCTGTAACAGACGAGTTCCCCTACACTATCCGCATCGTGACAGAATGCGTTTCATCTAATGGATCCACTTCCATGGCTTCCGCGTGTTCTTCCTCGCTCGCGTTAATGGATGCTGGTGTTCCCATTAAGAGGCCGGTCGCGGGGATCTCCGTGGGCCTTATGGCAGACGAAGCGGGAAACTACAAGCTCCTCACGGACATTCAGGGGCCGGAAGACCACTACGGGGATATGGACTTTAAGGTTGCAGGATCCAAAGAAGGCATTACTGCAATCCAGCTTGACGTGAAGATTAGGGGAATTACAGCTGACATGTTCTCAGAGGTGCTGGAACGGGCAAAGAAAGCCAGGTTCCAGATCTTAGAGGAGGTCATAGCGCCCGTGCTCTTAGCCCCCCGTTCAGGGCTTTCCAAGTATGCTCCCAAGATTTCGGTGATACGGATCAACCCTGAGAAAATTGGCATGATTATTGGTTCTGGAGGCAAGATCATCAACAAGATGACCGCTGACTTTAACGTGAAAATAGACATTGACGACGAAACCGGAGACGTGTTCGTAACCTCAGAAGACGCGGATGGAGTCCGCAAGGCATTAGAGAAGATTGAGGGAATTGTGCATGAGGTGGAAGTGGGAGAGCTGTTTCAGGGAACGGTGAAAAGCGTGGTGGATTTTGGAGCATTCGTGGAAATTCTCCCGGGTCAAGAAGGCTTGGTACATATTTCTCAGCTTGCCCCCTGGCGCGTTGAGAAAGTTGCGGATATAGTAAAGGTGGGGGATGTTATTCCCGTGAAAGTGATCGGGATTGATGAACACGGAAAGATCCGTCTCTCCCGGAAGGAAGCGCTTCCGGAAGAAAAATAACTTACACCCACTCATTCTATGGAAGAAGAAAAAAAAGCTGCCCCAGGTTCCACATCCTCGCAGCAAAATTCTGTTCCTCAAGAACCTGCCACTCAACCCGCAGCAGTTCCTCAAGCCCCTTCTCTGGCACAAACTCCTTCAGCTCCGCGCGTGAGACCTGAGGAAACAAGCCCTCCCGTTAAGACTCAGAATACTGAAACTCCTGTTCCTGTCCGCACCCCTGAGAAACCTCGGGAAGAGAAGCAAGAATTCCTGCAACGGGAAGAAGTGCGCACTATGGAAAAGGACCTTGCCCGCCTTAGGTCCCAAGAGGCCCAGCGTGAGCGTGAAAGAATCGCTTCCTTGAAACAGCAGGGTAGGCCAGCTACGCCAAAGCCGGATTCGGTTGCCGCGACTCAACCTCAAAGACCTCCTCAGCCCGTACTGGAGAGACCTGCCGCTCCAAAACGAACACCAACTGCTCTCCCTATTCAAGAGGAGAGAGGGTCACAAAAGCCTCCCGCGTACCCTGCTCGCACAGATCTGAGGCAGCCAGCTTCCCCACCAGGGCCTACCCAATCCGTCCAAGACCGAGCACCCTCAGCTCCTTCGCCTACAAAAAAAGTGCTCGTTCGCCTTCTTATTCTGACGTCTATTCTCAGTATCTCAGGATTGGTGGCGTTTTTTGGATACCAATATCTCACGCAGGAAGTTCCTTTTGCGCAAGAACCAATTGCGCAAGAAGAGGAAGAACCCGTTCTGGAACCAGAACCTGAGCCTGCTCCTGAACAGGAACAAGAGCCGGCAATTCCCCAGGATCCCATATTCTTTGATATTGTGGAGCGGCCTGTTTCATGGGGATATGCTTCTGTGAGTTCTCCCCGCCCCATCACTTCCATTATTCTCCATTCCGCGTACCATGCGGCTCCCGGAGCCAACCCGTATGACACGGAAGCGCTGCTTTCCACATTCCGGCAATTCAATGTTTCCTATCACTATCTGATCAACCGGCAAGGAACTATTCTGCGGCTTGTTTCAGACAACAACGTCGCTTACCATGCAAAGAACGGGATCAACGCTTCTTCTCTCGGCATTGGACTTCTCTACCAGGAATCTGAGACGCCAAATACAGAGCAGTACCAAGCTCTCGCGTTTCTCCTTTCCCAGCTGCAAGCGCAGTATCAAATCCCCGCAGAACAAGTGAAAGGATATAGCCAGGTAAACGCGGAAAAGAACACCCCTTGGAATTTTGACCTCGCAAACGTACTCCAATAAATTCAACCTATGGACAAAAATCGCATGCAAGAAGCAAAAGCCGCGTTAGAAAAAGAAAAAGAGCGTCTTGAACAGGATCTTTCGTCTTTCGCGAAGAAAGATCCAAAGCTCAAGAACGACTGGGACTCCAAATACCCCCGCGTGCCAGAGGGAGGCCTTGAGGAGGCGGCAAATGAAGTGGAAGAATATTCCACGCGCGTCTCTGTTGAGCATGAACTGGAACTGAAACTTCGTGCCGTCAATGAAGCGTTGGGACGTATACAAAAAGGGACATACGGAACATGCGGCAACTGCGGATCCGCAATAAAAGAGGATAGGCTTGCTGCCTATCCTGAAATCTCACTCTGCGAGTCCTGTTCTGCCAAGAGGTCTATTTAAGAAACGGGTTTACCGCCCCTCTCACCTCAAAGTGGAGATGGCATCCGGTTGGGCCAAAAGTGCGCCCCGTGTTTCCGGTATATCCAATAATCTGGCCCTGGAGGACCCGCTCTCCGGCACGCACGTTCATCTGAGAAAAATGAGCGTATACCGTCACGACCGTATTGGGATGAAGGATACGGATAAAGTTGCCGTACGCGCCCTGGTATCCGGTTGTCTGCACGGTTCCTCCGGCTGCCGCGTACACGGGTTCTCCGCACCTGCCGTTGCTAAAATCAATGGCGTTATAGTGATGAGCCCCCTGGGTTACATTATAAGGGGCAGGGATGGGATAGATAAAGTAGGAGTTCGCGATTGGCGTAAGCCGGCCCTGCGGAAGGGATGACGGCTGGGTTCCTCCCGGGATGATAAGCAGGTCTCCCGCAAAGATTTCCTGGGGGGAAGAAAGATCGTTGAACTCGGCAATCTCCGCGGCATTTGCTTTGTACCAACTCGCGATCTCGCTCAGGGTATCGTTTGCGCGCACAAGGTGCACGGTTCCAGAAACAGGGAGAATAGAGAGGTGCTGGCCTGGCCGGAGAGACGCGGTTCTGCTGAGCTCATTTACCCAAAGAACCGTATTTAAAGAGATGTTGAAGCGTTCCGCCACCGAAGAGGGGGTGTCTCCCTCCTGCACGACATACCTCTGCATTTCAGGGCGCGGAGCAACAGAAAATATGCCCAAAGACCCGAGAACCTGCGAGCTCACCGTACTCGGAGGAGTCGCGGGGCGAATAGAATCCTGAGAGACCAAAATAAGCTCAACATCGCTTGCCGTCAGCGCTCTCGTTGCCCATACTTCCCCGGCTGTCTTTTGGCTCGGCAGGGAGGTTAAAACTCCCGCCTGGAGCTTGCCGGAAGAGGAAGTATCCATCATTTGCGCAAACAAAAAAACAGCCGCGAGGGCCATAACCAAAAAGAGAGCGCGGGGCTTCCGCTGTTTTGTTGTGCTACTCGAGATCTCTTCGCCTTGAGAAGTCATGCGTTGCTCCAATATAGCGCAACCAACCCCTTGCGTCAACCCCAAAGGAGTGGAAAACTAACCCTAATGAATACCACAGAAATAAAAGAGATTTTAGGCAAATATGGAGTTGCCCCAGATAAAGCCCTGGGACAGAACTTTTTAATAAACCAAGGGGTTCTCAAAAAGATCGTGGAAGCCGCAGAAATACAGAAAACAACGGAGGTTCTAGAAATAGGGCCGGGGCTTGGGGCACTCACCCGGGTACTGGCGCGTGAGGCAAAACATGTGGTGGCGGTAGAAAAAGATCCTCTGTTTGTTGAAATCCT
>JAUYJF010000020.1 GCA_030688685.1 Candidatus Yanofskyibacteriota bacterium | reverse complement strand
TTGGGAAGATCTCCTCCTCCCAGGGCTTTTGTGCGCACGGTCTTTCTCCACATCCGGTGCTCTTTCAGAAAGCCGAGGAGAAGGGGGGTGAAGAGAAAGGCGACGACAAAGCTGGAGGCGGCCGCGACGGATATTTTGATGACGCTCAGTGAGAGATTGATTTCCATCAGAGTGTCCACTTATATGAATCCAGCACCCACCGAACAAGCGACTTCATATCCTGAAACCTGTCTTCAGATCTCAGGACCACGTGAACCATATACCCTGTTTCTGTTGGGCTGTTTGTCATAAGGACCAGAGCTTGCTTCGCACGAGAGGTTTCTCCTGTTTTTCCTCCCAAGATGCGCAGGGGGAAGTCAGAATCGGTGAGCAGTTGATTTGTTGAAAAGAGAGCATGATCCTCCTCTGAGAGTTCATACTGATACTGTGCCAGCAAGGGAAATATTCCAGCGTGCTTCTGTTGCACGAGTTCAAGGAGCAGGGCGACATCCTGGGCGGAAGCGAGGTTGTGTCCTTCCTGCGCGTCCAGACCGCTTGGATTCACAAAAAACATGCTTTCAAATCCCAGGGTTGTTGCTTCCTCATTCATGCGCTGAACAAACTCATGCACTCCCATGCGGCTGGCGATATCCTCTGCGGCTCCGTTGTCTGACGCAAGAAGAAGCGCGGGATATGTCTCGTACACGGATTCCAGAGGGAGATAGGTCTCTGCCACATGCAGCGTCATAAGTTTTGCGATAGAAGCAATAGGAAGAGGAATCTGAGAATTCTTTTCAAAGAGGACTTTTCGATTTCCGTTCTCATGTACGAACACAGAAAACGCGGCCTCAGCTGAAAGTGCAGGATTCTCCGCCTGTTTTTTGGCGGGTAGGGAGTTCAGCAAGGCTTCCTGAAGGTTTATTGATGCCGCTGTCGCCAAATATGCCCCTTCATATCCCAGCATCTTTTCATAAAACACCGTTTCTATGTTTTCTGAGACGGCATTCACTCCCCACCAGAAAGAAATACTGACAAGAAGCGCGGTACAAAGAATGAGCGCGTTGCTATGCATCATGATTCTCCTGTTTTTTTACTGAAAGTGAGAGTTCGTTGAGCTGTTCCTCGGAGATCTCGCTGGGAGAGTCCATCATCAGATCGCGGCTGTCCCCTGTTTTTGGGAATGCCATGGTTTCCCTGATGCTTGGTTCGCAGAGGAGCACCGCAAAGAGCCGATCAAGTCCGGAGGCGATTCCCCCGTGCGGGGGTGCTCCGTATTGAAAGGCGGAAAGCAAATGTCCGAATTGTTTTTCAATATCCTCCCGCTTGTTCCCCATGAATTCTAAGACCTGAGTCAAGAATTCAGGATCGTAGATGCGCAAGCTTCCTCCCGCGACCTCATACCCGTTCAGGGCAAGGTCGTACTGGTAGGCCAAAACCGATCCGGGATCCTTTTTTATCTCTTCCATGTCGTTTGTCTGGGTCAAGGTAAAGGGGTGGTGCACCGCGTCCCATCTTTTTTCTTGTTCTTTCCATTCAAACGCGGGAAAGTCCGTGATGAACGCGAACGCGAGCTCGTCAGGGTCATTCTTGTTTTTCCGCAGGTCCGGCTTGTCTGTCCCCCATTTCTCCATTGCTTCCTTGTAAGGAATGCGCGGAAAAGGGATCTGCTGAATGTGTTTTTCGCCAAACAGGTTTTGCGCGAGCGCGATATATAAAGACTCCAGAAGAGAAAGAATCTCCTCTTGGTTCGTGAAAGACATCTCAATATCCAGCTGGGTGAACTCCGGCTGGCGATCAGCTCTCGGATCTTCATCCCGGAAACACCGCACTACCTGGAAATAACGCTCATGACCCGCAATCTGCAGAAGCTGTTTGTACTGCTGGGGAGACTGAGGAAGCGCGTAGAAAGTGCCAGGGTAGAGCCGGGAAGGAACCACAAAGTCCCGCGCTCCTTCCGGCGTGGACTTGGTCAGAATGGGGGTCTCAATTTCCACAAACCCTTCCTTGGATAAGTAGTTTCGTATGAACTGAAGGGAAGCGCTCCGTATCCTGAGATTCTTCTGAAGGCGTTTTCTCCGCAAATCCAGGTATCGGTATTTTAAGCGGTGTTCCTCCCCTATTTCATACCCATCTGTGTTCAAAGGAAAGGGCGGAGTAAGGGACTGGGAGTAGACGCGGAGGTGTTCTGCGCTTATCTCCACCTCTCCGCTCGCGCTGTCTGGGTTTTTCATAGAAGCAGGCCGTTCCTGCACCACGCCTTCAATGGCGACTACCCACTCTGGGCGTACTTCCTGCACCGCTGCATACGCTGCTTCTGCCTGAGGAGTAAACACAACCTGAACCATACCTTCCCGGTCTCTAATATCCAGGAAGATGATTTTCCCGTGATCCCGTCTGCTGTCTACCCATCCTTCAACGCGTACGGATTCCCCCTTCTTCTCTGGGGTTTGTGAGCTGAGTGTTCGTTCCATGAATGTATTGGAGCAGTATACCAAATTGTGCTACAATGCTCAAATGGAAAAGAACACAGAACAGGTTTTAGGCAGACACAGAGAGTCTGTTCTTCCGACCAAGAAGGGATTGGCGGATCTCATGGAAAAGCGGAAGATCCGTTTGTATCTTGGAGTTGACCCCACCTCTCCCCTTTTGCATCTTGGTCACGCGGTGGTTCTGCGTAAACTCCGCCAGTTTCAGGATTTGGGCCATGAAGTAATTCTCCTTATGGGAGATTTTACCGCGCAGATCGGGGATCCTTCCGGCCGCGACAAGATGAGAGAACCCTTGGATGAGAAGCAAATCAAGGAGAATGTTGCCAC
>JAUYJF010000013.1 GCA_030688685.1 Candidatus Yanofskyibacteriota bacterium | reverse complement strand
ATGGTTTCACAAGCCCGAAAGACGTCATTTGCAACCACGAGCGCCGTGGGCTGGGCAAGACCGATGTCCTCTGAGGCGAAGATCACCATGCGGCGGGCGATGAACTTGGGATCCTCTCCCGCATCCACCATGCGGGCTAAGTAATACAGGGCGGCGTCGGGCTGAGAAGCTCTCATGCTCTTGATGAACGCTGAAATGGTGTTGTAGTGCTCCTCTCCCTGCTTGTCATACCTGAGAAACTTTGATTGCAAAGTATTCTTGAGATTCTCCAGCGTGATCTTCTTGTACAAGCTTGCCGTATTCTCCAGCATGGTAATGGCTTGCCGGGCATCTCCGTTTGCCATGGCTACCAGCCAGTCCTTCTCCGTTTTTTTAAGCTTGAATCCCGTGCGGTCAATAATGTCTTCCATTTCCTGTTCTGAAAGCTCGTTCAAAACAAACACGCGGCACCGGGAAAGCAAAGGAGCTATGACTTCAAAGCTTGGATTCTCTGTGGTAGCTCCAATGAGCGTAAGCTCACCTGACTCCACATACGGAAGAAGAAAATCCTGCTGAGCTTTGTTAAAACGATGGATCTCATCCAGAAACAACACCCTGGGCCTTCCTTCAAAAGAGTCCTGCACGATCTTCCGGATATCCGCCTTTCCGGCGGAAACAGCTGAAAGCTCATACAGTTTTGCCCCCAAATTTCTGGCGTAGATGCGCGCAAGCGTCGTTTTGCCAGAACCTGGAGGCCCCCACAGCACAAAGGAAAAGAGGTGTTTCTGCTCAACGGCAACCCTCAGGGGCTTTCCCTCCCCTACCAAATGTGTCTGGCCAATGAATTCATCAAGATTCTTGGGACGAATTTTAGAAGCTAACGGCTCCATAGGTGTATATCTTCACCATAGCATGCCCTTTCAATTCCCAAAATAAAGCCCCCAATAGAACCAGCCGGGTGTTGGCTCTATTGGGGGAGTAATTGTACTTAGAAGATCCTTAGAGAAGGATGCGCACCTCCCCCGCGTCCCTGAGTTCTGAGAGCATGCGCTGAGCTATATGCCGGAGCTTCTCTTGGGCGAGTTCGTAATAGAGATCTTCCTGCACGAGCTCATAGGGAGGAATCATTTCAAGCTGGCTGCTGTATTCAGCATACAGAGCCTGCGCCTCTTCTTCTGATACCTCCAACTCCCCCGCTTGCGCGTAGTTCCGCACGGCAGCTTCAATCAGCAGCTGGGAAGCAATGGTGCGTTTCAATCCTTCCGTGGTAAACATTTGGAGCGAAAGCTGCTCTTGAAATTCTTCCTCGCTCTCAAAGCGCGCTCGGATCTCGTTGTACTGAGCTTCTGTATCCTCATCTGATACACGGAGTTCGTTTGCTTGCGCGTACTGAACAAACAGAGCCTCATTAATAAGCACCTCTAAGGCTTCTTGCTCAAGAATGCTCAAGTTTTCTGCCGTATACTCAAAGGTCCCCTGAGATTCGTACAGTGTCCTGTTCTGTGCCACGCGCTCTGCGAGTTCTTCTATGGTGATGGGAACACCATTCACCAATGCCGCGTTTTTTGCGTTCTCTGATGTTCCCTGGTAGGAAACAACGCCATACGCAACCGCCCCAAGAAGCGCTGCCGCTCCCAACATAATAAACATCAGCTGAGTTTTAGAGCGCGCCGTTCCTTGCTTCTGTAAAGAATCCTCGTGTACCTGTTGATCCATGAGAAAAAATAATTATGTGGTAATACTCACCTCCCCACTTTACCCTGCTCTGTTTAGAAAGACAATACAGAAGGATGCAGTCGCAGGATTTTATCGTCTCCGGTTTTTAGGTTTCCTCTTCCGTCCGTATTTGAGGTGGATACATATAAGTATCCATCAGGCCCTAAAGCAATCGCGCGAAGACGGCCAAAATCAGAGGACAGATGAGCCCGCACTACAATATCTTGATTGATTCTTACCTCATAGAGCGACACTCCCCGCAAGCCCGCGAAGAATAAGCTTCCTTCAGTATACGCCATCCCGGCCGGAGCCCATGTCTCATCGGGCCCTGAGTGAACGAGAGGACTCCTCATTCCGGGAGTCGTTTCATCTCCTTCAATCACAGGCCATCCATAGTTTCCTCCTCTCTCAATGAGATTCAGTTCATCTAAACCAGACAGAAAACCTGATCTTCCGTGCTCTGTTGACCAGAGCTGTTCTTGCGCGTCCCATGCCAGCCCCTGAGGATTGCGGTGCCCGTAGGAATAGACCGCGCTTCCAAACGGATTATCTTCCGGAATATTTCCGTCCGTATCCACCCGCAGAATCTTTCCCGCAAGTGAATTCCTGTCTTGCGCGCGCTCCGCGTTTCCCGCGTCCCCTGTCGTGATGTACAAATAGCCATCAGGCCCAAAGGCAATACGGCCTCCGTTATGGATCGTGGAAGCAGGAATACCTTGGAGAATAATCGTTCTATTCTCAAGTTCTTCTCCGCGGAATTCATACCGTTCTACCCTATTCTCAATGCCTCCCTGCTCCGTAAATCCTGTAAGGTATACATAAAGTAAACTATTTTCTTTAAAACGAGGGTGAAGAGCGAGGCCCATGAGTCCGCCCTCCCCCGCGCGTCGCACATCAGGAACAACAAAACGCCGCACAGAATCTTCCTCTATCTTTACCAGAAATCCCGGACGCTCCGTAACAATTAACTCTCCTGTCGGTAAAAACGCGATCTCCCAAGGAATACGCAAATCCTCCGCCACGATCGTAATGCCATCTTCTTCTGACACGCTTGCTGTGATACCGCGCTCTGTCGTTGTTTGCGTGGGAGCAAAAAAGAATGGGAGGATACGTTCCCTTATTCCATATCCGACAAGCACCACGAGGAGGAACCCGGCACTGCTTAATACGAAGGCCTTTTTCATATGGCTTTAAAAAAACGACGTGAAGTATCAAATATCCTAGTTGTCCAAAAGCACCAGAGCGCCCTCGTGGACTTTCTCTTTCACCTTGATTCCCACAGAAGCCCCAGAACCCGCCTTTTCAACGGATTTGTAGTCCTCCTCCATGGAAGTTACTTCCTGGTCAAAGGAATGTTCTCCGCGTTCAAATCGTACACGATCCCCTACCGCGAGCTTGTCTTTGAGCTCCACGATGGCCACCCCAAGTTTGCCGTAATAATGGGTGACTTTTCCAATAGGTTTCATAGAAATGGTCTTTTCATAGTTCGACCTTTCTTGTCCCCACACTTACCACATTTCGTTATCCGAGAAGCAAAAGAATAAGCTATATTCAACGTGCGACGACGAAACTGTACCCGTAGGTACGTTGAGGAGGAGCGAGGAAGAAGATAGCTCTACTATTGAGCTTCCCTGCGGGCAAGTGAATTTGAACCACCTTCTTTGTTGCTCGTCGTTCACGTATCGCCTGATACGCATCACTCCTCGCGCCTT
>JAUYJF010000008.1 GCA_030688685.1 Candidatus Yanofskyibacteriota bacterium | reverse complement strand
ATGTACAGGGATATAGTGTACCTGCACCCCGAGTCGTCGTTCCTTGAGCGCATCAAATATTTCCCTTCTTCCAACTTTCAGGAGTTCTGTGCGCACTTGAATGGGGTAGATGTGGTATGCTGATTTTGATCCGGCCCCTTCTTTCGGAAGAATGAGCGCTTTTATATCTTGAAACGCCCTGTCATATGCTGCCGCGATCTTTCTGCGCCCTTCTACAAAGCGAGAAATCTTGCTCGCCTGGCTTACTCCAAGAGCGCATTGGATATCAGAGAGCCGGTAGTTGTATCCAAGGTCTTCTATTTCATAATACCATCCTCCTTGTTCTGGTTTCTTTACAATTCCGTGAGAACGAAATATCTTCAGAGATTCATAAAACGTCTTACTGTTTGTAAGAACCATACCCCCTTCCCCGGTTGTGATAAGCTTTACGGGGTGGAAGCTGAAGATGGTCATGTCAGCTATGCTCCCAATCCTTTTTCCCTTATATTCTGCCCCGAGAGCATGCGACGCATCTTCAATGACCAAAAGCTTGTGTTTCTTTGCAATCCGCAGGATCTCCTTATATTCACAAGGCTTTCCGCCAAAGTCCACCGGAGCTATTGCTTTTGTCTTTTTTGTTATCTTTCTCTCAATCTCTTGGGGGTCAATATTCAGCGTTTGCTCGTTGATATCAACAAACACGGGAGTCCCCCCGCAATACACAACCCCGTTCGCTGTTGCCGCAAAAGTCAAAGGAGTTGTGATAACCTCGTCTCCCGCTTGAATTCCAGCGGCTTTGTATGCCGCATGAAGAGCGGCTGTTCCCGAAGAAAAAGCCACCGCGTACTTTGCCCCGCAGTACTGAGCTATCGCCCGCTCAAATTGTTCAACCATAGGCCCCTGGGTGAGCCAATCACTCTTCAGTATGCGCGCGACTGAAGCGATATCGCTCCTATCTATCCACTGGTGACCATACGGAATATTCTTTTTCATGCCTAATGTTCCGCCTGTGCGTCGCTACTTCTTTCCGCGCTTCTTCTCTTTTGCTCCATATTTTAGTATCAGATCCAATGCTTCACTCTGATATCGACCGCTGAGAATCTTCGCGTTGGGAATAACGCAATGCCCACCAATACCTTCTTGCGGAGGGTAGAGCACGGGACGCACTACATTTGTCTTTCCAAGCGTAATATATCCTTCATTATATGTTTCGTTAAAATTGGTGACCGCGTCTTCAAAAGCTACACCAAGACGATCGCATATCTTTTTCATTTCCCCATGCCACGCAATGCATAATCCATAATACGTGGTGTCAAGAATCTTCCCTATCTCGGTGGCGGCTGAAGGAAACATGAGTTTCGTCTTAATGCCGAGAGCCCGGAGATGAGTTTCTGCCAGCTTCCCCGTCGTCTTGTCGTCAGCCCCAATATATTTCACAAACGTTCTAACACCTTCAAAGAGATGAGGATGAAGCCCCCGGATTGGACTATGAACCGCGCGTTTTCCCAGCTTCTTTGTGGTGCCGGGGGGAACCGTGGAATGCACGATAACCAGCCCGGGGGAGATATCCTGTATTGCTTTTCTAACAACGGGAAGGAAAGTGTCACTCCAAGGAATACACACATGAAGAATATCCACACCCCCCAAGCCATCATCGCGTTTCAAATCCTTGATCTTTGGGTGAGAATAGAATTTCGCGATTGCCTGCCCCACCTCTCCATAGCCCAGAATCCCCACGTTTGTTGTCTTCTGCATAGATACTACCATATAGATATCTTTATCACAGCATTTCTTTCAGTGTTCTCTTAAGTTCCTCAGGACTAAGGCACCAATCATTCGCGTCGCTGACATATCGAAAACCTTCTTTCATTTTTTCCCCTTCGTTTCCCCCTCCGTTTTCCTTCCAAAATGGAAATTCCGGCTCAATAACAAAAGAATCCTCAAATTCTTTCGCGTGATTGGCCTCATGCTCCGTAAGCAAGACCTCGTGAATTTTCTCTCCCGGGCGTATCCCGATAATACGTCTCGGTACGCCGGGAGCTACTGCCTCCGCGAGGTCAACAAGTTTCATGCTCGGAATCTTTGGAATAAATATTTCACCTCCCTGCATGCGCTCTAACGATTTGAGCACAAAGCGCGCTCCCTGCTCAAGCGTGATCCAGAACCGCGTCATGCGCTCATCGGTCATTCGTATTTCTCCATACTTTCTCTGCTCCAAGAAAAGCGGGATAACGCTTCCATTGCTTGCCACCACGTTCCCGTACCGCGTACAGCTCAGCCGCGTCCTTTTTTGAGGTCCTACATAAGAATTTCCCTGCACAAAAAGTTTTTCCGCCACCATCTTTGTCGCCCCATAGAGATTCACTGGATGGACGGCTTTGTCCGTGCTCAAGGTGATTGCCTTTTCCACGTTATTCGCGATCGCAGCGTCAATAACATTCACGGTTCCGTCAACATTTGTTCTCACGGCCTCAATCGGGTTGTACTCGCATATGGGCACATGCTTTAGAGCAGCAGCGTGTACCACAATGTCTACTCCGTTCATGGCTCTTCCAAGCCGATCTTTGTCTCTCACGTCACCCATAAATACCCGCAATCTTGAATCCTGGAGCCGCTGATCCATTTCAACGCTCCGCAATTCATCACTGTCGTAAATCCTGATGCTTTTGGGGTCGTACTCCTTGAGAACAATCTCTGTGAATTTTTGGCCGAATGACCCGGCTCCACCCGTAACGAGAAAGGTCTTTTGATACAAACTCATATGACGCTTTATACTACAAAGGAGTTAAGGTAGCAACATGAGAAAGTACGTTCAATTGCCAGTACCTCTCCTTGAGAGAAGATACTCTGCCAGCTCAAGGTCAAAGGGCTCATTGATATCCAAGGATCGTTCTGTTGGCATAATATACGCACGTGAAGTTTTACCGAATAAATCTCTCTGTCGCAAAACAGCGGTCTTGGTAAGGTAGATGGCGCAATTACGTTTGTAAAGCTTCATCCGCGCATGCTGTCGAAATGCTGATGTCTTCCCTTCTTCTTCCATGAATGGCAGGATAAGGTGTTCATCACTCTCATGAAGCACCTTTAGTTTGCGAGGATCAAAATCTACAAGCTCCATCATGCTCATAACCGAATCAGCATCCATATCAACAGCTTTCCTGATGGCGTTATCAATGTCCTCGGCCATACGCAAGGGGGAGGTAGGCTGGAGAATCATTACGTAATCATACTCTTCACCCTGCTGTTCCTTGAACCAGTCTAACGCGTGCAAGACCACGTCGATATGGGGACTTGAATCCTGAGCATATTCAGCCGGCCTTACGAAAGGGACTTCAGCGCCAAACTTTTTCACGACATCAATAATCTCCGCGTCATCCGTAGAAACGATAGTACGCGTTAAAAGCCTACTCTCTTGAGCAGCTTGAATCGTATAGACAATCAGGGGTTTGCCAGCAACCTCTTTGATATTCTTCTTTGGGATGGATTTAGATCCGCCCCGCGCGGTAATAAGACCGAGCACCCTTCTGTTATTGTACATCTCAGTAGCGCAAGTTAGGCAAATTGAGAGGATTTACTTCTGTAGGCTCTCTCTTCTCATTGAGGAGCTTTGTATTCTCATAAAATCAACTGTTTCTCGGAGGCCTTGCTCCAAGGGATTCTGCGGGTTCCATCCCAACACATTTTCTGCTTCACCGCATTCCAGGCAACTCCTCTCCTGCTCTCCTAAACGGTCTGGCCCTCTCCTTACTTCTTGTTTGGACGCAGTAATCTTCTTGAGAGCGGAGAAAAGCTCCTGCACTGAAGTCTCCCTGCCAGTCCCAATATTAAATATTCCGTCTGTTTTCCTATGCAGCGCCTTGGAAACAGCCTCAGCCACATCTCCTACAAATACAAAGTCCCTCGTCTGTTTCCCGGTTCCATAGATGATTGGACGCTTCCCGATCAGCAGAGCGTTAGTAAATATGGCAACAACTCCAGCTTCCCCAAATGGGTCTTGTCGGGGGCCATACACATTTGCGAGCCGCAAGGCAACATAGGAAAGCCCATATATCTTGTGATAATAGTGAAGATAATGCTCCACTGTGAGCTTTGCCACGCCGTAGGGGGAAACGGGCCGGGTGGGATAGGTTTCCGGGGTTGGAATAACCTTAGCGTCTCCGTACATAGCTCCTCCGGTGGAAGTAAAGATGATCTTCTTTACTTTATGCTTCACGCAGTTTTCCAAAACATTCAAGGAACCTAAAATGTTTTCCTTGGCATCCGCTATAGGGTCGTGGGTAGATTTCCTTACACTTATTTGGGCGGCAAAGTGAAAGACGGCTTTGGGTTTTTCTTTTTTGAAAACCTCCTTCAACTTTGGACTTTTGATATCCAATTTGTAAAAGCGCGCTCTTGGATTAATGTTCCTCTTCTTCCCCGTGGAAAGGTTATCAACAATAGCAACCGAATATCCCTTCTGGATAAGAAGATCCACCACATGCGAACCAATAAATCCTGCTCCACCAGTAATAAGAATGCGCATGAGTTATAATTGGTGACTCTGAAGAAAATTCTTGAGCAACCACGAGCTTGACTGCACCTTTCCGCCTCTGCCTACATTGAACACCATCTTGCATCCAATTTCCTTGCACACCCGAACTTCAGGAATGTTGCTTCGTGTTCTATCTCCTCCGTTCGCGAAAATATTCGGCTTTAATTTCTTGAGTTCGCGGCACACGCTCATATCTTGCGGCAAAGACTCGTGTTCCGTAATCACCACTCTGTCCACCCATCTGAGGGCTTCCAGAACCTCTTTTCGTTCGTTCTGAGGCATAAATACAAATCCTTTTTTTGCCTTCAACCAGTTGTCATTATTGAGGATAACGACGAGCTCATCTCCAAGCTTTCTTGCCTCTTTTACGAGGCGCACATGGCCGGCATGAAGCGGATCCATCCCGCCAGACACCGCAACAAGAACTTTGTGAGAATTACGCTTCATGTTTGAGTCAACGATAGCTATCTTGTATCATAAAAGAGCATGAAAGGCAATCTGGCTGTTTATACCAAAAACCCCCTCAAATGGCTCTATGCGGCTGGTCTTTTCGCCATTGTGGGACTTATTGCGATAAACCTCCCGCCCTGGTTTTCTCCTCCCGCGTGGGGCAACACCATATTCTTTAAGCTCATCTTAGGCGGGCTTCTGTTGGTTGCGCTCTGGAAGTGGCTCTGGTCTAGCCGGCTCAGTCCCGGTCCAAGCGCTCCGCTCAGACCGGGACTGAGCAAACCCGCTCGATGGGTCCTGTGCGCGCTGGGAGCACTCATTGGCATATTCTTTCTCGCCTCCCTGTTTGGACTAGACCGGACCTTCAGTTTCTGGGGAGATCCTAATAGGTCATGGGGATTTATAAACTATCTCTTCTATGGGCTTTTCGCGCTGGTTCTTTTTTGGATTTTGCGGGAAGAAAAGCAATGGCGGCTGTTCTGGGCGGTGTTCGCGAGCGCCGGCATCATAGTTGTGCTCATAGGATTTTTCCAGCACTTGGGAGTTTTCCCCAACCTGCTTGTTGAACAGGGGCGCCCGGGCTCCGTATTGGGTAATCCACTTTATGTATCACTCTTTGTTCTCCCCTTCAGCTTTCTCTCGCTTGTCTTGGGACTCATGTCAAAAACAAAAAAGTTACGGGTGTTCTTTTTCGCGGCGGCCCTTGTGTTTTTCTTTGGGGTTTTGCTTACCGCCAGCCGCTCTGCCTTTATTGGGTTTGGCGTTGGAGTGTTTTTCTTCCTCCTTTTTTATCCGAAAAAAACCCTTCTTATCAAAGGCATCGGTGTTGTAGTTGTTGTCGCATTTGCTACTCTCGCAGCAGTCGCAAACCTTATGCCGCCCCCCGGTTTCGTGGAGAGCAGCCGCGCAACTTCCCTCTTATGGTCTCGATTATCATTTGAAACAGCTCTGCGGGAAGGCCGCGTAGACGGATGGAACATTGTTGGTAAAGGAGTTTTAGATCGCCCCTTTTTTGGATACGGAATGTATAACGTTTCCATCCCTTTTGACAGATACTACAATCCGACAGAACACCAATATATCCATGCTTCAAGCGAAGGAAGCAGCTGGGACAGCAGCCATAACCTGTTTATTGACGTTGCCGCGTGGGCGGGAATCCCCGGGCTTTTGGTATTTCTCACGTTCCTTGGAACGATCTTTGCCGCCTTAGTCAGACTAAGGCGGAACGCCCTTAGTCTGACTAAGGCGGACACAAGCAACGCTCTGCTGGCGCATGGGGTTATGACCGCGTTTATCGCCTATCTCGTCCATGCCTTTTTCATGTTTGATACCTTCGCGACATACCTTTTGTTCTTCTCCTTTGTGGGCTACACTCTCTATCTCAGCAACCAGGAATCACAGTTTCCAAAGCCCGGTTCTGAAAAAGTCGCGTCCTCTGCGCTGGCAAGGAAATTGCGAAAATACAAATTGCCGGTGTTTGTGGGAGCCCTTTTGCTGTTTGCCGTATTCGCCTGGCAATACAACATCAAACCATTTCTCGTGAACGCGGAGATCCAGACAGCAAAAATTCAAGGCGCAGAACAATGCGAAACCGCGCTTAGCTGGATGAAAAAGGCAATTGAACGGGGCAGTACGCATCTAGACAACTATCTCCGCATTCAGTACGCGAACCAGCTCTCCCAATGTGAAAGAAAAGTACCAGAAAAGTCGCTCCATTTCACCCTGCGCAAGTACGAACTCTTAGAGGAAGCCGCGCTACTCCGTCCAACATTCACGAGAGCATGGATTGGAATTGGATCTGCAGCCAGCGTTCTCGCGAAACAAGCAGAAGGAGGAGCAGTTGCTGACGCAACCCAGGAACACATCGACTTTTTCAAACAGAGGGCCCAGGAGGCCTTTCAAAGAGCTCAAGAGCTCAGTCCAAACCGACAGCAGATCTACCAGGAATGGGCAAAAGCAAATCTCTTGGCAGAGCAGTATGGACAAGTGCGGGAAAAAGCCCAGCAATGCGTCGCGCTTGCCCCGGCGTCTGGAATCTGCTGGTGGTACATAGTTCTTGGAGATATCGGAACAGGCAATAAAGAACGAGCTCAAGCCGCTCTTGCCAAAGCGGAAGCCAGTGGCTTTGAGATCAACTTAGCTGATGCCCGACACCAGCTTATTGAGGCATACCTGAACATGGAGGATTACGCGGAGATCAAGACGATTCTCCTAGAACTTATCACAGAGTACCCGGCAAACTCACAGTACCGCATTGCCCTGCTGGTCGCTCACATGGAGCTCAGGGAGTATGCCCAGGCAAGAGAAGTGGCGCAGGACATACAAGAACGATTCCCCGAGCGGGTCCAGGAAGCCGCGGCCATTCTTCAGACACGTTCCCGCTAAAGAAGCGCATTGAGTTTTTCCCTAGTGGTTGGACCCACTATCCCCGTTCCCTGAGAAAGATTCCAGGGAGCTAATATCTCCTGCGCGTGAAGTTCCTGAAACCGTATAAGCGCGCTTCTCGTAAGCGGGCCGAACGTTGCTGTTTCATTTCCTGGCGCTCCGGGTCCGGTATCAGCAACCCTTGTGCCTGCATTTGCATTGAGAAGCATCTGAAGGTATCTCACATCCTCGCCTATTGCCCCAAGCTGGAGATTCCTCATAAACGTGAAGTCCGAAGGAATGCCCTGAGATCCTGGAGTTGGGGGAGCCGTAAACCCGCCACGCAAAGCCACTCCAACATTCTGGATCAGCGAAGAGTCAGCTCCAAAGGTAGCCAATAAGGAAAGGATTGCCTGAATTTGACCTTCCGTAAGAGAAGAGGGTGTTCCTGGGATTTGAGGCGCCAAAGAAGTAGAGAGCGTTACCACAAATTGGTACACAGGGAGATTTTTTGTTCTTTGGTTATTCGTTTGAGGAAAAGGAATAATCGTCACGGAACGGTAGGTGCTGAAATTCGGAATCTTTATACTCCCCTTCTGATTCTCATCTATCTCCAAAGAACGTACCACAAGGTTCCCCTCAAAATCCTCAAGCACGTAGGGAACGGCGAATCTCGCCCGCGGATTGCCCTGAAACTCCACCGAGAGAGCGCCATTCCCTCCAATAACCCGGTACCATGCCGGATTCCAATCCTTCGCGGAACCCGCGAGAGACAACGTGCTCGTTCCTGATGTTGGCAAGAAGTTGGACTGAGGCACAATACGCATATTCTCCAAAAGCGGGTTGGTGTAGCAATATACTGTGCCAAGCGAGCAATCGTTTACGAGAACCGCCACAACCCAATCAGAAAAAATCTCTCCAAAGGTTTTCTTATACCCATTTTTTACTAAGGCGTAGTTCAATGAAGCAACTCCAACCTCAGGGGATTGCAAAGAATCCACAAGAATATCCAGCTTATAGTGATCCACCATATACTGCGCGAAAAGATTCGCGACAGCGTAATCTTTCTCGGTGTTCGTCCATTCAAGCAACGAGGTGGAGGGATCGCGTACAAACCTCTGCACACGGTTCTTCAGGTTGCCCGCGTCAGCACTGTCATACCCCATGAGCGTGGGGGCGTATTCAGCCCGCGCTTCATTCAGCCAAACATCCTCTGATACGTTTCGCAAGATATCTTTTTGGTTAAACGTAATAAGGTGGATAAACTCGTGGGCAAGAAAACTCTTGAGAAGATCATTTCCCAATGCGTCGGTATTGAGATACACCATCTCCCGCATATTGGAAGCAGGCACCTGCAAGGTGCTGTATCCATCCGCGTGGTTGGTATATCCGCCACCATTCTCTTTCATAGGATGGAAGAGAATGGTTATGCGTTCATTATTATCAATGCCCGGCTTTCTTTCTGACCCAAATATTCGCGTAAGCGTGGGGTATATCGCCCCGTCAAACTCTGCCGCGAGAGCCTCAAGAGCGCGCCTTGCCTCATTTTGCGGGAACGGGTTCTGCGCTTCCCACCAAGCGCTGTCCACGTAAATAAGCGCTCTGCCTGAAATTTTTAGCAGAGTCGCTGATGTCCTTTCGCGTCCTTGGCTGTCGTATTGCTTGTCAATGAAAAACTCCTGGCTTTGGCCAATAAACTGCGCCTCAGCGACAACTGGGGTAAAAAATACAAAGAGAAAAATTGTGGCAAAAAATACGCGGCTCATACAAAGAAATTATAACCGCGCAATCTCATTCCTGCAAACCAGGCAGTGAAACTTCGACAGGACTCCTTCCTTCATTTGCGTCAGCATATTGTCTGCTCTAGGAAGAAGGTTCCTACTCTTATTATTGCGTTTGTATTTAGTCGTCCTGCCTGGCGCGAATGATCAAAGTTCTACTACCTGGAAACCAAAGCCCCCGCCAGATGGCAGGGGCGATTGGTTCTAGCCGTTCCACAAGCACGGCCAGCCGATTATGAGCTATCGGGAAACTCAGTTCAGAATATTCAGCATTACTTCACCGTCAGAGTCCATCCTGCGTTCGGAAGGCTCTTCACCAAGTAATCATTGGTCCAGTCAGTCGTGCCGGTGTCGTGGTTGTTGGCCGACATATCAGACCATACGAAGTTTGGTGTGCCTGCTACCGAAGCAAAGGCGACAGAAGCGGCAAATGAGGAATCCTGATCGATACGCGTGGTTACAAATTCTCCCTCGGCAAGACCAGAATCGTCAATGTTGGTGTGTACCAATCTGTACGTTCTGGATCCGGAGATTTCTTGCTCCACGTTGTCGTCAGCATCCGTGCCTACTACTGCCTGAATGGTACCGCTGGCGTCTGTGTCATCAAGAGTGGTTACCGTAAACGCCGTCGTAACTTCAGATTCACTTCCGCTCGTTACGTCGTACAGCTTCAGGTCGCCAGCAACAATGGCTAAGTTGTTAGCGGCGCCGCTCTTGGTTACGGTAAACAGCAACTCTTTCCAGGCAATCGATCCTCCGGTGCTGTTTATCTTGAACTCAGCAAGTGTCTTTCGGCCAGCCGTCAAATCAGAGTTTGTAAGCGCGACCGTGTCAATGGTTGGGATTGCGCGGTACACGTACATTACTTGTCCGTTGACACTGCCAAAGCCAGATACTGCGGCTGATACTCCTTGGGAATTCTTGGCGGTCGCGGCGCTTATGGTTGTCCGCACGGAAGAACCGGTTGTCCCGGCTCCAGATCCAACAGTGCCAAGATCAAGATCGGTGCGCACAACAGTGCTTGAGTTCGCGGCAACAGGAATAGACAATCCGCTGAATGTCACGGTCGTGTCTACTGCGGTTGTGGAAGCGTACGTTGTTGTTCCCGCGCTGTTCTTCAGGTAGACCTTGGAAACCGCGGATGCGTTGCCCAAGGTGACAGTTATGTCCGTAATCGTGTAGCTGTCGTTTGCCGATGTGAACTTGAACGCACCGGTCGTCACAGATTCTGTGGCATCCGCCAGAAGAACTGCGTTTGGCCTGCTTGCGTCAACAGTCGCCGTAATACTTCCGGATCCTGTGTCAATTTCCTGACCGGCAACATCATTCTGGCTTACGTCTGCGGCAGAGTCAGCACCGGTAGCAGTCACGCTTAAGGTGGCTATCATGGAGTCGCCGGCAGTGATGGTAGATCCAACATTACCGTACAGCTCAATGCTCATTGACGCGTTCTTTGCCAGCGTTACGTTGACAGACCAGTCATTATCCTGTCCGTCGCTGCTTGCCGTGGACTTCACCGTTGTTGTCTTGCTTCCATATTTCAGGTAGAAGCTGGTGATGTCGTCCTCGTCAAACGTTGCGTTATCTTCTTCGTCAATGTCTATGGAGAATGCAGTGATGTTGATATCCTCAACATTTCCATTTGACATGTCCCACGCTCCCAACAGATATGCCGTCTGTGGGGTTGTAATGGTCTGGGTTCCGTAGGAAGACCTCTTCACCAAAGAGAGAGAAGCTGAGCTTACCGTCACCTCATTTCCGTCAACGTCAGCTCCGGTAGGTACGTCAATGGTACCCAAGGATACCTGAGGAACAGCGTTGCCCGCGTCAGCATCCCTCAAGTGAATCTGGATGGTGTCGTTAGCGGTTACAGCGTTTGTTCCGTCGTTGTCAAAGATGTCAGCTCTAATCTCAACCGTAGCAGGAGATCCTGGGTTTACGGTGAAGTTCGTGGTGAAGGAAGTACCGTTACTGGCAGGATCCAGGGTGGTTGTAGAACCAACCTGAGTTCCATTCACCATCACGCGTCCGTTCCTCAATGTGCTGGTTTCTGTCACATCAGCTGAGGTCTGGTGCGTAAAATCCACTGACAAACTCTCAACTTTGATTGGCTCGCCAAACGCGGTAAAGGTAAAGCGCGCCAGAGGAACATCCGTTGCGCTTAGGGTCACGTCGCTTGACGGGGAATCAGCCGCTTTCACGACTGTCATGGTTCCGGCACTTACCGTAAGGATTCCCGCGCTTTCGGCAAACCCGCCGGTTGTAGTCGTGAGAACATTCACGTTTAAGCTGGAATCCACAACGCCCACGTCTCCGGCGCGTCGAAGAGATATCTGAACGGTTCGTCCAGATCCTCCAATCACGTCAGCCAATACCCGAATGGTTCGGGTGCCTGTGTCCAGATCGTATGGGCTGCCGGTCAGGTCAAAGGTCACGTACCCACTTGCGTCAAGGGACTGAACCTGTGCTACCTGAACACCATTTACCTGAAGGCGGAAGTTCTCAATGTCAGAAGAGTTTATAGAACCAATCTGACGGAACGCCATACGAGTCAGGTCCACTGCTCTTGTGGCAATGGTGGTTTGGCTGCTCCAGATAATCTGGTCATTTCCAGGAGAGATGTTAGATGCGGATGGGGTTGCGTTGGCAAATGCCACAGTGGCCAAGTCAACATCAGACACACTGTGCAGGTTGCCTGAAACCGGAAGACCAGACACCGTGCCAGAAGACAAGGTTACCCCTGTAAGCTGGAATCCTACCGTTACGCCAGAAACTCCGTCTGTGATATCACTGCGAACAGAAACGGTTCGGCTTCCGCTTACGGTAAACAATCCGTTTGGATTATTGAATGTCACCTGACCGCTTGAGTTTACGCTGGCAGGGTCAGTCAATCGGGTAGCGCCGTCAAACAAGTATACGTTGGACGGGGTTTCGTTTGTAGACACGCCCAGCTTTTTCAGCGTGAGATTCGTCACTGTTCCGTTTCCGGAAAACACGAAGTTTACCAGGTTAGCGGTTCCCTGTCCTGCCACCACTGTGGAAGCGTTAGGACCGCTTACAGATACAGAAACCTGTCCTGGGGTTGTTACCGGAGGAGTCGTTGTGTCTCCAGGAGTCGTTGTGTCTCCAGGGGTTGTCGTTGGGCTAGAAGCGAGCAACGCGTTTGCCTTGGCCCTTGAAGAAGGCCCAAAGTATCCGGTTCCCGCGCTCAGTCCAACTGGGGTCAAAACTTCACTCGCGTACTTGTTCTGGAACTTCACAACTGCCGCTGTGGTCAAAGGACCAAAGTAGGTTGATTCACTTCCAGAGGATCCTACTCCAGATGCCGCCACTCTCGTGTCAGCAGAGGAGTTCAAGAGGATCTGCAGGTACATTACCGAATTGCCGGAAGCTCCTTGCGCCAAGTTCTCGGTGAAGGTGTATCCAGCTGGAATACCTGAGATGGATCCCCCTGTTGTTGGGGTAGTGCCGCTGGTTGCTTGGCCACTGAGAGCAGCTGTCACGTTCGATACCGTGGCAGAATCAGCTCCGAATGACTGCAGCAAGCTGACGATTGCGTCAATCTGTGCTTGGGTCAATGCAGCTGAAGCAGCTCCAGGAGCAACAACCAATCCCACGGCCACCATAGAAACTATTGCTGTGGTAAAGATTTTTTTTGTTAGTTTACTCATCGTATATTCTTTCATTGTTTATGACTATTCTATCGCTCGACCTTTGGTTGATGTTTTCTTGTATACTTCAGTCAAATGTCAAATAAATATGGATGGTGCCTGTCCCGTTAGAGAAACTTGTTTCTTCTATCGGGATCCGATCTCAAATATGTACTCTAATGCCTGCTGATATTCTCCTTCGTTAAATGCTATTTCAGCTGCCTCAAGAAGCTCCTGCTGTTCTTCCGTTAGTGTTCGCAATGCCAGATCCGCAAGCTCGTATTCTGCCAGCCGTTTTGTCGCGCTTTCCAGATTCGCGGATTCCTCTTCTCCAATCTGCACCCCCAGGATAAGCTCAACTTCTGCCTTTGCTTTTCCCAACTTGGCAATCTGCTCTGATACCTTCCGGGTTTGCTCTGGCTCTCCTTTTTGAATAAGCACATCTACCTCCTTGGATGCCTGAGCTACGGTCTGCTCAAATTCCTTAATGGCAGAGTCCAGATTCCGCACTTTATTGTCCTGGGCGATTCTCCTTAAATCCTGCAAACGCGCCTGGGCAAGCTCTAACTGGGCAGAAGCCCTATTTTCCAAGGTAATACCGTACTGCCAGCGCTCAGTAGTAGAGCGCAAAGCATACAGCCTATCCCCTGGAAGGGACTTCTGGGCCAATTGAGCTATCATACCACCAAATACAACAACTGCCAATAGGGGCATCACAAAGGCAGGCTTTGCCGCCAAAGCCCGAAAACCCAGGGCAATTTTCTCAATCCCGGCAAATACTCCATCCAGCCTGCTTCCTTGCGCGGCCTTGGCATGGGATTGCGTCTCCTGGAACAATCTGCTCCTGGTCAAAAGCACCCATTCCTCACGGGGACGGATGTTTTTCAGCTCAGAGAGCTGTCCAACCAACTCCCGGTCTTCAAATTCTGGAGAGTCTTCTATGCGCATTATAGTTATGTCGCCAAATCCCCCTAATCTATTACAGCGAGCTTTGCCTCTATAGGGAGCTTCTCCCTGAGCATCTTGATACCCCGGTGCAGCCCTACCCTCACATTGTCCTCGGTCTTGCCGGTGAGCTCGGCTATCTCAGGGACGGACATTTCTTCCAAATACCTCCAAATAATGAGGTCCTGGTAATCTTGGGGTAGGTCAACAATAACCCGCTGGATCTTCTCCACCTCTATACGAACCGATACCTGCTCTTCCAAACCATCTGAATAATACTCCACCTCAATCTGCGTCTCCTCTACTGATACAACGCGAACCTTCTTTTCCCGGCGATAATGGTCAGCAACGATGTTTCGGGCGATTCCGTAGAGAAAAGCCCTCATATTGTCAATTGTAGCCTCCTCAGGACCAAGGGAAGCCTGGTACGACTCCCATGCCCGAACAAATACCTCAGCGGCAAGATCCTCGGCAATATCCTGCGAGCCGGTCTTTAGGTATACGAACCGGTAGATCTGAGCGACGTATTGGTCGTAGATTTTGCTAAAGTATTCCTTTGGTTCCTCCATAGTAAGTAGGACATGTGGTCTTTCCTGATGGGACACCTAGGACAATCCTAATTTCTCTTGTTCAAAATCAAGCGTGTCCTACTTGTCCCACTTCTATCCCCACTTTTTCCACAGCCCTGAGTTTTCCCGAGTTTTCCACAGTTCACTTTTCCACACCCCTTACTTTTTTAGCTGGTAGGAGACGGTATTCCACTCCCCTGTCCTCTCAATAAGATTGTGGGAGAGGAGATCATCCATATCCCGCCTCAGCGTCCTCTTTGTAACATCAGGTAAAATGTTTTGAAGCTCCCAAATCTGAACCCTCTCCTTGGACTTCAGAAGCTCCACAATCTTTCTCTGGCGATCCGGCAGAACAACCTCTTTCCTTGGCGCCTGTTGCTGAGGCCGCACAAGAGCACGCTCTTTTGGAATCTCGTGGTTTTTTTGCTCCTCCCGCTGAGGGCGCGCAGGAAAAGCAACTGCTTCTTTGGAAAAGGCACGCACAGCCTGTTCCCGAAGAAAGAGCGCGAGATGCTCTTTTACCTTATTGTACTCTCCCTGGAGAATCAGAAAATTCTCTATGGCGATCCAGTTCCATTCTCGTGCCTGTCTGAAATACCCATAAAGGATTTCAATCTCCTGAAGAATTCGGGGAGCAATCCTGCTTCTTTGATCTTCCTGCAGTACTCCTTCCTCTGAGAATATGAGGAGATCTGTCAGTACCCTGTTTGCCGAGCTCTTGATGCAGGACTGCAGAATCTTTCCCTCTTCCGGAAGAATATCCGCTACCCTATGGGTAGCAAAAACGAGATTAATGAAAACATCTCGGTCCATATATTTTGTCTCTTCCTTATATACCAGAATACACTGGAGGGGTCAAAATTGACAGTAAATCGTTTGTATTGTGCCGTAAAATAAGAAAACTCTGCAACCCTAAAAGCCTCTCCTTCTCCACATTGACATAAATGCTTCTCGGGATTATAGATAGAATTAACCTTGGCAAAGAGAGGTGCTCCTTGGACAATGGAAATGGTAGCGCCAAGACCAAGAAGCTTGGGACTCGAGCAAAGGTGCTCAGTGGGCCCCATGCGGGGTTTGTGGGGAGAGTTGTCGCCCGACTCTCAGAAGAGGACGAACACGGGATCCCCGTGCAGGGAGGACTGAGCTATCACGTGCTCCAGTCCGACAACATGGGGAAAATCGCATTCCGGCGTGAGGAGATCCAAATCCTCCGCTAAGCTCACCAGCACCGCACCAGTATATATAAAGCAAAGCCCCCCAGGATGTATTTCCTGTGGGGGCTGCTTTTTTCTACCTAAATGACTTTCTCAAACTTGTCCCGGACAAGTTTTCCACTGGTCTATTCAAAGGCACAAGAAACACTAGAGATTCTGTTAGTGTGC
>JAUYJF010000003.1 GCA_030688685.1 Candidatus Yanofskyibacteriota bacterium | reverse complement strand
CACTCTAATATTTAAATTCTTCTATAGTAGTCCTATTTGGACAACATAGATTTAAATAATAATTATCTCTCCTAAATAGTAGTTAAAATAAATAATTAACTGGAGGTAAAAATGAAATTTGGAAAATATATATTGGGTGGTGTAATGGTTTTAGGAATGTACAGTCCATTACAAAATGCGGGAATTAAAGCAGAATTTGAAAAAACATATCAAAGAGCTCTTTATGAAAATGCAGACATAAACAATGATGGATTCATATCTCGTGTTGAACAAGATGAATTTGATAAAAAATTATTAAAAGGTAAACAAGTGTCTTTGGTAAGTGGACAAATGCCTAGATTTGATGATGGCAAACTTGTTTCATTAGAAACACTTACAGAATGGATTAGAGAATATGAAAGTGATTAGTATTGAAATTAACAGAAGGATGCTACAATAACTCAAATCAAAGAACGAACCTGGGAGGATTTGAACCCCCGACCTCTTCCTTACTTCAGAGAATTGTTACTCTTAGGAGGGAAGCGCTCTATCCACTGAGCTACGAGCGCAGGCAACTTACACGCGGGAAACACGGAGAAAACCTCCTGCCGGAATGATTTCAGTTCCGCTCCGCTCCAGCTCATCAACTAAAAGGTTCATTCCAATAGAGTCAGAGGACATGTGTCCTGCCACAATAATATTCAAGTGGGAAGCCTCCGCTTCCTTCTTGTGGTCTTCTGAGATATGCATGCTTACCAGAGTTCCAATACCGGCATTCGCCATTTTTTCATAAAGCTTCGGGGATCCTTCGGTACCCCCGGTCATATCTACCAAAATCTTTCCGAGACGATTCTCCGGCTGCCCCACAAAGATCTTCGGCCCGGTTCCTCGCGCGATTGCTTTTTTGTATTCTCCAATACCAGAGAGAACCTTCAGAAGGTCTTCCACTCGCTCTGGATCTTCTTTCTCAATGGCCTCGCGCACAAATTGAGCTGAAATATTGTCAGCGGGAGTGTGCACACACGCAAAATTTGTTTTCAGAAGCACAGCAACATCCACGGCCCGCCAGTTGTTCCTTGGGTTCAACCCTCTCGCCACTTCTGAGATGCGTTCTTTCATTAATCCCTCTCCAATATTAATAGGGACCCCATATATTTGGAAAATATCCGCCTGCAGTTCCATAACTTCGTGCATGTCTGAAAGCGCTCTTCCATGGGGATGATGGGCAAGCATCAAATCCACGTCGCCCAGTTCTTTGGCAACAAGAAGCTCTGCCACATCAAAGTCAATGCCAACCATGACGCGCTTTATTTCCCGGTCTTCTTCGAGGTGGAGAATACGGCTGTCTGAATAGGGGTTTGTCAGGGATTCTGTATCAAATCCAGCCTTCTCTTCTTCTGACATTTTCTCGTACTTCTTTCGCCTCCGCTCCTGGAGCTTTTCCACGTATTCGTTCGTGCGGAAATCAGCATCAATGCCTTTTTGAATGGAATAGTTGTAGAACTCTTTGATCGTCATACGACGCGTTGTTGCTTTTTCCGTTCGCTCAATTTCTTGAGCTCAGGAAACTCATAAAGACGAGCTATCTGTTCTTTTTGTTTTGCGAGATCGGGTATTTCCCTGCGGATCCTTCCTTTCTCGCGTCGCAGAAATTTCCTGATAGATTTGGGTGGACAGAGTTTTCTCATACGGGCAAGTCAGATAGACTGCGAAGTACTTTGCAACTATACCAGAATTAGCCTGCCCTGTCTATGCTACTGAGCTCTTCCTTAAGAACCTCTGTTTCGTTCCAGGGCATTTTCTCCCCGCCAGCCAAAGCAATAGCGTCTTCTGACCCTTTGCCTGTAGCAACAACCACGTCTCCGGGGCGCGCCTGAGAAAGAGCGGTCTTAAGCGCTTCCCTTCGGTCAAGGATACACCGCGCCTTTCCTCCTGCTCCCTGCGCCACCTGCCGCATAATAGATTCTGGATCCTCGTCATAGGGATCCTCATTGGTGACAATCACCTCAGCGCAGTGTTCCCCTGCTATTTTTCCTAAGATAGGTCTTTTCCAAGCATCCCGTCCGCCCCCGCACGCTCCCAGAACGCAGATCATGCGTCTTGGCCGGAAAATGCGCTGAAGCGTTTCGTACAGATTGTTGAGCGCTTTGGGGGTTACCGCGTAATCCACAAGAACCGTGAAGGGATCTGTCGCTATGACATTCATGCGTCCTGGAACCGGCTCCATTTTTTCCAATGCCTGCTTACACAAGGCAACAGAGAACCCAAGAGAGGTGGCAGCGCCAATGGCCGCAAGAGCATTCGCCGCGTTATAGCTTCCCAGAAGCTTCAGCTGAATATCCGTATCTTGCACGCGAAAACGAGTGCCCTCCTTTGTCTCCTGAATGTTCTCTGCGGCGAGTTTCCTTGTCCCGGACAAGGATACATCCTTGTCCGGGACAAGGCGCTCTGCTTTGCGCGCGCTGTAGAGGCATGTTTCCTTCGCTGGAATTCTGAGAAAGTACTCCGCGTTCTCATCGTCCGCGTTTATCACATGCAGGCTTTTTGCCGCAGAAAACAGCTTCAGTTTTGCGGCCCGGTATTTTTCAAAGGAACCATGGCGCTCAATGTGCTCTGGGGAAAGATTCGTAAACACTGCTCCATGAAAGGGGATTGCCCGATGGCGGTTCTGCAGGATGCCTTCAGAGCTTACTTCAAGAACCGCATACGCGCACCCCTGCCGCACCGCTTGCTTCAAGAATCTCTGGAGAAAGAAGCGGCCGGGCATGCCCATCTTTGTCGTATTCTTCCATTTCTTTTCCCCGATCTGAAACCAGACAGAAGAGGTGGAAGCAGCTTTTGCTCCTGATTCTGCGAGAATGCGCGTGAGCATTTCAACCGTAGTGGATTTTCCGTCTGTTCCCGTTACCCCGATAACCGTCAACTTCTTTGCCGGAAACCCAAAGAACGCGGCTCCCAAGTACGCGAGCGCGAAGTGGTACGAGCTTAGAAGAAACGGGGGAATGAGTTTTTTAATCCTGTTCATTATCTTCTAATTATCTTGAGAGCTTGGCGAATGCGCTCTTCCGTGTCCTGGGCGGAAACCCCAGAAAGCGCTTCTTTTGCTTTTTGGCGAGAAAACCCAAGAGAGGTGAGGGCGTCTACTTCTTCGTCCGGGACCTGATCCTGTTCTTTCCGGGTATCCATCTTTCCGGTAAGTTCAAAAATAACCTTTTGAATTTTCTTTTTGCCCAGACCGTGCACCCCCCGGAAAAACGCTTCTTCTCCCTGGGCTATCGCTCTCTCCAGATCCTCTGGTTCTCCTTGGGATACAATAGCCAGCGCCGCTTTTGGGCCTATGCCTGAAACCCCGCGCACCAAATCAAACAGCTGGAGCGCGCGGAAGGAAGGAAGCCCAAAAAGCTCCAACTCTTCCTCCTGACGAATACGGGAAGCACAGAACACTTCGAGCTCGTCCCCCGCAGAAAGCGCGGCATGCGTCTTCTCTGCGACATGGACTTTATACCCTGTATCTCCAACAGAAAGTATGATATACTCTGTGTCTTTGGCGAGAACCGTACCTTTTAGGTAAGCAATCATGTATCCATTATACTGAAGATATGGCATTCCGTCTTGTTTCCAAATTCCAACCCACCGGAGACCAGCCCCAGGCGATAGCCCAGCTCACCGATGGAATGAAATCAGGCCTCCCCCACCAGGTACTTTTGGGCGTGACAGGGTCTGGGAAAAGCGTGACCGGAGATACACCTGTTTACATTAGAAAAGGTAGAACGCCCCAGTTAATCAAAATGGGGGAGTTGGCGGATTCTTACATGGAAAGAGGCGCAGAGAAAGTGAAGTGTGCGGGAAATACAGAGATTTTAGAGGGGGAATCCCTTTCTAACCTTTATGCCTTCAGTATCGATCCTATGACAAAGAGGATGGGTTGGAAACGAGTATACCAAATTACGCGCCACTGCGCGCCCAAAAAACTTCATCGAATCCGCACAGCTTGTGGGAAGGAAGTTGCAGTTACGGGAGACCATACTTTTTGGGTTCTTCGCAACGGCAAACTCTCTCTCATAAAAACCTCGGAAATGCGTGAGGGAGATTACCTGCCCGTTCCTAGAAAACTCCCTCCTCCCAACAAGCCCTTGCGTAAGCTTTCAATCCTCCCACTTCTCCGTCAACTGAATTTGTACTTCTGCATTCCACGCCCACAACTCTTAGCCCACGAGAAACTCCTTTATAAAACATTGGGCCCTTCGAAGGCATGGCGAGTTCTTCATCGGGAAGAACGAATCTCTGAGAAAAAGTTTCTCGCATTGACGAAATACGCACCTTCTCTCCGAGAGAACGCGCGGGTGGGGCTTGTGCGACAAAGATATCAATACCCCCTAGACCTGCCCCTTGATTCTCATTGGCTCAACTTTCTTGGGTTCTACCTTGCTGAAGGGCATGCCGCGGACAAGTGTGTTCTTCTTACCACAGCAGATCGAAAAGCATGGCAAGCAACTCAAAAAACACTGCGGACAATTGGGCTTAACGGAGTAAAACGAAGGCTTGATCAATATGGCTACCAAATTTCTTCACAAATCTTACGTGTATTATGCGCGGATCTCTGCGGAAAAAACGCCTACACAAAACATTTTCCCTATTTCTGGACGCAGCTTAGCAACCAACAATTGGGGTGGCTGATCGCCGCATACTTTTCTGGTGACGGCGGCGTGGAGCAAGACACTACAATTAGCTGCTCAACAGTTTCCCGCCGACTCTCATCGGAATTGGTTTATGCTCTTCTCCGATTTGGGATTCACGCAAGAATACGCCACAAAAAAGTTCGCGTACCGAATTCAAAAAGAATGTCTGATGTCTGGATTCTTTCTATAACCGGGCAAAAGAACATAGAGATCTTCGCCAAAGAGATTGGCTTCACTACCTCAGCAAAACAGAGCAAATTACGCAAACTCATACGCCCAACAACAAATACTAATGTTGACATTATCCCCACTACTGGGTCGTGGATGTACCAGACAAGACAACATCTTGGCCTTCTCCAACGAGAAGTCGCTGGCTCCTTGATGGATCGCTCTCATATCTCCATGCTCGAAGCAGGGATACGTCAACCCTCACGCCATGTCTTTATCCGTGTTATCGACACCTTTGAAAGAGCCGCCAAGAAACGAATCAGGAACGAGTCTCTATTAGGAGAGCTGAAGGAATATAAAGCATTACTCAATGCGGTTTGGACTCCGGTGAAAAGTATTCAGGAATTTTCTGGCAAGGGGTTTGTGTACGACTTTGCAGTGCAAGACAACGAAACCTTTCTAGCTGGTTTTGGCGGTCTCTTTGTGCACAACACATTCACAGTTGCCAATATCATAGAAAAGACACAAAGGCCCGCTCTGATAGTGGCTGCGAACAAAACCCTTGCCGCCCAATTGTACGAGGAGTTCAAAGAATTCTTCCCCGACTCTGGGGTGCATTACTTTGTCTCCTACTTTGACTACTACCAGCCGGAGGCCTATATCCCTTCAACCGATACCTATATTGAAAAAGATTCCAAGATCAACGAGGTGCTGGACAGGCTCCGCCATGAGGCGGCCCAGGACGCGTTGGCGCGAAGAGATACCATTGTGGTAGCTTCCGTTTCCTGCATCTACAACATCGGGTCTCCGGAAGAATACGCGCGCATTTCCTTGGAGATCAGGGCGGGACAAACATTGGAGCGGAGAAAGTTCCTGGAGCACCTTACGTCCCTGCAGTACAGCCGCAACGATATTGCGTTTGCTCCCGGCCTCTTCCGGCTTCGCGGGGACACCGTAGACGTGTTTTCTGTCACCGGAAGAGAAATCATCCGCTTTGAATTCCACGGGCCAATCCTGGAAGCTCTCTCTGTCGCAGAACCCTCTCTCTCCCCTCAGTTCCGCTCCCGCGAATCCTGGACCCTGTTTCCCGCGAAATTCTGGGTTACCCCTCAAGACAAGCTCAAGATCGCCCTGCAAAATATCCGCACAGAGCTGAGCCACCGCCTCGTCGCGCTCAAGACCCAGGGAAAACTCCTGGAAGCCCAGCGGCTGGAGCAAAGAACACAATACGACCTTGAGATGATTGAAGAGTCAGGGTATTGCCACGGCATTGAGAACTACTCCCGCCATATGGAGTTTCGCGAGCCGAGCACCCCTCCTTTTACGCTCCTGGATTATTTCCCAAAAGATTTCATGGTGTTTGTGGACGAATCTCACCTGACCCTTTCCCAGCTTCGCGCAATGTCCACCCAAGACAGGGTGCGCAAACAATCTCTCGTGGATCACGGGTTCCGCCTCCCTTCCGCAATAGACAACCGCCCGCTCACCTTTGAAGAGTTCCTCGCGAAAGCGCCTCAGATCATCCACGTGTCTGCCACTCCCGGCTCCTGGGAGATGCAGCGCGCCAAAGGGCACGTGGCAGAACAGCTCATTCGCCCCACCGGTCTTCTTGAGCCCGCTCTTGAAATCCGCCCCACCGCCCACCAGATGCAAGACGCGGTGGATGAGATCAAAAAAGCGAAAGAACTGGGACAGCGCTCGCTTGTCATTACATTGACCAAACGCCTCGCGGAAGAAATCGCGGATCACTTACAAAGACAGGGGGTGAACACGCAGTGGCTGCATTCTGAGATAAAAACCTTAGAGCGTCCTGAGATTCTTGAGAAATTCCGCCGAGGGGTGTACGACGCGCTCGTAGGCGTCAACTTGCTTCGGGAAGGGCTGGATCTTCCGGAAGTTGCCCTTGTGCTCATTCTTGACGCTGACAAAGAAGGATTCCTGAGAAACGAGACGACGCTCATTCAAACCATGGGAAGGGCGGCGCGCCATCCAAAGGGGCGGGCGATTTTGTACGCGGATACCATGACAGGATCCGTGAAGAGCGCGGTACAGGAAGTGGAAAGGAGAAGGGACATCCAAGCGGCGTACAATAAAGAACACGACATTATTCCCCAGCCCATCGTGAAAGAAATCCGCGAATGGTCTTTGGGCGCCAAAAAGAGAGATGCCATCGCAGAGGAATTCGGGCTGGTCTCCGACCCCAAGCTTCTTGAGAAAGAAATGACGGAAGCGGCAAAGAACCTGGACTTTGAGCGGGCCGCCCAACTTCGGGACTTGCTCAAACAGAGGAAAGATGCTACAAGCTAAGTATGCCAATCAAGAAATCCGCGAAAAAAGCGCTTCGCCAAAGCAAAAAACGGGCACAGCGCAATCTCAAAGGAAGGCGCCAAATGAGAGACGTCTTAAAGACGATTCAAAAAGGACTGACATCCCCGAAAGAAGAGCAGCAAAAAGCGCTCCCTGCGGCCTACAAAGCCCTGGATAAGGCGGCAAAGTGGGGAATCATCAAGAAGAACACTGCTTCTCGCATAAAGTCACGCATCACGAAGCGCGTTTCGCGTGCTGGGCAATAAAAAACTCCAAGGGAAAGAACCCCTGAATTCTCCCGGACTTAAGCGCGCGCTCAATGCGCCATAGGCTGGAAAAGGCTGAGAGAAGTTCCTGGCGGGTAAACAGTCTTGCGACAGCCAAAAGCTTGGCGGGGAATCTCACCCCGCTTTCTTTTGCGATTCTGGCAGTGTCATACCCGCGTTCCTGCAAATCCTGAACCGAAAGAAGGGACCTGATATGTGAAATAAGCATGGAGGACACGAACAGAGGGGAATCTCCCTGCTGTTCGTGCACCCGCACATGCGCGAGAGCGGTGGCCGTGTCCTTTCTGCCCCACGCGTTCAGTGTTTGAAAAATAGAGATTGAGGCGTCCGTATGGATAAGTTCCGCGGCTCCCTGCTTCCCGTAGGCAGCGAGCTTTTTAATATCCTGATCCAGGCGCCACAGATCACCGCAGCTTGCTGCGACCGCGCGGTCCAGAACAGAGCTGGGAAGAGATGCTTTATACCCCGCGGCTGTCTTTGCCGCCCAATCTTGCAGTTCTTTTCCGGAGAGCTGTGAAAATTCCCGCATGAGAGCGCAGGATTCCGAAAGGAACGCGAACAGCGAAGGATTCACGGAAAGCTCTCCCTCCTGCACAAGCACAACGATGTTGTTCTCGTCTTCTATGAAAAGCTTACGATGGGTCGCGAGAAACTCCTCGCATCCTGAATGCCCGTACCAATTCCTGAGAACAAAGAACCGTTTCTCCCGGAACAGCGACTGCGTCTCCAACTCCTGCTGGACAGACGAGAAATCCGGCTCTTCCCACTCGCGCACCTGAAGAGACACCGGAGCTATTTCCTTGTAGCGCTCTTTGAGGGCCTTCAGTTTTTTCCGGATCCTGAAAGAATCCGTTCCATAGAAAAATATCAGCATGTTTATTTGGAAAGCACCTCCCTGATTTTCTTCACAATGTCCGCTGGCGTGCAGTTCACCTTAACCAGGTACCCTGCGGCTCCCAATTCCATCACTCTTTCAATATGCTCTTTCTGATCCAGGTTTGTCAGCACGAGAATAGGAATGGGAGCAGCCTGCCATTCGCGACGGAGCTCCTCTGCCACCTCAAATCCATCCCTACCAGGAAGCATGAGATCCAGGAGAATGATGTCAGCGTCCGCGGCCTTCGCTTTCAAGACTCCTTCTTTGCCATCCGCCGCTTCCTCCACCTCAAAGCCTTCGGAAATGAGCTTCCGCGCAATAAGATCCCTGAGAAATTTATCATCTTCCACCACAAGAACTTTTGTCATAGAAACTGATTGAGAGTGCCCCAATTCGGGCCTGTCTTTACGTCAACGCGCAGAGGAACGGAAAGCGTAATGGCGTTTTGCATGATGCTCTGAATCTTTGGCGCCTTTTCTGCAAGCATACCATCGCGAATTTCAAAGAGCAATTCATCATGGATCTGCAGAAGAAGGCGGCAATCATCAGAAGCGATCTCCTGAGCAATAGCGACCATTGCCTTCTTTAAAATATCGGCGGCAGATCCCTGCACCGGATGATTGATCGCCATGCGTTCAGCCTGAGCCCGCACATGAGGAGTTCTTGATCGGATGTCCGGCAGGTACCGTTTTCTTCCCCAGAGCGTCTCCACATATCCATGTTCCTGAGCAAACTGAATTGTCTCTTCCACATACGAACGAATGCCGGAAAACCGAGCCAAATATCCTGCCATGAAAGCTTCCGCTTCTTCATGGGAGATGCCGGATGCGGCCGCAAACCCCCGGGCTCCCATCCCGTACAAAATCCCGAAGTTTAAAGCTTTTGCCCGTGATCGCAGTTCTTTTGTTACCTCCCCAAGGGGAATTCCAAACACTTCCGCCGCGGTTACCGCGTGAATGTCCTCGTTGCGGAGGAACGCTTCCTGCATGGTTGGATCACCCGTCAGGTGCGCCGCAATCCGAAGCTCCATCTGGGAATAATCAAAGGCAGCGAGCATGGAGCCAGGCTCCGCGATAAATCCTTTTCGGATTTTCGGACCCCATACTCCTTGAATGGGAATGTTCTGGAGATTGGGAGAGGAGGAGGAAATCCTCCCGGTTGCCGTACCAAGCTGATCAAACGACGTGTGAACCCGCCCCTGCTCGTCCGCCAGAGCAGGAAGAGGCAACACATACGTAGTGTAGATTTTTGAAATTTCCCGCCACAAGAGAACCTCCCGCACGATCGGGTGGGCATGCTTGATTTTTTCAAGTTCAGGGGAAGCGGTGGAGAGAACGCCTCCCGGAGTCTTCTTGATTCCCTTTGGGGATATCCCCAACACCTCAAACAGGAGAGCCGCGAGCTGACGGGGAGAAGCCACGTTAAATTCGCGACCCGCAAGCTTCTGAATATTCTTCTCAAGATCCGCGAGATCTTCCGCCATTTCTTTTTCCAACTTCTTAAAGTACGGGGTATCAACGCGCATTCCCGCCTTTTCCATATCTTGCATGACAGGAACGAGTTCTTTCTCAAGCTCAGAAAGCTGAGGAGAAAGAATACCCTCCTCGGAGAACCGTTCAATCTTCGCGTACGCTGTTTCTTTTTCTTTTTTCCCCGCAGCCTCGCCGTTCAGCTCGGGAATCCGCGTCTGCAGCTGGCGGAATCCGTACCGGGCGAGAAAGGATTCCGCTTTTTCTGGCGAAAATTTCCATTGGAAATCTTCTATCTGGAACGCGGTCGGGATTTCCTTTTCAATGGTCGCGAGCTCCCGGCTCAGCAGCGCCTCTTTTTTATGGGAATTGAGAGCCGCGAGCTGGCGTTTTGGAATTCTCACGTCTTCCTTTTCCACCGCAGCGTATACGCCTTCAAGAGATCCGAAATCATTCAGCAGCTGAATTGCGCCTTTTTCTCCAATTCCCTTCACGCCGGGAATATTGTCAGAGGCGTCTCCCGCCAATCCCTTGTAATCGCGAAGCTGGCCGGGATCCAGCCCCCCAAAGCGTTTTTTGACGGTTTCTGTGTCGTAGAGCACCGAATCCTGGATCCCGCGCCTGAGGGTGTATACTTTCGTGCGATCTCCCACAAGCTGGAGAGCGTCCAAATCTCCGGTCACAATGACCGTTTCCAGGTTTTTAAGAAAAGCCGCCTTCTCAGAAATAGCTCCGATTATGTCGTCTGCCTCGTATCCCACGCATTCAAACCAGGGCACGCCAAAACTCTCCAGCGCCTGTTTCACGTACGGAATTTGCGCGTAGAGTTCGTCTTCCCCGCGGACCCGCGTGGCTTTGTACGCGGCAAACTTCTCTAACCTCTTGGTGGGAGCTGCCATATCAAAAGCGGCAACCATGGAGGAGGGATGAAATTCTTTTATCGAGCGGAAGAACACCAGCAAAAATCCATAGAGCGCGTTCACCATTTCCCCGCGCGCTGACGTGAGAGGAGGCAGGGCATGGTACGCTCGGTGAATGAGCGCGTTGGCGTCAAATACAAGTAATCGTTCAGCTGGCATGAGGGCATTATACCACTAATAGTCGGCGAGATTTAAGGGAAACAACGTACCGGGAATCCCGGCGGCCTGTCAAGCACCTCCAATTCCCGGAAAAGCCTCCTTTTGTATAGTTATTTCGCGCTCTTGATCTCCGGCATACGAGAGAGAAACCCAAATCGTGTCCGCAGGGAGAATGCCCCGTATTCTATCGGCCCACTCAATAAGGACGACATTCCCCGCTTCAGAAAGAACCTCTCGCAATCCCAACGCAAGAAGTTCCGCGGGATCTTCAAGCCTGTAGCAATCAATATGCACAAACTGTGAAAAATGACTCCCAGAGAGAGGGGTGTGCCGAATGAGAAGAAATGTCGGGCTTGTAATGAGAGCGAGAGCTCCCAATCCTCTCGCGAATCCTTGGGCAAACACTGTTTTCCCAGCGCCCAAATCTCCGGAAAGGGCGACCACAAGAGCGCCTTCTTTTTTGAAAGGAAGCGTCTTGGCAAATTGCTCTGCGATCTGCCTCGTTTCTTCTTCGCTCTGTGATTGTATCGTTGACTTTTTGCCCATTTTTCGGTATGCTCCACTCATCTATGGAGCAGAAACAAGACAAAGTATTCCAGGTAACGCTTCGCGGGATCGCTCCTTGGGTTTCCCAGGTTTCCTATCAAAAGGAAGATCAAGACATTAAGCTGTACTTTGCGCTTTCTGCGGGAACAATCTCAGAGCACGACATTATTGTGGCCAACCCAGAAGAGCCCAAGCAGAGCGCTGAACTGCAGAATTCGGTGCGCCAGCTCACTGGAAATTCTCTCGCGGGGCTGGAATACATGCCTACCCCTCAATTGTACATAACCTCCCTCTCTTGGCTAGACTTTGAGCGAGCACACGCAAATTCCAAGATCCTGCCGGATGTGTGCAACGCGGTATCCTCCCGCCTCGGGAACGGCCAAGGATGCCTTTTCCTCTTCCAGCCAGCAGAACACGCTCCTCTCCGAGGCCTTTTGCGCGGAGGGTCGCACGCGGTTCGTCAAAGTGTCATGAACAAATTTCACGGACAGGAAAAGGGGAAATGGGTTCTCTTTTCCCTTCCTCAGAACAGTCCCGCGGAAGCAAAACGAGTTGTTCTTGAAATCCTTTCTTTCGCATGACGGAATCAAAGATTCAGGGCATTGAAATATCCGCTTCAGAATTTGAGAATACAGGTTCGCGCGTAAAATCTTTGCGGGATATCCACGCGCTCCTTCAAGAATTATCCGAACAAGACACCTCGCGCCTGCTGTCGGGTCTCCTGAGCTGCGGCGTTCTCCTGCGGGCCTCTGACCTCCACATAGAACCGGAAGAGAGCGAGGTTGTCCTGCGCCTGCGGCTTGACGGCATACTCCACGAGGCAGGGCGGCTGAGCCCCGCCGTGTACGCGCCCCTGCTTTCCCGCATCAAGCTCAAGGCAGGTATTAAGCTGAATATTGAAAACAAACCGCAGGACGGAAGAATCACCTTTTCTGCGGGAGATCGGGAGATTGAAATTCGCGTTTCCACGCTTCCTGCCACCCATGGGGAAGCCTTGGTTCTCCGTTTTCTTGACCCCTCGTCCCTCTCCTCTCTGAAAGACCTGGGGTTGCGACCAGATCTTTTTGAGCTGTTCTCAAAGGAGATTTCCCGTCCTCACGGAATGGTGATCGTTACTGGACCCACAGGATCCGGGAAAACAACAACGCTCTACGCCTTCCTGCAAGAAGTACGCAAACCAGAATTAAAAATCATCACCATTGAGGATCCAGTTGAATACCGACTGGAAGGAGTGTCTCAAACTCAGGTCCACCCGGAAAAAGGGTACGACTTTGCCTCAGGGCTACGGTCTATTGTAAGACAAGATCCTGACGTGATTCTCGTGGGGGAGATCCGGGATGGGGAGACAGCGGGCATAGCCCTCCAGGCAGCCCTCACCGGACACCTCGTATTTTCAACGCTTCACACGAATGACGCGGCGGGAGCCGCCCCCCGGCTGGAAAGCTTGGGAGCCTCCCCTTCTAATATTGCCGCGGCTGTCAACATCATCATAGCCCAGCGGCTCGTGCGTAAGGTATGTCAGGCATGCGTGAAGTTGGAATCGGACCCCGGAAAGGAGAGAAAGATCCTGGACGCGCTCAAACAGCTTCCTGCCGCTCTCCAAAGAGACATCCCGAAATCTTTGCGCGTTCCAATCGCCCAAGGATGCCAAGATTGCAACTTCACCGGATACAAAGGGCGGACAGGGATCTATGAAGCAATCCCGATAAGCGCTTCTGTGGAGAAAGCAATCAGAGCTTCCGCTCCCGCTTCGGAATTAGAGACCGGTGCTGTGTCCCAAGGCATGGTAAGGATGTACCAGGACGGACTTTTGAAGGTGGTGGTCCATATCACCACTTTAGAAGAAGTGGAACGAGTTGTGGAAGCACCATAAAATACAAAGAAAAAACCGCCGAACAGGTGGGGGCACAAAAGCTGACGCATTCGCACGCAAGCTTAGAAATACTCCGAGGAGTGGCTCAGCAAAAACCAAGTCATCCGATATGCTAAAAGTATCTCCGTACGCCCCCACCTCTTGGGCGGGTCATCATAAGTACTATAATAGATAACAGTATGCCTGTCAAGAGTCCAAACGACTGGGACATAAACCTGCGTCCTACCTCTTGGGATGAGTATGTAGGACAGGAAAAAGTAAAGAACAACCTGCGTATCAGTATTGATGCCGCGAAAAAGCGTGGTGGGACACTTGAACATGTCCTGTTTTATGGAGGATCGGGTCTTGGGAAAACTTCCTTGGCTGGCATTATAGCGCAAGAGATGGGAGCAACCCTCAGAACATGCGCGGGGCCCAGCATGGAAAAAACCGGGGATCTCGCTTCCCTCCTTACGAACCTGGAAGAGGGGGACATTTTATTTGTGGATGAATGCCACCGCATTCCAAAGATCGTGATGGAGTCTCTCTATTCAGCTTTGGAAGATTACACCCTCCACCTGATCCTGGGACGAGGGCCAATGGCCAGAACCATGGAACTGCGCATCCCCCATTTTATGCTTATTGGCGCCACCACCCGCTTGTCGCTTCTTCCCGCCCCTTTCCGCAACCGCTTCGGCTCTATTTTCCAATTTTCTTTTTACTCGCAGGGAGAAATTGAGAAGATTCTCGCCAGATCCGCTCAGCTCCTCGGAGCTCCTATTGATCCTGCCGCCATCCGCATGATTGCTTCCCGCTCGCGGGCAACTCCCCGCATCGCAAACCGCATTCTCAAACGGGTCCGGGACTTTGCCTTAATTCAAGGGAACGGTACCATTAGCCCTGACACCACCGAGCGCGCCTTCGCGTTTTTTGAGATTGACAGCTGGGGATTAGAGCAAGCTGACCGGAAGCTGCTGGAGATTCTCATGACAACCTTCAAAGGGGGACCCGCGGGAATTCAGGCGCTGGCAGCGGCCATGAATGAAGACCAGGAGACGGTGCTTGATGTTTTAGAGCCCTATTTACTCCAGCTCGGGCTGGTGGAACGCACGCCAAAGGGCAGGGTTGCCACTCCTCTTGCCTATAAACATATGGGGGCTCGCGCCCAAGACAAGATGGTATAAAGTATTCAATATGAGCGGCCACAGTCACGCAAAAACCGTAAAACGGAAAAAAGACGCATCTGCGATCCAGAGAAGTAAGATGTTCGCGAAGCTCTCCAAGGAACTCGCGATCGTTTCTCGGGAGAGCGGATCAGATCCTGCGTCAAACCCCCGCCTGCGCATGATCATTGAGAAAGCGCGCTCTTTCAACATGCCTTCAGATAACATTGATCGGGCCATAAAGCGGGGATCAGGAGAGGGAGAAACTGCCCACTTGGAAGAAATACTCCTGGACGCGTACGGCCCGGGAGGAGCTGCCGTGCTTATTCTCAGCATTACAGATAATAAAAAGCGGGCATTGGGAGAAATAAAGCAAGTTGTGGACAGGGCAGGGGGAAAGCTTGTGGAAGAAGGTGCTGTCCGCTGGATGTTTGCCCGCAAGGGGGTTCTGGTGCTGGCCCCAGAGCAAGGATCTTTTTCTCAGGATGATTTGGAGCTTGCGGCAATTGAAGCTGGGGCTGAAGATACCCTGCGGTATCAAGACGGGGCCTTGGAAATCATCTGCGACCCCACGCGGCTCAGCCAGGTTCAAGAAGCTCTCGCCGCAAAGGGCATCACAGCGGAAGAAGCTGCCATTGAATGGGTCCCCAAAGAGCGTGTTGCGCTTTCTGAGGAAGATCAGGCCAAGTACGAAGCCTTTTCTGACGCCTTAGATGAGCACGAAGACGTACAGGAAGTCTATTCCAACACGGCCTCATGATTATTCTCGGCATTGACCCTGGAACAGCAAGAACAGGGTTTGGCGTTGTCCAAAAGGAACAGGGGAGCGCCCTCCGTTGTCTCGCGTTTGGATGCATTGAGACACCCAAGGAAGATAAGCCGGAACATCGCCTCCTTCTCCTTGAGAAAGAGGTACAGAAACTCTTGCGAAAATATCGTCCAGACCTGGTAGGGATTGAAAAGCTTTTCTTTGCTCGAAATGTGAGCACCGCCCTGCCGGTGTCAGAAGCTCGAGGCGTAGTGCTTGTCTCCGCAAGCAGAGCTGGGGTTCCTGTTATGGAATTTACCCCTCTTCAGGTAAAAATGGCTATTGGAGGGTATGGGAGAGCAGAAAAACGGCAGGTCCAGCGCATGGTGAAAGAAATCCTGGGGTTGGCTCTGATCCCTGAGCCAGATGATGCCGCTGATGCTTTAGGGGTAGCTATTGCCTGTTCCTTGGGAGCAAAAGCCGTACCAATGGTTGACAAACCGACCCCTCTGGACTAGAATGGGGCCTATGGGAGAAGGGGTCGGATTCTCCCCAGATACCAGCTAACTCTCCAATAGAATACTATGATCAACGAAATTTTGACTGTCTTGGATCCTGAGGAAGGAACTGAGGCAACAGAGCCCACGGCTCAAATGACAGAAGGAGAGGATGCTCCTGTAGAAACTCCAGCTGCTGACGAACCAGCTGAGGAGGGAGAATCCACCGAAGCGCCCGCGACTGAAGAAGCAGGCATGTAATTATTGTTTGAAACAAGAAAATAGCCCCTTTCTGGGGCTGTTTTCTTTTAGTTGAACAAAAGGCCAATCTGTGGCATAGTAAGCGTACATGGCTGGCTCTCGTACTCCAAAGGTATGGCTGGGGCGAGCAGTTTGGTTTGCCCTTGTTTTGTGTGGGCTCTCAGTGTTAGGAGGGCTTTTTGTTGTGTTCGCGTACGCTGGCACCCTCCCGCGCCCGGAAAAGTTTACTGAACTCTCCGTTCCAGAATCCACCCAGATCTACGACAGAACGGGGACCGTCCTTCTGTATGAAATACGCGGAGAAGAAAAGCGCGTTCAACTCCCTCTTTCAGAATTTCCCCTCCATCTCCAGCAGGCGGTCATTGCCGCGGAAGACGGCAATTTTTACAAACATTTTGGAATTGATATCCGGGGAATCGCAAGGTCACTGATCCGGAACATCACGACCGGCTCCCAATGGGGCGGCTCCACCATCACCCAGCAGCTGGCACGCTCTGCCTTCCTGAGCCAGGACAAGGCTCTGGAGCGCAAGGTGAAGGAGGCCATCCTAACCTTTGATCTGGAGCTGCGGTACGAAAAGGACGAGCTCCTGGGGTTCTACCTCAACCAGATCCCCATGGGGTCTAATGTTTACGGGATGGGAGCCGCTTCTGAGTTTTACTTTGGAAAGCCGGCAAAAGAAATTACGCTGGGAGAAGCGGGGTTCTTGGCAGCGATGATCCGCGCCCCCTCCTACTACTCCCCGTTCAACAGCGAAAACCGGGAAGATCTTGAGGCGCGAGCTGATTACGTGTTTGGCCAGATGGTGCGCCGCGGGTTTGCGACAGAGGACGAAGTTGCGCAGGCAAGAGAGGAAGAAATATCTCTTGGGACTCCAGGCACCTTTTTAAAAGCCCCGCACTTTGTGTTTGAGGTGCTTTCTTCTTTGAGCCGCCAGTTTGGGGAAGAATACTTAAGAAACACTGGGCTCCGCGTGATTACCACCCTAGACTGGGGGCTCCAGGAAGAGGCAGAGAGGGCAGTGGCAGCGGGTGCCGCGCGGAACCTGAGTTCTGGGGCGCACAACGCTTCTCTTGTTGCTTTGGATCCAACAACAGGGGAAGTGCTCGCTTTGGTTGGCTCCAAAAACTGGCACGGGGAGAAAGAACCCGCGGGCTGTGTTGCGGGGAAAGACTGTCTTTTTGATCCTCAGGTAAACGTGGCGACCACCCTCCAAGGGAGACAACCAGGATCCTCTTTTAAGCCCTTCGTGTACGCGACCGCGTTTCAGAAAGGGTTCTCCGACGATACGGTTGTTCTCGATGAACTTACGAGCTTTGGCATCTGGGGAGGAAAAGAATACATCCCCCAAAACTATGACGGGAAATTCCGTGGCGCTGTCACTTTGCGTCAAGCTCTTGCCCAATCTCTCAACATTCCCGCCATTAAAGTTCTCCTCCAGATGGCAGGAATTGAAGAGAGCCTGCAAACGGCGCGAGATATGGGGATCACGACCCTCAACCAGCCCTCTTCTTTTTACGGTCCTTCTCTTGTGCTGGGGGCGGGGGAAGTGCGCCTTTTGGATATCGTATCAGCGTACGGAGTATTCGCGAATGAAGGAAGGCGGGTTCCTCCCCTTCTCATACAGAGGTTGGAAACGCCAAGCGGAAGAGTGCTCCAGCAAAATTCGCACGCTGCCATTCGAGTTATCCAACCTGAAATCGCCGCTCTCATGACATCCGTTCTTTCAGATAACGTCGCCCGCGCTCCCGTATTTGGCACGAACTCCCGCCTCTCCTTTCCCAATAAGACTGTGGCGGCGAAAACAGGAACAACCGACAACTCCACAAACGGGTGGATCATTGGCTACATTCCTTCTTCTCTCGCTGTTGGCGTATGGGTCGGGAATAATAATAACACCCCCATGACAGGCCTTGGAGAGGGGCTTGCGGGCCCCATCTGGCGCCAGGTTATGGACTTTGCCATCCAAACAGGGTATTGAACGGCAAACCTACTCCTTAGGCCTTAATGGGCATGACAATATAGAGAAATTCTCCGGCTGGAGAAGGCATGAGAGCCGCAGGACCCTCATCTCCATTAAACCCGAGTTGAACATTTTGTTCCCGAATAGAAGAAAGTCCTTCCGCGAGAAACCTCCAATTAAAAGAGGCGGCGGCTTGATCTTTCCCCGTAATCTCTCCTGCCAGAAAAGAGGCGTTCTCTCCGAGATCCTGAGACCTGGAAGAAACTTCCACGCCTTTTTGCTCCTCATCCACAAGAACGCGCACTTCATTTGATTTGCCCGCGAACAGAGACGCCGCTTTAATTCGGTTTAAAAACTCCGCGCGATCCAGAACGGCGCGCATTTTATAGTCTTTGGGCAACACTTCTTGGTATTGAGGATATTCTCCATCAATAAGGCGGGAGATGATCTGCACGTGCGGCTGGGCGGGGTCATCTTCATTTTTATACTCAAACACAACCTGTGTGGGAGAAGCATAGAGACGCACCTTCCCTTCCTTTTCTCCTAAAATGGAAGTGAGTTCTCTTGCTGTTTTTTGCGGGAGAATACATGTCCATTCTTTTGGAACAGACCCTGCCACCGTTATCGTGCGCTCCGCGAGACGGAAGCTGTCGGTGGCAACCAAACGAAGAGTCTTCCCTTGAAGACAGAAGAAGACGCCGGAGATTTCGGGCCTTGCTTGAGATTGCCCCACAACTCCCACGACCTGGGAAAGCCCTTGGCAGAGAAGAGGCACGTCAATTTCAAAGAATGAATCTCCTTCTTTTGGAGACGGGATGACGGGAAATTCTTCAGGGTCAAGCGTTTTAATGGTTGTGGTGTGTTCTGAGGATTGCAGAACAAGCTGAGAGGCTGTTGTTTGGAGATCCACAGATTGATCTGAGAGAAGCGCGAGGAGTTGAGAGAGAACGCGAGGGGGCACCACTACGCGACCTGGTTTGGTGTTTTTTGCCAGCATGCGCCACCGTATTCCAATCTCAAGGTCGGTGGCGGCCAACTCAAGAACCGCTCCTTCCGCGGAAAGAAGAATATTCCCAAGAATAGGGAGGGTGGAAGACTTGGCGACTGCGCGTTCTGTCGTGGAAAGCCCTTCTTTTAATGAGTTTCTCAACACCGTCGTTTTCATATTCTGAAATCAATAATAAATGTATTTGTATTTTTGTTGTTATTGTTATAGGTGTGGGAAACGAAGGAAACAGAGGAAATGTGTTGCTGGTGCTGGGTTTTCTTTCTTTTAAACGTGGGAAGAAGGGTGTGGAAAAAAGGGGAAGAAGGAGAGGGGAAACAAGAACTTTTTTCTACCCGTATTTTATCCACTGTAAATCCGCTGCCGTATCAGACCGATTTCCTCAACAAGCATTTCTGATTCCTGGAGATCTTTATTGATTTTTTCGCACGCGTAAATGGCGGTGGTGTGGTCTTTGCCCCCAAAACGGTTCCCAATAAAAGGATACGAACCTTTTAATTCCTCACGGAGCAGATACATGGCAATTTGCCTGGGCCTGACAATCTCTTTTTTTCTGGAAGCGGCCACAAGATCCTTCTCTTTTAAATCATAAAACTCAGCGACAACCTGGACGATCTTCTTTACGGAAACCGCTTTATTGGGGGACTGGATAACCCCTCGGAGAAGCGTTTTTGTGTCTGCCATACCAGGGGACCTATTATTGAGAAGGCAGAAGGCGGCAAGCTTGGTGATAACCCCCTCCAGTTCACGGATATTCCGTTGGATGTGGGCTGCGATGTATTCTGTAACAGCGTCTTCCACGGAAACATTTTTCTCCTGAAGTTTTGACTTAAGAATGGCAAGCCGCGTCTCATAATCAGGAAAACCGATATCAGCGATCATACCGCCCTCAAAACGGGACTTGAGCCGCTCCTCAATGGCGGGAATCGCTTTTGGGGGCCGGTCTGAAGAAAACACAATCTGCCCCCCGTTTTCATAGAGAGTGTTAAAAGTGTGGAACAATTCTTCTTGGGTTTTGTCCTTTCCCGCAAAGAATTGCACGTCATCAATAATAAGAACGTCTATTTCCCGATACTGGGCGCGAAACTCTTCCACGGTGCGATTCCGGATGGCGGTTACCACGCCGGCGGTGAACTGTTCTGAAGAAACATATTTGATGCGGGAGCGTATCCCTTCCAAGAGAACATGGTTCCCGAGAGCCTGCAGGAGATGGGTTTTCCCAAGACCGACACCCCCATAGACAAACAAAGGGTTGTAGACGGAAGCTGGGTTTTTCGCGATAGCCCAGGCGGCCGCGTGCGCAAGCTCATTAAAAGGCCCAACCACAAAATTATCAAAGGTGTAGCGGGGATTCAGGCGGGTTGTTTTGTCCACCCGCAATTCCTGAAGCTCCATCTGAGGATCCTCTTTTTCTCGGATTGGAGAAAAGGAGCGCTCTTGGGGCCGCGCGGATGCTTTCTCCACCGTGTAGGTTACCCCTTTGAGCTCAGGGTCAAGCTCCCGGAGGGTTTTAAAGATCATCTTATTATACTTATTCTCCAGCCATTCCTTGGAAAAGTTGTTTGGAACTGAAACAACAATCCCGCCATCCTTCCTGGAAAGAATAAACGTATTCTTGAGCCAGGTCGCGAAGTTCGCCGGGGATATGTGGAATTGAAGCTGCGCAAGGGTTGCTTGCCAGAGTTCTTCTTTGGTCATAGTGGGGGTTTGGATTTCCAGATGGTTCAGTATACCACACCCCCCAAAAGGGCAAAATGACCAGCAAGTATCATGGGGGTGTGAAGAAGATGGGGAAAACATGGGGAGGATTTTGGGGGCGGCGCACCCGCGAAAAAATATTCCCGCCACTTGATACTTCCTGCCAACTGCGGTATAGTATTCGCAATGGCCATAGTCAGAAAAATAAAAAGAAAAAGGCGAAAGCGCACCCACGGCTTTCTCGCGCGCACAGCAACAAAGGCAGGCCAGAGGGTGCTGACAGCGAGAAGAAGGAAGGGAAGGAAGCGCCTTACCGTATAGATGCTCCCCAAAGCCCACCGTCTCACAAAAACAAAAGACGTGCAGGGTGTCGCGCGCTATGGGAAAGGATTTCGCGCTGGCGGGATTCAGCTGAAAGCACTCCCGCAAGGAGGCGAGAAAGAGTCCAGGATCGCGGTCGTTGTTTCAAAGAAGGTTTCCAAAAAGGCCGTGAAAAGAAACCGGGTGCGCCGCCTCATCCAAGAAGCATTTTGGCAAACTCTCCCGAACCTTCTTCCGGGGTACGACCTTCTCGTTATTGTTCTGCCTGGGATGAAAGCTGAGAATCTCGCTGACGTTTCCCCTACCGTGCTCGCCCTTTTAAAACAGGCTGAACTTTTAAGAGACCCACTATGATTGACTTTTTTGGCTCCATATTCAACACACTTCTTACCGCGCCTCTGCTGAACGCGTTGGTTTTTTTGTACGGGATTATTCCTGGGCAAGACTTGGGAATCGCGATCATTGTTCTGACCATTGGGATCAGAATTTTGTTTTATCCCCTTGCGGATAAAGCCGCGCGCTCCCAGCTTGCCTTAGCGGAACTCCAGCCAAAGATGAAAGAGGTGAAGGAGAAGTTCAAAGACGACAGGCAAAAACAGGCCCAAGCCATCATGGAGCTGTATAAAAAGGAAGGGGTGAACCCATTCGCGGGCGTCCTTCCCCTCTTAATCCAGCTTCCGGTGCTGATTGCCGTGTACCGCCTCTTCTGGAACGGGTTGGGGACGGGAGAGATTACAGGAAAGCTCTACCCGTTTATTGCCAACCCGGGAGTCATTGAGCCAACGCTCCTGGGCATTCTTGATCTCAGCCAAGGGTCTTTGGTTCTGGCGGGGATTGCGGGGGTTTTGCAGTTTGTGCAGTCAAAACAGATGGCTCCTTCCCTGAAAGGGGAAAAGAAAGCGGGCGCCCTTGATTTTGCCGACATGATGCGAAAGCAGACACTCTTTGTGTTTCCGCTCATCATAGCGTACATCGTGGTGATGTTCCCCTCGGCTATCGGGCTGTACCTTATTACCACGCTTGTCTTCAGTATTTGGCAGCAGGCCCGGATCACAAAAAAACAAAAACCCGCATGATTTCCAAAGACCACATTCAGATCATTCAGGGAGAAACCGAGGCCTTGTTCCAAAAACTCGGCATTGAAACAGAGGTTCTTGTTGAAGACCAAGGAGACGAAGGGATCCTTGTGAGCGCGCGCATGGAAGAGCCTCAGCTCTTCATTGGGGAAAAAGGGCAGACCTTAGCTGAAATCCAGCATCTTATCCGGGCGATCCTCCGCAAGAAAATCGGGGAGCCTGTGTTTTTGCGCTTAGATATTAACAACTACAGGAAAAACCGCGAACAATACCTTCGCGAATTAGCAACCACTACCGCCGACGAGGTTTCTCTTCTCAAGCATGACCGGGAGCTTCCTCCCATGCCTGCTTCAGAGCGCAGGGTCATTCACGCCATGCTCACGGGCCGTCAAGACGTTGTCTCAGAAAGTATTGGCGAGGAGCCAAACAGAAGGATTGTGATTAAAATAAAGGGAGAGAGCGGACCTAACGTATTTGGAGATCAAGGATCAAAAGCTCCGGATTGATAATTTGAAGAATTAGGAAAGAGGAGAGCACAAGGAGAAGCCCGAATACTGCGCTTTGTATTCTATCCTTTGCCGCTGATGCTTTGCCTGGGTCTAGGGAAGAGGACATCCATTCAACGCCTCCCCACACAATCATAATAAAAGCCGCAAGGCCGGAAATCCCAACAATGAGGTAGTAGAACCAAGCAATAATCTGGTTCAGGTTCTGGTTTTCGTTTATGTTAAGATTCCCAAAGGTTGGGTAGGATAAATTTAAGTCAATCTGTCCTGACGCCACTATTGGGACGAAAAGGAGACAAAGGAGAAAAGCGGAGAAAAACTTTATCATTGGAATAGTATACCACCCTTTTCTTAAAGGGGAAATTATCGCTCTCTCAGCATCATTACAACACCAATCAGCCAGAAGGGAATAAAATTCACGATTGGGATTGAATTTCCAATAAACAGAATAAGTCCCCGTTTTATCCCTTTTCGCATGGCGACTTTTCTTGTCTTGCGTTTTGCCGCGAGCGACCCTTGGAGATTCTTGGTTCGCGTTTGCATTTGCTGTTTTGCTTCTTCAATGTTTTTCCCGCGTATGATCATCCAGATAAAAAGAGGAACACCAAGAATCAGGTTGACTACTATCGCAGTTACACCCAAATCCAGCCCTCCCAGAAGATAGCTTGAGATGTCTATTAAAAACGCAAGAGGAAGCGCGAAAACAAGGAAATCAGGGTCTAGAGGACTTACGTGGGATGTGTTAGCCCGCGCGGGCGATTGAGTGTTCTCTGCCATAGGAGCTCCTTAGTTTTCCTCCGTCTCTTGCTCGCGGAGTTTCGCGAGCTCTTCTGGATCTGTAGTAATAATTTTATGCTCAATGGGTGAGGCCATCACTTTCATGGCAACGTGCTTTTGTCCGGCAAAGAAAATACCCTCTCCTACTTCTGTTTGAAGAAGCAAGGCTCGTTCTTCGCTTGTGAGGTTGAAAGATTTCTGCACAAGGTCAATAGTGGCCGGGCTCTGCTTCATAAGAACGGAAAGCGCCGCGTTTGTGATAATGGGCCTTCCATACGAGGAGCGCATAAAATCTCCTACGTCTTGCGTTACGGTTGTTACCCCCAGCCAGTATTTTCTTGCCCGCTTCACAAGGCCATAGAGGAAAGAAGCGCCGTCCTCTGACTGCATAATCCACCAGGCTTCGTCAATCACAAGAATGCGCTTCTTAAGTTCAGAGCGGACAATATTCCAGATGTAGCGCATGATAATATACATGGCCATGGGGCGAAGTTCATCTTCCATATCGCGGATGCCGAACACAACAAAACCCTTGTCAAGCGCGATGTTGCTCGGTTTGTTAAAGAAGTCCGCGTACGTTCCTTTGGTGTACTTGCGCAGACGCCGCACCAAGGAGTCAGCGCCTTCCATCCCTTCCAAGACTTGCTCCAGATCCCCCATCAAGGGAGTTTTTTCTCTCCAAGTTGCGGGATCTGACTCGGATGTAATATCTTTGAGCGCGTATGTCTCGGTTAAAGCCCTGTCTATAATGGAATCCTCTTCTGGAGAGAGCCCTCCCAGCATAAGGCGCATGAGCCCTACAAGGTTCAGTACGTTGGAACGCAAAACATCTGAAGGGTCCTCATCCTCCCGAGGCTCTGGAAGGTCAAAGGGATTTATTCTGGATTCT